>WOYO01000019.1:0-1624 GCA_011620765.1 Thermoplasmata archaeon
CCTGAAGAATACGAAAATGAAACTGTAACAGTTGAGGGAACCTTTGGCTCAAGGGTTGGTTATGGATGGATGAGAGGAGACATTTATGGGTTATATGATGAAGAAGGTAATGGAATAGCTGTGCAGGTATGGATAGATTCTGATAAAATAGCGGAGCAGACCGAAACTTTTGAAGATTACAGAGAGCTCCAGAGCAAATGGCGTGACTATGTGAACTCTATGACCGACAAAGAAGTCCGTGTCACAGGAGTCATAGATACCTCTTACATGGAAGAGCCCTTTAAGGAGGGCCCAATGCTTGTTGTTACTTACGATGGGGATATGGAGGATTTCAGTGAAAGAATGAAGGTGATAGAATGAAGATGTTTTTGCCTGCATTCATTGCTCTTTCCCTTCTCTTAACCATGGCCGCAGCACAGACCACTGATGAAACAGCGGCAGAACAGGAAAGGGACTGGCTCGTAATGGTGTACATGACTGCTGACAATGACCTCGAAAGCTTTGCAATAGACGATATAAATGAGATGGAGGCGGGACTAAAGAGCGCCATCGATGAAGAGGCAAATAATAGGATTGAAGCAGAGAGGGAAAAGGGCACTACGGTGACCCCAGAAATGGAGGAGCAGATAAGACAGCAGACTGCAAATGAGTTGAACTCCAGGGCTACCGTTGTGGTTCAGGTTGATCGATGGGATGGGGCTCAAAGCCCCAGGGCGGATGATAAGTCGAATGGTAACTGGACAGGCACAAGAAGGTATGTCATAACGCCGGACTCGACAGACAAAACAAATGACCCCAGGAAGATAGACTCTATGATGGTTCAGGATCTCGGAGAGGTGAACATGGGAGATCCACAGTCAGCTACAGACTTTATAACATGGGCCACAAATGAGTATTCTGCAAACAACACTGCAGTCATCTACTGGAACCATGGAAGTGGCTGGAAATGGGAAGGATACGAGGTAACTGAGAGTGATGAGCGCACAAAGAGCGTCGGCTCTGACTTCGGCGATGGCTACGATGCTCTCACACCCATGGAAATGGATAAAGTCCATTCTTCATCACCAAAGCAGGACATAATAGGATTTGATGCTTGCTTGATGCAGATGGCGGAGCACGCTTATCAGTATCAGGATGATGCAGACATACTGATAGGATCTGAGGAGGTAGAGCCTGGTACAGGATGGACCTATGATCCCATAGTGGCTGCTGCTTTTAAGGGCGCTACTCCGGAAGAACTGGCAAAAACAGTGGTTAATAGTTACGATGGACCAACACTATCCGCAGTAAAGACGGAGAAGGTCTCTGAGATAACGAATAATCTTGATGCGCTTATCGGGGAGCTTAACTCCGCGAAAGACAAGAATAAGGCGCTTGATGCATATGAAGATGCATTGCGTTTTAGTGACGATGAGTATGGAGATCTTTACGTGTTCGCTGACAGTATCGAAAAGGCGAACCTTGGCGAGAACATAACCTCCAAGGCAAGAGATCTTAAGCAATCTATAGATGGTGCTGTGATCGCCAAGAACTACGGACGTGGCTACGAAGGAGCGGGTGGTATGAGCATATGGATGCCGCTTGAAAGAGATGAAACGAACTTCAACAATTATGCAGAGCTCGG
>WOYO01000019.1:1724-4075 GCA_011620765.1 Thermoplasmata archaeon
TGAACAAAAAATACCCTGGCTTTAAAGCGCTATACCATCACAGGGTTACGCACATGCTATGGAATACAGGGCACAGGAGATGGGCAAGGAATAGGAGCGAGAGGTGGAGGCATAAAACTGGCATAGAGATACATCCGGGGGCAAGAATAGAAAAGGGTGTTTTCATAGACCATGGCATGGGTGTGGTTATAGGTGAAACAGCAGAGGTTGGTGAGGGATGTGTCCTCTACCAGGGTGTCACTCTTGGGGGAACAGGAAAGGAAAAGCAGAAGAGGCACCCTACATTAGGAAAAAATGTTGTTGCTGGCGCAGGGGCAAAGATACTGGGCAACATAAACATGGGGGATAATGTGAAGATAGGGGCAGGATCTGTGGTGGTAAAAGATGTTCCACCAAACTGCACGGTCGTTGGTGTGCCAGGAAGGATAGTCAAAGGCGTTGAGCAAAGCAGTAACAGGGAGAGGCTCCCTGATCCTCTGGTAGAGATGCTTGTCGATATGCAGAGAAGGATAGAGGAGCTGGAGCGAACGATAGAGGAGACAGATGAGGAAAACAAAAGAGGGAGAAAATGAGGATAGCGAAGAACATAGGAGATTTGGTGGGCAGAACGCCTCTGGTAAGGTTAAACAGGATCTCTGATGAGCTTGGGCTAGAGATCATAGCAAAGCTTGAGTTCTTCAATCCGGCGAGCAGCGCCAAGGATAGAATAGGCATGGCGATGCTGGAGGAAGCAGAGAAAAAAGGAATGATAAAAGAGGGCATAGTGGAGCCGACAAGCGGCAACACAGGCATAGCGCTCGCATGGGCGTGTGCAATAAAAGGATACAGGCTCGTAATAACGATGCCTGAAAGCGCATCGCAGGAGAGAATAAAGGTTATGAAGCTTCTGGGCGCAGAGGTTTTGCTCACGCCCGCAGATAGAGGAATGAAAGGCGCGATAGAAAAGGCTGAAGCGCTTAAGGCTCGTGGCTACTATATGTGTGATCAGTTTGGGAACAGGGCAAATGCTGAGGCGCACCGGAGGACAACAGCCGTGGAGATATGGAATGATACTGACGGTTTAGTGGAGGGCGTTGTTGCAGGTGTTGGAACCGGAGGCACAATCACAGGGATAGCTGAAGCTTTGAAAGAGAAGAAAAAAATAAAAGCTATAGCCGTTGAGCCGGCTGAGAGCCCTGTTTTGACAGCAGCAAGAGCCGGTAAGAGCATAGAGGGTAAGGCGCATAGGCTTCAGGGCATAGGTGCTGGCTTTGTGCCAGAGGTCTTCAGGATGGATCTCATAGATGAGATAATAAAGGTCAGCGCTGAGGAGAGCGCGGATATGATGCTCAGGCTTGCGAGGGAAGAAGGAATTTTAGCGGGAATATCAAGCGGGGCTGCGGTGTGTGGAGCTATAAAAGCCAGAGAGCTATTCAAAAAAGGGTCCATGATTGTTGTTATACTGCCTGATATGGCTGAGAGATATCTGAGCACTGAGTGGCTATGGGATCAGTGGAGGATATAGCTGCAGGCAGCGCAAGGGTGAAAGCGATAGGCCTCATCTCTGGCGGGCTTGATAGCGCTATAGCAACAAAGCTGATGCTGGATCAGGAGATAGAGGTCATACCCATATCCTTCAAAACGCCCTTTACAGGCATAGAATGGGCGCTGAAGATGGGAAAAGCTTTTGACGTGAGCATCAGAGTGATAGAATGCCATGAGGATTACATGGAGCTTGTTAAGAAGCCCAGATTTGGATATGGTAGAAATATGAATCCATGCATAGATTGCAAGATATTCATGCTAAAAAAGGCAAGAGAGCTCATGGAGAGAGAGGGCGCTGACTTTGTTTTTACCGGTGAGGTTTTAGGGCAGAGACCTATGAGCCAGCAGAGCGCGCAGCTAAAGCTTATAGAGAAGGAGAGTGGATTGGAGGGATATCTGCTCAGGCCTCTGAGCGCGAAGCTTCTTGAGCCCACCATACCAGAGCTTGAGGGTAAGGTAGACAGAGAAAAACTTCCCGGCATAAAGGGAAGAGGAAGAAAAGAGCAGATAGCTCTGGCTAAAAAGCTCGGGCTTACCGAATTTGCCACCCCTGCGGGAGGCTGTCTTCTCACAGATCCGGAATTTTCAGAGAGGTTGAAGGATGCACTGAAGCATGGAGAAGAGGACATAGCTCTCCTGAAGTTGGGGAGGCACTTCAGGACAGAGAGCGGAGCGAAGATTGTTGTTGGAAGGAATGAGGAAGAGAATAAGAGGCTAAAGGAGCTCGCTGAAAGCGAGGATGCGCTGATAGAGATCTCAGGCTTTCCCGGCCCGGTGGTTCTTCTTAAAAATGGAGATGAAAAGGATGCGGAGATAGCAGCCTCTCT
>WOYO01000023.1 GCA_011620765.1 Thermoplasmata archaeon
GGAGGAGCTCTGAGGCTGATAACCTATCTGGATGCAACCGATCTTGTAGTCGGGGTAGAGGATAATGAAAAGAATCCCTCCAGACCCTATCTCTTAGCGCATCCTGAGCTCAGCGAGCTTCCATCTGTAGGCCCGAGGCACGGCGGTGATGCAGAGCTTATAGTTTCGCTAAAGCCTGACATAATATTTCTCACACGGTGGAAAGACAAGATAGAAACACTTCAAAGCAGGACAGGCATACCTGTCGTTTTCCTGGGTGATAGCGAGGCGGATTTTGATGAGCTATTTGAAGCCCTCAGGGTAGCAGGAAAAACTCTGGGTAAAGAAGAGAGAGCTGAAGAACTGATAGGATACGCAGAGAAAACTATCGAAGATATTAGAGAAAGAGCCGAAAGAGCTACCTCCAGACCAAGGGTCTATGTGGGGGGCATAGGCCGCAGTGAGAATGGCATTCTTGAAACAAGGACAGACTACATCCCTTTCGAGCTATTGAATGCCAGAACGCTCGATGAAACAGAAATAGAGCTCCCTCCAAAGGTCACGGAAGGACAGATAACCATAGACCCAGAAGTCCTGCTCGAATGGGATCCTGATTACATATTCATAGACGCTGGCGGGCATGCCCTTCAGGACCTGGATAAGCCCATGTTCGAATCACTCTCTTCAAAGAGCGCATTTGAGGTATTGCCCTATAGAGACTATGGGGATAACTATGAGACCATACTAGTAGACTCCTATCTCATAGGCAAGATAATCTATCCAGAGGCTTTTTATGACATTGATCCCACAAAAAAAGCTGATGAGATCTACACGATGTTTGTGGGCTCTCCTATTTTTAGCAGGATGGAAGAGATCTGGGGGCTATAACATGCAGAGAGATGCGCAGGAGCTGGTTGTAGCTATAGATGATACGGACACAAAAGATGAAGGCGCCACAGGAAAGCTTGCAGAGCTCATAGCAGAGGAGATAGCGAAAAAAGCAGCAGTATCGAGGGTAACAAGACATCAGCTGTTTGTTCATGAGTCAATACCATACACATCACACAACAGCGCTATGGCTTTTAAGGTAAGCGGAGCAGACACAGAAGAGATCTTCGATATCGCATCATCGATGTTAGAAGAAAAGAGCTCTTGCGGCTCGGATCCTGGGCTGTGCATCGTGGGCGCTGTGGATGAAAAAGTAAAGAGAGAGATTATAGACTTCGGCAAAAGGGCAAAGGTGAGCGTGGTTCAAAAAGATGAAGCTCTTCGCGTAGCTCAAAAGGTTAGCCTGACTGCCCATGGGGGCAGCGGTGATGGGGTTATAGGGGCTCTTGCCGGAGCCGGATTGAGGCTCTCCAATAATGATGGCAGGTTCCGGGGATGGCTTGATATAGCGGAAGGCAAAGCAAAGGTTAAGGATCTCCTGAGAGTCAAAGGGATAGATGAAGTCAGATCACCTCACGGCCCTCTCCGCGATGACGAGATAGTAAGGATAGAGGGAAAGGTAAAAACGGTCCTTCTTAACAACATGTCTGTTCTTCTGGTGCATATGGAGGATAATTTATGGAGGAACCTAACGAGAGAAGAATTAAAGAAGTATTGAAATCCAATGATGCAAGAGAGCAATACAGGGAGCACATAAGGCGGAAGGTGCTATTCATAACAGCATGCACGATAGCGCTCATGCTCGTTTTTCTGCTGTCCCTGATGATAGGCCCATCCGATATATCTCTGAGCCAGATCTTTGATCCTGTGAACCATGAAGCTTACACGATAATAGCGCACATAAGACTTCCCAGAGCTTTAGCAGCCATGGTTGGAGGAGCAGGGCTATCCATAGCTGGTGTGGTCATGCAGAGCGTACTCAGAAACGATCTTGCTTCACCATACACCTTGGGCATATCACACGCTGCATCCTTCGGTGCTGCACTTTCAATAGCTGTTCTTGGTCCAGAGCTATACTTTACCCCCATTGCTGCCTTTGTTTCCTCTCTCGTAGCAGTTTTTGTGATGATAGCGCTGGCAAAGTATAAGGGCGCAACCGCTGAAACAATGGTTCTCACAGGGGTTGCTCTTGGCTCCCTGTATACAGGGGGGCTAACAGCGATAAAATATTTTTCTACGGATGAGGAGCTCGCTGCCATAACCTTCTGGCAGTTCGGAGATCTCAGCAGGGCAAGCTGGCAGGAGATAGCGATAATGTTTCTCTGTTTTCTGTTCATATTGATCTTTTTCATCCTCAACAGCTGGAACTACAATGCCATGGAGTATGGTGATGATGTCGCAAAAAGCCTTGGAGTTAACGCTGAGAGAGTGAGGATCTCTGGTATGCTGTTCTCCTCCTTCATCACAGCTGTGATAGTGTCATTTGTAGGGATCATAGGATTCATAGGTCTTGTGGTGCCGCATATCGTGCGTAGGGTCTTAGGAGAGGATGCGCTTTATCTGCTGCCTGCATCATGCATAGCAGGTGCATTGCTCCTCCTATCTGCAGACACCGCATCAAGAACCCTTTTCTCCCCCATAATCCTCCCGGTAGGCATTCTGACATCATTTCTGGGCGCGCCCTTATTCATATACCTTATCCTGACTGGCAGGAGGCGATGATGCTGGAAGTGCGGGGAGTGTCGGTAAGCTACGGAAGCAGAGAGGCTTTAAAAGATGTTAGCTTTGAAGTAAGGGAAAATGAAGTTCTGGGGGTTATAGGTCCAAATGGAGCAGGAAAGACGACATTGCTAAAGTGCATAGATGGGATTATAAAGCCGAAAAAGGGCAAAATACTGGTTGATGGAGAAGAGAACAGAGAGATCGCAAAGCGCATAAGCTATGTGCCTCAGATAAGCGAGAGCGTCCCATCTGTGTTAGTGTTCGATGCTGTGCTTATGGGAAGAAAGCCTTACATGAGCTGGAGGCCTAGCTATAATGATATAGAGCGCACATGGGAGGTTATAGATATGCTGGGCATAGATGCGATGCGAAGGCTGGCAGAGCTCAGTGGCGGAGAGAGACAGAAGGTTATAATAGCCAGAGCCCTGGCGCAGGAGCCGGAGATCCTGCTGCTGGATGAGCCAACAAGCAATCTGGATATAAAGCATCAGGTTGAGATCATGGATCTTCTCAAAAAACAGGAGAGAAAAACCATCATAGCCATGCATGATCTCAACATGGCTGTGCGATACTGCGATAGACTGCTGATGCTGAATAAAGGCAGGGTTTACAGCTGCGGTGGAAAAGAGATACTGAGCGAAGAGAGCATAAGAGAGGTCTACGGCATAAACGCAAAGATAAAGAAGGATGAGGACGGGATCTGGATAATACCGGGGATCCCTTGATTTAAATCCTATTCCTTTGGCGGAAGCATATAGCCTGTGACCGCATCAACCTGCACAACATCCTTTATGTACCTTCCGATATAGCTGTCGTTAGCCGTAACCAGCCTTATGGGGCCCTCTCCTTCGTCCAGGGGCTTTCCGTCCTTTTCATAGGCAAGGATTATGTTCCTGCTATCATCCTGATCGAAAGCCTCTGCCCATGATAAAACGCATCCATAACCATCACTTCCTATGACCCTTATCATATCCTCAATCCCCACATCCGGATCCCTGGTTCCTGTATATCCCGCTGCCATCATAACATCCTTCAGAGTTGCTCCCTTGTATGTGCATCTCCCTGCATATCCTATGCTATGCCCCACCATCGTTACAGTCACATACCTCGGCTCCATCTCCATGATCTCTGATAATGGTATGAATGTCGTTTCCTCAAAGAGCCCTGTGAACCAGACGCCCGCGTTCTGCGCTGTCTGAGTCTGTGTTGGTGTTGCCTGTGTCTGTGTTGCCTGGGTCTGTGTGTCCTCGTCTGCCTGCAAACCCGCAGCAGCGAGAGCGGGTAGCAGGAGCGCTGCTGCTAGCGCTATCAAAAACATTCTTTTGCCCATATGCTATATTCTACATATCGCTATTTA
>WOYO01000012.1 GCA_011620765.1 Thermoplasmata archaeon
GCATAATGAAGATAGCGTATGAGAACAGAGCACCTGTATACCCCAGAGGTGGTGGTACAGGTCTAGTGGGAGGGGCTGTGCCTGCAAAGAAGGGCATTGTTTTATCTTTAGAGAGAATGAAGGGGATAGAGATAGATGAAGAGAACCTCATGTGCAGTGTAGAGGCTGGTGTGACCTTAGCCCAGTTAGAGGAAGAGGTAGAAAAGCATAACCTGTTTTTCCCTCCACATCCCGGGGATGAAGGAGCCCAGGTTGGTGGGCTTATTGCATGCAATGCAGGAGGCTCCAGAGCAGTGAAGTATGGTGTTATGCGCAACTATGTAAAAGGGTTAGAGGTTGTTCTGGCTGATGGTGCTGTATTAAACCTGGGAGGAAAATTGTTGAAGAACAATACAGGCTATGATCTCATGGATCTATTCATAGGTAGTGAAGGGACTCTTGGCATAATAACCAGAGCTGTATTGAAGCTGTATCCCAGGCCTGGATCCAGCGTGACTCTTATAGTCCCTTTTGAGGATAGGCACACTGCTCTATCTACTGTGCCTAAAATGCTTCAGAAAGGAATAACCCCTCTGGCTGTTGAGTATGTCGAAAAGGATCTGGTAGATCTATCTGCCAAGCACCTTGGTTTAAGGTGGCCATGCGATAAAGGTAAAGCCCAGCTCATGCTAATAGTTGCGGAGAACAAGGAAGAAACGACCTATGAGCTCTGTGAGAATATAGCCGATATAGCACAGCAGAATGGTGGTTTGGAGCCCCTGATAGCTGAAAGGAAGCAGGAGCAGGATGATGTGCTTAAGATAAGGAGCAATATATACACAGCGCTGAAGGAGCACACTCTGGACATACTTGATGTTTCTGTGCCTCCCAGCGCAATAGGTGAGCTGATGGACAATATGGATGCTATTGCCATAGAATATGGCATAAAAATGCCCCTCTATGGGCATGCAGCTGATGGTAACCTGCATGCGCACATCATGGATGATCTCAATATGGCAAAACTCGAAGAGATAAAGAAGAGGATCTATAAAAAAGCAGTCCAGCTCGGGGGTACAATAACAGCGGAGCACGGGATAGGAAAGATCAGGAAAGAACTTCTAAGCATGGCGCTTGATGAGAGATATCTGAGACTTTCAAAAGATATAAAAAACCTCTTTGATCCTTACAATATACTGAACCCGGAATGCAAGATCTAGAGTTATAATAAAAGAGTAAACACCAAACCTAGAACGCCTACAGCTGCGCAATATAGAAGTGTAGGCCATATTGTTTTCCTCATAACCTCTCCCTCTTTTCCAACAATACCGACAGTGGCGCAGGCTGTTATCACCTTTGCTACACATATAGTTACACCCAGAGATCCTCCAACAGCCTGAAGGGCTAATGCTATCTCGCTTGAGATCCCCACCTGCTGGGCTGCGGTCCACTGCAGTAGCCCGAAGGTCATGTCTGAGGTTGTGTTTGAGCCTGTTATGAACGATCCAAATGCACCTATGAAGGGTGCTATGAAACCCCAGGCTCTCCCGAAGATGGATGCTAATGCTTTAGCTAAAATGACGAGCATACCTTCATAGCCTGAAAGATTTATTGAGGAGTTTACCATGAGCATCGCCATAGCTACTGAAAACACAAGAACAACAGAGGTTGGGATCGCTCTCTGGACTGTTGTTGAAAAAACATTTCTTATACCTTTCTTATTCATTCTGAAAAGAGGCATGAATATCAGAGCGATGGGAATGAGAGGCACAACTCCAGGAATTGTCAGGGGGGATATGGCTATAGATATTCCTGAGCCCAGGGCGCTGTTCCATGAGAAGGTGACAGAGGATATTGCATCATAGATTGCTGGAATTCTTGTTATTATCAGGATAGCAACAACTCCAATATAAGGGCTCCATGCTCTTATGGCAGACATATTTTTCTCTCTTTCTCCCTGCTCCATCTCTCTTTTTGTCTCCTCTTCCTTCTTTTCTCCAACTCTCCATACCTTTTTTGGCATGAGGAAACCTTTGCTGGAGGTATACATCACCAGAGGGAGGGAGATGACAGCTGCTCCTATCGTGGGGAGCTCTGGCCCAAGAAAAGAGAATAGCCAGTAGGGTATGAAAAAAGAGCCGCCAACAAAAAAGCAGAATTTCCATGCACCAAGAGCGTCCTTTGCTCTCTTATTTCCCCATAACTTTGTCAAAACAAGACACATTATGAAAGGGATAAAAAATCCAACCAGTGCATGAAACGTAGCGCTCCAGAAACCCACATTTATTAGCATTTGCTCAAAGCTGTAGTGTAAGGTGCTTACAACTTCGGGCACATCTAAGGTCTTTCCATACGATACCAGTATAGGAACGCCTAGCCCCCCAAAGGTAACAGAAGGCATGTTTCCTATGAGAGCGATCACAACCGCTGCCACAGGAGGAAATCCAAGCATATAGAGTATAGGAGCGGCTACCGCAGCAGGTACGCCAAAACCGGCACATGACTCTAAAAGAGAGACGAAAAGGAAGCCTACAATAACAGCCTGAACCCTGCTATCTTCAGATATGGAAGCAAGGCTTTTGGTTATGACAGAGAGCGCCCCGGACTCCTCAAGCACATAAAGCAGAAGCAATGCGCCGAACAGTATCAATACGATCTCCAGCGCTCCTTCCAAACCTTTTATATTTGCAGCGATCAAAGCATTCGGTGGCATACGCCATACAAGCGCAACAAGCAGGAGTGTAAAAGCCCACACCACTGGCATAACTTTGATCGCAGGATAGACAAAGATCACCAGCAGTATCAAAGCCAGTATGACAGGTAAGAGCGCTAGAGGGATAAGAAGATCCATAAAGCACATAATGCTTCTTATATATAATCTATTCTGTTTTTTCTTTCCTGTTATTATCTCATCTTATTCTTTTTTCTCATTTACAAAAACAGAATAAGTAGAAGGGGGATATGAATTCATGAAAATAAAGCTTCTATATGGAACTGGTTTTATTGATGGAGAAGTACCGGATAGAAGAGTTATAGCTACATACATAAGCAAAAGAGAGAAACCGATAAAAAAGGAAGAGATAGAGAAAAGTATTGAAGCCCTGAACGTTGAAAGAGGTAAGAGTGTGGTGATAATTACCACAGACATAACCAGAGCGTGCCCTGATAGAGATCTTTTACCATACATATTGAAAAAGACACAGAACGCAAAGGATGTAAAGATAGTTGTGGCTCTCGGACTTACCCCCCTATGAACAGGGAGGAGATTATAGAAAAAATAGGAAACGCTGTAGTAAATAGATATAAAATCATCAATCATAACATAGATGACTGTATTAACATCGGAAAGAGTTCAAGGGGCAATGCTATAGAGGTAAACAGGGAGGTTATGGAAGCTGATGTGAAGATAGCTACAGGATTCATAGAGCCACACTTCTTCGCAGGCTTCAGCGGAGGTAGAAAGAGCATTATGCCTGGTGTTTCCAGCAGAAGAGCGATATATGAAAACCACAGCTTTCGCACGTTCTGTTCAATTGTATGCATAATTGATAAGGGGGTAGCATGTATCTGCTTAGCAAAAGGTTGTTTCGCTTTGCTCGATAACTTTATATATCAGGTATATAATTACACTTGGAATATGGTTACTTCAAAAAAAGAAACAGAGCTGGGAAAGAAAAAGAGTGCAACAAAGTTTGAAGAAAAAATTAAGCAATTTCTACAGAATCTTGAATTTAACGATGTTGATGGTGCAAGAGATTCCTTTAGAATAGGATTCCCTAAAGAACACCAGATCGATGTTATTGCTGGCTGGGAAAATACTGTTTTTGTTTTTGAATGTAAATCTTCAAGAGAATTCAATAAGAAAAAGAACTTAGAAAACGATATTTATGAATTTAGGGGAAAAATTCCAGAAATTGAAGAAGGATTAAAAAGACATCCAACTTATAAAAAATATA
>WOYO01000081.1 GCA_011620765.1 Thermoplasmata archaeon
GATACATCTTTATTTTCATTAAGTTACCTACAATGGTGCCTTCGAAAATGGGGCATAATCAAATTCATTTCCATAGACTACAGAGACTGAGAGCAGTTTATCTTTCTGCGAAGAGTTTAATAAGATGTGCTTTATGCATACCATTCTTTTATCACCTGAAGTATATCCTTTTCAAGGGTATATACTAGAAGTGCGCGGAAAATTTTTTTTCACCTCCAGAGGATCGTATTTCATCCCTACAATGATAATGTTGTCTCCTTCCCTTAGATTGTTGCCCTCACTTTGTCCATTACTGGTGTTGCCTACGCTGATGCTGTTCAAGTTACCAACTGAGATACCGGTGTGGCCACCTCCATTAAAGGTGTTGTCTGTGACGATATTGCCCAAACCACCAACTGAGACACCACAGTAATGGGCTTCACTACAGGTGTTGTCTGTGACGATATTGCCCAAACCACCAACTGAGATACAAGCGTACTGGTGTCCACTAGAGGTGTTGCCCGTGATGATATTCTTCGAACCCCTAACTGCGATACCATAGCAATGGTTTTCATTACAGGTGTTGCCTGCGATGATATTCTTCGAATCCATAACTACGATACCATAGCGATCGTTTTCATTGCAGATGTTGCCTGCGATGGTGTTGTTAGTGCTTTTATCGGTCAGATAGATACCGCACACGTTTTTGTGATCTCTATCATAACCGCAGTAATTGTTGGAGATAGTACAGTGACTGGCATAGTGGAGATATATCCCACTTCTCCGATCACTATTAACTGCTTCCTTTGCAGTTGCCCCGTAGACTGTAAATCCTTTTATGGTTACGCCATTTGCGACCACTTCAAAAACATGATCCATTGCATCTCTTGCCTTGACTGTGGTATCTCCTGGCCCCGCAGTAGACTCTATAGTCAATTTCTTGTTCACCTTCACGTTTTCTTCATAGGTCCCCGGATAAACCAGTATTATGTGTCCTTCGATCGTTTCTTCGTCATCTACTGCATCCTGGATCTTTGAAAAGGTTCTTCCCGTGTTGACGTTATGGATCACTCTAGTTTTATCATTCATACTCTCTATATCCTTTCTCATATTTATCCCCCTTTTGGCCCCTCAATTTTTTCATTTGTATCTTTCATTTTTTCCTCCTCCTATCGATCACTTCTTTCCCCAATCCAGCGCTCTCCTTTTCTCCAGCTTCACATATCATCCTCTTCACACCCCTCTTTCCCTGCGCAGATCTCCAGATCCCTCTTCCTATTACCTCTCTCTTTACCTGCTTCTATCTCTATGCCTGTATCTATATCTATGTCCGCACTTCCTATGAGATCGTCTATCTCCTTCTGCAGCAAAAACTCCTTCTCCAGCAGTGCTTTAGCGAGCTTTTCTATTCCATCTTTCCCGTAGGAGTTCAGGATCTCATAAGCAGTATTGTTGCTCTCCTCCACCAGTTTTATTGCTCCCTGCTCCAGACCAGCCCTTGTTTTGTCAGAAAGCGGGGCAAAGTTCGATGCTCCATGTGAGCAGCAGTCCCCATAGTGCATCACATTTATTCCCATATGATTTCTCGCAGCCAGCAGAAAAGCAATGTGAGTAGGATCTTCATCTACCCATGGAAGACCAAAGAGATTGCATGCAGCTTTGCCGCCGAAGATAGAGATGAGCCTTTCGCGCAAGCAGTCCTTCTCGCAGTTGCTCACAGTCATCCCTCTTCTGTACCCTTCCTTAGGGACTATGGCCAGCTGAACGGGAAGCTTTAAAAGCTTTGCTGTTATGACCTTGCCGCTCACCTGTACAGCCATCCTGAACCTTTCATATTCATCCGGTCTATAGTCCTCAGGCGAACCCAGGATGCTGTCCATCAAGAGCCTCAGCAGCCATCTTTCAGTAACCCTTGCATCCTCCAGGTGCTCAAGGTTTTCCATGCAGCTCCTGAGGTAAGCTTCTTCAACGAGCTCCTCTATCCTGGCAGGGGTTGTCCACTCTTTGAAGATGTAAGAAAAGCTCTCATAATCTATGCTCTCATGCGGCTTCTTTTCGCAGTAGTATCTCAGTATCTCTTCCTTTCCTTCCCTGCCCGGGCATCCGAACTCTATGTGGTGTCCTATCCTGCCCGGGCGCAGCAGGGCGCCATCTATGTAGCGCTCGTAGTTGGTTGTTGCTATTATTACGACGCCCGTGCTCTTCCCTTTTACCCCGTCTATTTCAGTTGTGAGAGCTGTAGCAACAGCGGATTCACTTATCTGTAAACCGGATCTCTCCTTCGCTACTACCTCAAACTCGTCGAAGAAGAGTATCACGGGCTTCTTCTCTTTTTCGACGTATTCTCTAGCCAGAGAGAAAAGAGCTCTTATGTCCTCGCTTGTCCACGTGCTCGTTCTTCTTGGAAAAGAGTCTGCATCTATTGCTTTGGCTCCTGACTGGGAAATTATATACCTTGCCACAAGGGTCTTGCCCATCCCGGGCACTCCGCTCAGCAGCAACCCAGGTGAGGTCCTCGCTCCGAGCTCTAAGAGTTTATCATAGTTCTTCAGGTAGAAGAGGTACTCATCGATCTCCTTGAGCAGGAAGTCCATTCCCCTTATCTCGTCTCTGCTCGCTCTTTTAACCTCAGATTCTTCGGAAAAGAAAAACCGTCTCCTAAGCTCGTTGAGCTCTTCTGCACTGTTATATGGGGGCGTGATGTACGTATCCTCCACATCTGCAGCTCGCCTTTTCCCCATCTCTGCCAGATCTACCTGGCGTAGCAACTCCCTCTCAAGATCTCTGTCTTCTTCAAAATTTCTGTCCATGAAATATTATTGTCTTTCATTCTATTTATAATATTTTAAGAATTGTTCTAAAATATTCAAAACAATATTGTTATCCACATCAGGCTTTCAGAACTATACCGTTATCTCCTTTCCTACCTGCGGGAGTATGAGCCCATCGCACATGCTCCTAAAACCTTCCGGGAATAATGTATGCACGGGTATTACCTTCCCTGGGCTTATGGCATTTATGACCTCTTTCAGCTGATCACTGCGGAGATGCCCGCTTGTGTGGGCATGCAGCTGCTCTAAACCAAAGTGTGCTATCCAGTTCTCGAGCTTCCTGAAATCTATCTCCTGCTCATCATCGAAGGGCAGAGACCGGGAGTGGATGTACAGCCCATTCTGCGGCTTTATGTCTATCAGCTCGCTTATGGAATAGAGGGACATTACCATCAGAACTCTATCCTGCTCCCTTTTTACATCCTCCGCGTTCCAGGAGCTGTCCATATACTCCCTTTCCCAGCTGTAGTAATCGGATTCACAGTAAGACCCGCTCTTCTTCTTTTTCATATACACCTTTACATCCTTCAGCTCCGGAGCATCAAGCTTTTTATCCATGTTCAGATACTTTAAGATGCATGCCTCCCTTGTTCCAACTACAAACCTTCTATCGCATTTTTTAGCGATGTTGAAGAAAGTTCTAACTCTATCTATATCTTTGAAGTTGAGGTCTACGAAAACAGGCCCTTTATGCCCTTCTATCCTTTCCATACACCTCTCTTCCACCTCTCTCTCAGAATTTACCTTGCCCTCCTCAAAAGGATATGCTCTTTCATACCCCTTCTCCATGAGAGATGTTCCCTCGGTTATGAGCACATCTGCCCCAGCGGCATTTTTTATGAAATCCTCGCTCATGTCCTTTCTTGGACCGCTCAGCCTTAAATCCCCGGTGTAAGCTATCTTCACACCGTTCTCTACAATAAAGCCGTAAGAGCCTGCCATGGTATGGTCTACGTGGACTGGCTTTACCTCAAAATCGTTTATTTTTATCTTATTGAAAGACCTGAAGGTCCTTATGTCCCTAGAGATCTCTTCATTATCCCTCAGGAATCTGAGCACTTCGAGCTCCATATCCCTGTTTGAGCTCTCGCTTATGGCTTCAAGGTAGAGCTTTGTCGTCTCCCCGCAGCAAATGGGTATGCTTTCGTCTATGAAAGAAGCGTGGGCGCAGTGATCTAAGTGTGCATGTGACAGAAAAACGCAGTCATATTCTGGCTCTTCATATGGTTTTCCCGTTTTTTCAAGCAGGTCTTTTCTGTATAATCCTTTTAGCTCCGGTATGATCTTAAGCTCCAGAAAATCCCCGATCCCGTTTGTTCTGCGCGGCTGCAGGAAATCCTCGTAGTACATATTTTTGGTGAAAAAGCTCATACCGAAGTCAAGGAATATCCTGCTCTCTCCATCATCAAGCAGTATCTTATTGCCGCCAACCTCATTCACTCCGCCATACAGCGTTATCTTCATTCATCCTCCAGAAGACATAACTTTGCGCTGTCTTTGAACTTCAGCCATTTCTCTCTTCTGTTGTTCTCTTTAACGAATGTCTCCACAAGCCCCAGTTTTTCCAGCTTTTTGATATAGGTAGATATGACAGAATCTGACCTCATATGCTTTTCATATATCAATGACATCTTTATCTCATCGCTCCCATTTTCTTCACATATGCCCGCTATGCTCCGCAGGGTTTTCTTCTCTGAAGGTGTAAGAACATCTGAATATTTCATCCTGATCAGAGGGACCTCAAGGATCTCCCCATCGGTCTCCCTTATGTATATCGCCTTTATGCCCTTCATTATGCAGAGGATGAGCGCTGCAGAGGCCAGCATTTTTGTCCCTCCAGTTATGTTGAAGACGATCTCTTCATTTCTGTACTCTTTTGAGATCCTGCTTAGCTCTTCATTCATTTCTTTTACAAGCGAGGTGAGTGCATATTCATCTTTCACTTCATAAGGCTCAAATTGTACTCCGAGGGCTTCACACCCCTCTCTTATTTTCTCTTTTGCTTCCTTGCTCTTTGCGTTTTTTGAGTGAAAAAGCACTACTTTTTTCAGATTTTTCGCCCACCTCAAAGATGGCATAACAGCCTGGTGAGTAAAGCCCAGAGTCGCTAACAGCACTGTCATAAAGATTATATTGCCTGCTTTCTCTTAAACTTTTCTACAATTTATGGAATTATACGGAATTACTGGTGCAGTGGTGTAATGATCAGAGCCATTCCTCAGAGAGCTTCGGAACATCCTCTATGAGCTTTTTTGTGTATGGATGCTCCGGTGCTTCCAGGATCTTTTGGGGCTCCCCTTCTTCAACTATTCTGCCATTCTGCATTATGAGCATTCTATCACTTATATAATAGGCAAGCGCCAGATCATGGGTTATGAGCATTATTGTTGTTCCTCTGAGCTTTAGCAATAGCTCAAGTATGCCTGCCCTCAGAACAGCATCTATCATAGATGTTGGCTCATCCGCTATTAGCAGCTCCGGTTTTATGAGGTATATCCTTGCGATCATAAGCCTCTGCTTCTGCCCGCCACTGAGCTCAAATGGTTTTTTATCACAGATCTCCTCATACCTTATGTTCACAGCCTCCACAGCCTCCCTTATCCTCTCCTCGGGATCAGGCGAGGGATAAGAACTTATCTTTATGGCTCTTTCAAGGATCTTTTTAACAGAGAAAAAATCATTGAATGATGAGAAAGGATCCTGAAATATTGCCTGCACCTTTTTCCAGTACTCCTTTTTTCTATAATCCTCTATTTTTTTGCCATCCAGAAAAGCCTCTCCGCCTGTTGGTTTGAGAAATCTAAGCATGAGGTTTGCTAATGTGCTCTTTCCGCTTCCGCTCTCTCCAACCAGTGATATTATTTCTCCTTTACCTATTGAGAAACTTGCGTTCTTGACGGCTTCTATCCTCTTTCTACCCTTCTGAAATGTTTTGCAGAGATCAACGCATTCAAATATCTTTTCCACGCTCGCACCTCACCAGCCTTCCATCCCGCTCAACGAGTTCCTGCTTCCTTTTGCACTTCTCATCAGCAAATGGGCACCTATCATAGAACCTGCACCAGGTTATCTTTTCTCTGAGATCTGGTGGTGCTCCCGGAAGAGACGGGATCTTCTCTCTCTCCACTCTCTTCCCCGGCTCCAGAACAGAGCCTATGAGCGCTTTTGTGTAGGGATGCAAAGGCTCTTTAAATATCCTTTCAGTTTCTCCGACTTCAACGAGCTCACCAGCATACATTATAGCTATCCTGTGAGCAAGATGCTTCAGTATGATGAGCTCATGGCTTATGATTATCATGCTCTTGAAGACTCCGTCTTTAAAAAGCTTTTTCAGCTCTTTCAGAACGATGCGCTGCGATGACACATCGAGAGCGCTCGTTGGCTCATCAGCTATTAGCAGCTCCGGTCCCAGAAGGGTTGAGAGGGCTATAACAACCCTCTGCTTCATACCGCCGCTCAGCTCAACAGAGTACATGTTGAGCACGCTTTCGGGCAGGGAAAGAAGATCTAACCTCTCTTTTGCTCTCTCATACATCTCCTTTTCACTTATATCCATGTGGGCTCTGAAGATATCAAATGCTATATCCTTCACTCTCCTTGTAGGGTTCAGAGAGTTCATTGAGCTCTGGGGAACATAGGAGATCTTCGTGCCAAGGATCTCTTTTCTCAGTTCTCTATCATTGAAATTCTTCAGATCCTTTCCATTAAATAGCACGGAGCCGCCCACATGTCTCAGAGGCGGGGGAAAGAGGAATGAGATTGAGAAAGCTAAAGTGCTTTTGCCACAACCGCTCTCGCCTGCGATGCCCAGTATTTCTCCCTCATCCACAGAAAAGCTCACATCATCCACAGCCCTTATCTCACCTTCAGGCAGCACATATGAGGCTGAGAGATCCTTTACCTCCAGCATCATACCACACCCCTCAACCTCGGGTTTACTATCTCATCCATCCCGCTGTTTGCTAGATATAGCGAGAAGGTTATCATGGTTATCGCCAAACCAGGGGGAATAAAAGCCCACCATGCACCTATCCTTGCGGATTCAAACAGTAAAGCCCACTCAAGCATTGTGCCAAGTGATACCGTATCTGTAGGCCCCAAGCCTAACATGCTCATCGCCGCTTCGTTCAGTATGCCTGTTGATACCTGTAGTATAAAAGCCATAACTATATATGAAGCTAAGTAAGGCAGAACCTCAAATGCTATGATCTCCGCCAGGCTCTCTCCATTCAGCTTTGCCATCTTTATGTGCTCTCTGTTCCTCAAGCTCTGCGCCTGTGCTCTGATAGCCCTTGCTGTCCATGGCCAGCTGGTTATGCCAAGGATGAGGGACATAATCAGTATGGATCTGCTCTGAATGCTCACAGATATCACTATCAGTATGAGTATTGGCGGTATAACCAGAAAGATGTTCGTTATAGTGTTCAGTATATTGTCCGTATTGCCTCCACAGTATCCTGCGAAAACGCCTATTGTTGTGCCTATGAGCGTCGCTATACTCCCGGCAATAAATCCTATGGTGATTGAGGTCTTTGTCCCGAAAATAAGCTCTGTGAGAACGTCTCTACCAAAGTTGTCTGTGCCAAGAGGATAGAGCGATGATGGAGGCTCAAACATCATGCCTTCCATCTCCAGAGGATCTCTCTTTGAAAATGGAGGGTATGCAAAAGAAACTATAAGAATGACAAAGAATATGATCGCCCCTATGAGTAGTTTTTTGTTTAGCGCTCCGGCTCTCTTCTTCAAATTCATCCTTCTTCCATCTCCCCTGCTTTTATCCTGGGATCAAGAAATCCATACATGATATCCAAGAAAAAATTTGCAAATAGAACTGTTATGGTTATCACCAGAACTATACCCTGTATCAAGGGATAGTCGTTCTGTCTTATAGCATTGAAGAGCCAGGTGCCTATGCCAGGATATCCGAAGACGATCTCTGTTATTATTGAGCCTCCTACCATTGTGCCAAAACTTATCGCCAGCCCTGTTATCTGGGGCAGCATTGCATTCCTGAATATGTATGATACTATCTTTCTATCCTCCAGACCAAGCATCCTTGAATAGTTGACATAATCTGTGTTTAGCTCATATATCGACATCTCTCTCATGCCTATAGCTTGGCTGCCTATCGTTACCGCAACAAGCGATACGAAAGGAAGAGTGTAATGTGATAGAATGTCTACCATAAAATCAAAGGTAAAGGATGGAAAAGCGCTCATGCTGTAGCCGCCGCTGGGTGGAAACCACCCCAGATAGACACCAAATATGTATTGCATGAGAATAGCAAGGACATAGTAGGGCATAGCGCTTACCAGGAGGGATACAGGAAAAAGAACCTTATCAAACTTACCGCGCTTATATGCTGCATATGCCCCCAGCAGATTGCCGAGGATCCAGCCGACGAGTATAGCGGGTATTTGAAGCGCAAGGGTCCATGGCAATGCCTCTCCTATAATCTCTGTTACTCCTTTCGGGTATAAGCTGAAAGAGATGCCCAGTTCTCCATGAAAGAGGTTTTTCATGTAATCTATGTATTGCAGAACAACAGGCTTATCTAAGCCATAGTCTCTTATGAAAGACTCATAAACGCGCTGCATCGATTCACTGGGCACGCCGGAGCCCATCTGTGCAACTATCGCTGATATGGGATTACCTGGTATCAATCTTGGTATTATGAAAACCAGAGTGGTGGCTATAAAGAAGGTTAAGAGATACCATAACCCTTTTCTTAAAACATACTTTCCATAGCTCATTTAACTGGCTCTATTCCGTAAAGCAGCTTTATGCCGTCGTGCACCAGGGGCATGGGTGAGGCATATGGATTCTCTTCGTCCGGGAAGTTCTTCCAGTGCATCTCATTGAATTCATAGAACTGCCATGGTCTGTACATGAGAGGTATAGCGGGTATATCCCGCATGAATATCGTGTCCAGCTGCGAATACAATCCTTTCAATTCCTGTGCTCCTGCTTCTGGTATTGCCTCTATGAGCTTATCGGCCTCTGGATTCCTGTACCTTCCATAGTTCGAAAATGCATACTCCCCTGCTGGGGGCACACCTTTAGAGTACATGACGAAGTTAAATCGCGACCACGGCTGAGTTGGCCCCAGCCAGTTTGAAGGAGAGGCCATAACAATATCAAAGTTGCCAGAGAGATAATCATCTGTCCATATAGGGGCATCAGGGAAATGGGTCTGGAGATCTATACCAACTTTTTTTGCAGACTGAGAGACTATTTCCAGCGCGCTGTTCCAGTCTGTCCAGCCATAGGGGCACTCAAGCTTGAATGGCCCCAGCCTTGTTCCATCAGGCATCCTGTATATCCCATCAGACCCTTTCCTGCAACCGATGCTCTCAAGGATCTCTACGGATCTTTGAGGATCATACTCCCATCCATATCTCTCCACAAGGCTTTCATTAAAGAACTCAGCTTCTGCGCCCATAGGCAGTATGAAGCTTGATCTTGCCGGTATTGAATAGCTGGACATCGCCAGCTCAACTATCCTGGAGTAGTCTATGGAGTATGCTATCGCCCTTCTCACCTCTGTGACGTTCAAAGGATATCTCTCGAAATTGAATACTATGCAGGGTATAACACCAGGCATGTAATACGGCTCTTCCCTGTACCATGTGCCTGCTGGTAAGCCCTTCTGCCAGGTCTCCCATATCTTTGGCATGAACTGCTGGGATATGTCTACCTCTCCCCTTTCAAATGCGAGATTGCCTGCATCATTGCTTTTGAATATTGGGTGCACTATATATTTTGGCTTCGGTAGCCCGCCATATTTTTTCTGCCCCCAATAATCATCATAGCGCTTCAGCACTATTCTTTCAGAGCTGTATGAATAGAGGGTATAAGGCCCCGAACCTACAGGCTTATCATTCCTGTATTCCCTTATGCTCTTTAGATCATAGCCCTTCTCTTTCTCTATTCCCTCCCATATGTGCTTTGGCAGCAGATAGACCTTCCAGAGGTTATCAAGTAATAAGAACCTGTTCGCATTCTCCTTTTTCATCTCAAAACGCACCGTATAATCATCTGTTTTATACACTCTGTTAAGAATATCCCAGAGGGCTGTATGCCCTATATCATACTTCTTTCCAAGCCCGTATGTGTATATTACATCATCAGCTCTCAATGGTTTTCCATCCTGCCAGTGCGCCTCCTTATTTATCTTCACCTCTAAAGTGAGATCATTGATCCATGCATAGCTCTGTGCCACCAGAGGCTCCAGATCGTTTGTGAGTATGTTTATGCAGAAAAGAGCTTCATAAAGCAAGAAATGCCCATCGTTCGCGTTCAAGCAGGGCCAGCTCGGCGTGGCTGCTAAAGGGTTCCATCCTGTCGGAGAACCCCAGTGGTGTCCCGCGATGTATAGGGTTTCATTCCTTGGTAGCTGCTGGGCAAGAGCTGGTGCTATGAAAAGCACCGCGATCACAATGCACAATTTACCCCCCATAAAAACAGATGACAATCCCTGTATATATCTTTTATCTTTCTATTCTCTCGAATCCAGTAAATATCTATTTATATTGAAATTATTATTCATTTACATGGGTGTTTTATGGGGGGCGGCAACGGCTGCATATCAGATAGAGGGCGCATGGAATGAGGATGGTAAAGGTCCATCTATATGGGATACATTCTCTCATGAAAAGGGCAATATAAAGAATGATGAGAATGGTGATATAGCGTGCGATCACTACCACAGATATAAGGAAGACGTTGCCCTGATGAAGGAGCTTGGGCTCAAATGCTACAGGTTTTCAATTTCATGGCCAAGAATATTTCCAGATGGCAGGGGGGAGATAAATGAAAAAGGAATTAAGTTCTACAGTAGCCTAATAGATGTTCTGTTAGCTAATGGTATAGAGCCCATGATAACCCTGTACCACTGGGATCTCCCGCAGGCACTGCAGGATATTGGAGGATGGGAGAATGAAGAGGTGACAGATCTCTTCGCTGAATATGCTGGCTCTCTCTTCCATCGCTTCGGTAGCAGGGTAAAAAGATGGATAACTCTCAACGAGCCTTTCTGTATCTCTTACCTTGGTTATGGTCTGGGTGTGCATGCTCCGGGCATAAAGGACTTTAAAAGAGCTATCAACGTATCTCATAATCTCAACATAGCGCATGCAAAAGCGGTGCATGCCTTTAGAAAAGAGAATATAGAGGGTGCAGAGATAGGGATAACCCTGAACCTGACGCCGGCACACCCCTATTCGGAAGAGTATAGAGAAGCAGCGCGTTTCCTTGATGGCATCAGCAATAGATGGTTTCTTGATCCCAGTCTGAAGGGAAAGTATCCTGAAGATATCCTGTCTTTCTTTAAAGAGCACTATGGATTTGAGGCCAATGGCATAGATCAATTCATCAAACCTGATTTTCTGGGAGTTAACTACTACTCTAGAAGCATTGTGAGAGAAAATAGAAAGTCCGCTCTCCTTCTCACAAAAAATGAGAAGCTTGAGGGCAGAGAATACACAGATATGGGCTGGGAAGTTTATGAGAAAGGTCTCTCTGAGATCCTGATGAGGGTAGATAGAGAATATGGCCATCCAGAGATCTACGTAACCGAGAATGGCGCTGCCTACAGAGATGACATTGTTAAGGAAGGCATGGTTATGGATGATGACAGGATAAGCTATCTGAAGAGACACTTCGATGAAGCAGAGAGAGCGATAAATGGGGGCGTAAGGTTGAATGGCTATTGCGTCTGGTCTCTCATGGACAACTTTGAATGGGCAGAAGGCTATTCAAAGAGGTTCGGCATAGTTCAGGTCAACTACGAAACTTTAGAGAGAAGAAAGAAGAAGAGCGCTCTCTGGTATAGAGATTTCATAGCTCAGAGCTCTTTATAGCCTCCTCTATAACCCTGAGATCCTCCAGAGCCTCTGCTGGAGAGCCGAGGCTATTTTCTTTTCCATTCACCACTTCATAAAAATCTATAAACTCTTTTTTGTATGTGTTCTCCTCCTCTATGCTCTCTTCCTCCACACCAAGCTCTTTTCCCTCTTTTTCTGTAATTACCTCTATAGCTCTTCTATCACTCCGTATTTTCATGAACCCTTCTGTTCCAGAGATGCAAAAAATGTTTTCTCCAGCGAGCCCGTAGCTGACAGAGTATGTGCCCAGAGCGCCATCAGCAAAGAGAAGAGAAGCACTCATAGTATCACAGGATCCGAGATAATCTCTAGCTCTGGAAACAAAAGCCTTAACTCTTATTATGTTGCCCATAACCATTCTCAGAGCTGCTATGTCATGCACACCACCATCCGAGAGAAAACCACCTATGTGCTTTGGATTTTTCCTCCACTCGGTTGCGGCATACTTTACATCTTTCTCCATATGTTGGAACCTGGAGTAAAGAACAAACTCAGGCTTCCCTATCCTCTTCATGATCTCTTTAGCTTTAGCGTATACCGCAGAATGCCTGTAGTTCTCTGCAATGTAGAGCATAGCTTCAGAACTATTAGCAAGCTCAACGATCTTCTTTCCAGTATCAACATTTTCAGCTATGGGTTTCTCACAGATCACATTTACCCTTGCATCTAAAGCTTTTTTTATCATCTCATAGTTGAGGTGCGTTGGCACCGCTATATCTACTGCGTCAACTCTATCCAATAGATTATCGTAGGCATAGCTTCTGGTTTTGAATAGCTTTGCGCATGCATCTGCGCTCTCCTCTGTTCTGCTCGTGACTCCCTCTATCTTGAAGAGATCCTGCAGCTCCATTAATGCAGGATAGTGCAGCTCCTTTACTGCTATACCGCATCCAACTATGCCCAGCTTTATAGCGCTCATTTTCTTCTCACCACTCTGTGATTATAGTTATAGAGGCTCTCAACACCATATATCTCTTTTGCTTTTACCCTTTTCTCTTTGCCCGGCTTCAAAAAGAAGAAGTTGTCCTCTGTGCTCTTGCAGCTCATCTTTACTCCGAAAGCAGGCTTTTTTGCCCTAAGCTTTATGTTTTCATTATCTTCAACCACCTCTATCTGGGGATCATGGATCTCAAGATCTCTGAACCTGCAGAATATTCTGTAGTTCTCAAACTCCACGCCGTCTACGTATGCAGAAAGATAGCATACCGTTCGCTCAGGTTCATCTATGGCTACCTTACCAACAGGCATAACACAATCTTCAGGCACAGCAAGCTCTTGCTCCTTTTTATACAAAAGCTCACCGCTTGTTTTGAAAAGCTCAACAGATACCTTTGCTCTCTTTGCGTCTCTTAGATCATTCACCAGAAATATGCTAGCCTCTTGCCCATCATATTTCACAGCAGGAAGCACATCAGCAAAGAACCTTTTTGCATAGTAATAGAGCGCCTTCTTTCTTTCGAAATAGTCCACAGCGCTCCAGCTGATGACCGGCCAGCTATCATTTAGCTGCCAGAATAGTGTGCCAGCGGTCTCATACTTTCTCAGCCTCCAGTGCTCCACTCCGCGCTTTATCGCCTCAGCCTGAACTATCTGCGAGAGATAGAAAATGGAATGAACGTCGCATACAACTCCGAATTCTCCATTTATATACCTCAAGATCCTCTCTATACCCTCTCTCTGCTTGTTGTGCTTCACCATGTTCTTATCAAATAGAGCTTCAGCTTCAAACTCCTTTATCGTTGTTTCATCGGGAAATCCCTGGAAGCCAAACTCGCTTATAAATCTTCCATGGTTTTTTTCATAGTTTTCATAGCTCTCCCACCCACTCCAGACATTCCACGCATGCATATCTCCGCTATTCTCGCTGTTTGCCTTATCCTCGCCATATGGGCTGGAAGGCCAGTAATCTCTCGTCTCATCCTCCTCGGCGCATATGAGAGGAAAATCTAGGAGATAGAGTTTGTTCCCAAGGTTATAGCCGTCAACTTTTCTATCCCATCCCCACTCTTCAAAGCCCCAGTTGTTCTCATTGTTTCCGCACCAGAGGACTATCGAAGGATGATATCTGAGCTTTTTCACAATGGCTCTTACCTCTTTATTAGCAAGATCTCTGAACCATGGAAGATTATCTGGATATTCGCAGCATGCAAACATAAAATCCTGCCAGACCATTATGCCCAGCCTATCACATGCGCTGTAGAATGCTTCATCTTCATATATGCCCCCTCCCCAGACGCGGAGCATGTTCATGTTTGCGTCTCTTGCAATACCTACTAATCTATTGTATCTCTCCTCTGTAGCCTTTGTGAGAATGCTATCGCAAGGTATCCAGTTCGCTCCTTTTCCAAAGACCTTTTCTCCGTTTATCTCGAATATAAAGCTTCCATTATCTTTGATGACTCTGACAGTGCGCAGTCCTATCTGCTTTCTCTCCGAATAGAGCTCCTCTCCTTTATGTTTAAGCAAAAAAACAAATTCATATAGATAAGGATCCTTCTCAGGATACCAGAGTTTTATGTCTTTCATATGAAAAGAGCCTCTAAAGATCCTGTATTCCTCCCCCTGGGCAATGGGTATGGTGCACCTCTTTGAGCCATCCACCAGCACCTCAACGGCATCTCCGGCTCCAAAGACCTCTCCTTCAACGCATATATCCTCTCCCTTCAGATACGCTGTGCAGTTCTCTATTCTACCTTCATATGATTCTATGTAAACGGATCGCCATATGCCGCTCACAGGCAAGCGAATCCCCCAGTCCCAGCCGTATGAGTGCTGCGCCTTTCTTACGTATCCTCTGGCTGTATCTTCAGAGCCGTTGAGCTCTCCAAAGTCCCTCTCAAATTTCTCAGCCTCTACCACAGGTGAGCGTATCACAACCCTTAAAACATTGCTCTCATTCCTGAGCTTTTTCGAAATGTCAAACCTGTAGGTGAGGAACATATCCTCTGTTTTTCCTATATGCTCATCATTGAGATATATGTCCGCTATGGTATCTATCCCGCAGAATACCAGGTCTACATTAGAAGTTTGCTTTCTATCCTCACCAATATTGAATTCTTTTTCATATATCCACTCCTTTCTCTCAATGGTTTTGAATAGATCTTCATTGGATCCTTTATAAGGATCAGGGAGCAATTTATTTTCAACCAGAGCTTCCTGCACAACCCCAGGGACATTAGCTTTGATCTCATATGCACCTTCAAAGTCCTTAAGCATCCATACTCCATCCAGAGAGATCCTAACCATATTCATTATTCATTAGGCAGTATTTTTTGTTTTGCTTTTTTAAAAGTAAATGAAAGAAGATAGAAATATAGATATATTGGAAAAATGCTTGCACTGCATGATCGGCGCTTATATTATGATTCTGGCTTCTCCGGGTACCGTTAACGGAATTGTTAAGGAGCTAAGGAAGATCGAGCAGATAGAGAACATATCTGTGATAACAGGAGAATATGATATTGTTGTCAGGGTGACTGTAGAGAACATGCAGAAATTGGCTGATATAACCGACATGATCAATATTGTAAACGGGGTATCAAAGACTCACACACATGTGATAATGAGAGAGCAGAGGGCATGAGGAAAAGATATCTTTTTTATCTCCTTCTTTTTACAGCAGCGATTTTAGATGCAATAACTGCTCTATTTGATGCCAGAATGATGAAAATAGTGAGCGATCCTCTTGCTTATGCTGACTCTTTTTTTATAGTGGGCATGCTTGTCTGCATGCTTCTTGGATTATTCTTCTCCACAGGCACAAAGAATAGAAGCATAGGCTCTCTGGTTGACCCTTCTTTTAAGAGGATAAGGATGATAAAAAAGGAAGAATTGCTATATCACATTTTAGCTGGCGCTGGAAATGCGATAACAACCATAGCTTTTTTTGCTCTCTTTTTCTCTTTCACTGATCCTTCAAGTGTTCTTCCATTCTATCAGGTTGTTCTTCTCTACCTCCTCTTCATAGAGGCGTTTTCAGAGAAAAATGCGCCCACTATCGCAGAGATAGAGGCGAGCGTTGCTGTGGTGTTTGGGGCTATAATGATGTCGATGACAGAAGGGATACCTGAGACCAGTGCGCTCATCATAGTCTTTCTGATAATGAATCCTGCATATGCGCTCTTTACACTTTATCAAAGAAAGCTCAAATCCATGACCTTTGGGGGCAAATCAAACGATGCGATCAATATAAGGTTCTGGAATGTGTTTTTCACAATGGTGTTCTGTCTTCTGTTCTCTCTCATAATAAGCCCTGAGAGCATACTGCTCGCTTTCGATGTTATCCCTCAAAACTTTAGTCTGATAGCAACCGCAACTACGTTATCAACGATCTCATACATTCTCTTCATAAGAGCTCTTGGTATATCCTCAGCAAGCATAGCTCAGGCTGTGAAGTCCGCTTCACTTGTGCTTTCGCTTATTTTTTCTCTACTCATGGGGCAGCTTGCAGGTATAGACAGCACCTTTGCACTTCTGAAGTTCATGGGCATTATTCTTGTTGTGCTGGGCATAGTTGACATATCCTTTACAGAGGTGCGCAGTTTTCTTTTCATCAGGCTCAAGAGTGGCCAGGACTCTCTGAAACTTATGCAAAAGATATGGGCTATAAAGGGCATAGACTCTGTCGCGCTTGTTTCAGGGGAATACGACATAATCGCTAGGATAAGAACAAGGACTCTGGGTAAGGGCTATGAAACAATAATCACGAAAATAAACAGCATGAGCGAGGTCTCAACAACCCACTGGGAATCTGTCCTCAAAGAATGGGAGACGGTATAACGCGTATATAAAGTATAACCCATCAGACAAGCGCTCTGAGTATATCTATAGGTGTCAATATGCCTATCGGTTTATCATCCCTGCATACAAAGCAGAATCCATATGCATCTATAATGTCAACAAAACCCTCATCTATGACGTTGTTCACATCGCATTTTGGTGCGAATTTCGTGGCGTAGCTCACAACAGGCTTTTTAAAAACTTTTCCTTCTTTTGTTGATACATATGTTCCCTCTCTCGGTCTCTCTCTATTCGCTAGAAGATTTATAATATTTCCTTTCTGCTCCACGCACCCGTAAAGCTTTCCTTTTTCATCTATAATGGGCACAGCTCTAAAATTCTTGAGGAAGTTTATAGCTTTTCCTATTGTGTCATCTTTTTTCAGAGCTATAACAGGCTTTGCCAGCAATTCTGCATTTTTACCAGCGCTCTTCTCTTTTAATAATTCTCTTATAACTGTGGAGGCTTTTATGTATCCCTCTATGCTCTCTTCTTTCTCGTTTTTTCCAAAGGGCACATGGGAACAATAGCTTCTCAGCATCTCTTCAGCGATATCAGAGATGCTCTTGCTCTCATCCATGGTTTTTACACGGACGTCAAATCCCTTTATCTGTTGATTTGTATCGAGCTTAGTTGAGATAAACAATCTTTCGTCTATAAATCCGTAGCATTTTTTTCCATCAAAGACCATTGGCAGCACATCACTTGACCCTTTTAGATAGCCTATTACTCTGCTTATGTGCTCTGTTCTCTGAACTTTAGAGAAGCTTTTTTCAACATCCATAGAGTTAATCATTCTTCTTATAAAAAAGCTTTCCTAAGGAAATTTTCTAACGAATGCTATTTTTTAATTTGAGGCGGGCTCGCCGGGATTTTCACAGGAGGGAGCAGAACCAAATCCTTTTCTTGAAAAGAAAAGGGTTTCCCTCTACCCTCTTTCCCTCAATTTGGTACCATATTTTTCTTTAGGGTTAAAAGCACTTTCTTTTTGAAAAGAAAGGTCTTTGTTTTGAACCCGGGTCTCCGGCTCCGGAGGCCGGCACTCAATCCACTAAGCTACGAGCCCTTTTTGAATTCAGTGTATCCGCATTTACCGCAGGCCAATCTATCTCCATGATCTGCCATAAAAACCCCATCTCCGCACTTTGGGCAGATCTTTCTCAGCCTCTCGATGTTTTCTCCTTCTGTTTTATACAGTGAACCTTTAAGCCTCTTTTCCGTCTTCTTTCCACCCTTTGCCATGCTTAACCCTCCTGTTTCTTTCCTCTTTCAAGGATGTGTCTTTTTTCTATATTCATACTCATTTCGTCTTCATATACCTTTGCATAGACCGAGCTCTCATTTTTTCCATATGTGCTTTTTATATACTCGATGGAGATCAGCTCTTTTCCAAGCTCTTTTGCCAGAAGCTTTTTCACCTCTTCTCTTGAAGGGGTTTTTGTTCCTTCATGTATTACCCTGCATTTCACCTCAAGCCTCTTTAAAGGTTTGTTCTCTTTTTTTTCATCTATCTCTATTTCCATTTTTCACCTCCATTTTTTTCAGCAATCCCTTTACCTTTTCCTTTGCTTCATCTGTTTTAACAATCACAACCCCTTTCTCAGGCATACCATATAACACCAGCGTACCGGGAGGGGAGAGAAATATTGCGGAAAGAGCTGCAAGATCTTCTTCACCATCAACAAAGATTATTGTATTCTCCCTATTTTTACATGCTCTATCTATAGCATCCCAGAGTTCATACGTTATTGTGCCCGGGGGATTCTTTACATAAACAGGCTTTTTGTGAAGGGATATCCCATTATTGATGACCTCTCTTTTTGTTTTTCCATCTATTATAGATATCCATGGCAACTTTTCATTTTTTATAAAATGCTCTGTTATTATGTCTCCCACCGTTATGATTTTTCCATCAAAATTTTTGATATCTGACTCAAAAAAAGGATCGAAAGCTTCCACCATCCTACCGAAGGGTATTCTTAGCTCATCTTTCATGGATTCGGGTAGAACATATTTAAACTCTGAGTGCATAAGCTCCTCTATTATTGATTTTCGCTTCTTTCGCTATCTCTGATCTTTCTGGATCGAGGATTATAAGATAGCCCTGCCAGTTCTTTACAGCCTCTCCGCCACAGGGGCATTTGTTGGTGGTAACTATCGATTTGCATTTTCTACAGGCATATCTCTCAACCATTGCGCTCTCCCTCTTTCTCAAGCCACTCCAGAACCCCGAGTCCTGGTTGTCTCATAGTGAGTCCTATTCTGCTCTGTCTCGGATTTGCCTCATTCAGGCTCAATGAGACTATTCTAGCTCTGCACTTATCACCGGCTCTCAGAACTTTTTTACTATCTCTGCCTACAAGCCTTCTATTATTCAGATCCACATCTATAAAATCATCCATAACCTGGCTGACATGTATGAGCCCATCCAGTGGACCAAAATTCAAAAAAGCACCGAACTCTGCTACCTCTGAGACCTTACCCTCAACCACCTCCTGATTTTCAGGGTTAAATACCAGTGCCTCAAACAGAGTTCTCTGATAAACGGAGCCGTCCCCGGGTACAATTTCACCATCGCCTATCCTTCTAACATCTCTTATCTGTACAATCATGCCGACATTCTTGTAGAGCTTACCCTCGCACTCCTCTTCGAGTATTCTCTTTGTTGCATCATCAAGAGATCCTCCAAGCTCTGCAGGGGGGATTCTGATGATCTCTTCAAGCTCTGCAAGTTTGTACATGTTATCTTATCATGTAAGGGTAAAAGCATATATATAAATTGTGTTCTTATCCATATGTTTGCGGGGGTACCCGAGCATGGTCTAAGGGGCAGGGCTTAGGACCCTGTTGCGCAGGCATTCGCCGGTTCAAAA
>WOYO01000010.1 GCA_011620765.1 Thermoplasmata archaeon
TCTGCATGTATTTTATATCTCACTGATCCTATATATAGTTAACCAGACAATTAATTGACTGGCACAGTTCAGAGATCTCATGCATCATACCTGCAGAGAGCTTAAACTGGAAAAAAAGTTATATTGCAAAGTCATTAACCCTTCATGCAAAAAGCAATACCGATCTTATTGTCGCTCATGCTGGTCGCTCCAGCTCTTGCCTTAAACGATTCTGGGTGGGTTGAGATATATGCACCAGCTGTTTCGCAGACAGAAGAGGGAATGGTTGGTGCTCTTTCCACAATGAGGATCAGGGTCGAGCCTGGTAGCGGGCACGTTTTTGTTGATACTTTTCCTCTAACACAGATAGATATGCAGAGTAGTGCCCGTATGGCTGCAAGCGTTGCCTGCTCTGTATCAAACAAGAGTTTGAGCGATTATGATTTTTTCGTTGTGGTTAGAGGGGAAGCACAGATGATAGGCGGTACTTCAGCTGGTGGGGCAATGACTGTTGCTATGGTTTCAGCATTAAACGATCTACCCCTGCGTAAAGATGTGATGATGACAGGAACAATAAGCCCGGATGGGAGCATAGGTCCTGTGAGTGGCATACCCGAAAAAATGGAGGCTGCCAGAGATGCTGGTGCAAAGGTCTTTCTATTGCCAGAGGGACAGGCCGAGTACTCATATACGATAACAAGCACTACCCAGATAGGCCCCCTGGTTATCACGAGTCAAAGGCCTGCAGAGATGAATCTGATAGAGCATGGAAAGAGCCTTGGCCTTACAGTAAAGGAGGTCTCAAACATAAGGGAGGCTGTTAAAGAGTTTACAGGAGTAGAGCTAAAGCAGCCTTCCGCGGGCTCTATAGATATGTCAGAATATAACAAGCTCATGAAAGAGCATGCGGAGGGGCTTGAGAATGAAGCAAGAGCGAGCTATGCAACAGCGCAGAGTATGTCCGCACCAAATGATTATCTGAACGAGTCTCGAAACAGACTGGTTGATGGAATAAATCAGTTATCTCAGAGAAGGTATTATACCGCAGCCTCTTCATTCTTCGAATCTATGGTATATTCGAGCTATGTTGTAAATTATAACAAATATCGCGCAGATCCAGAAAAGGGGATAGAAGAGATAGGTGATGAAATAGAAAGGATAGAGTCAAAGATAAAAAATGAGGCAGAGGAATACAATATTGTTTATCTTCAGTGCTTCGGAGCTGCAGAGGAAAGAATAATGGAGGCGGAAGAAAATTTTGAGATCGCCTATAACCTGTTGCAGAATAGTAGTATAGCCGATGGTATATTTGCTCTTTCCTACGCCGCTGAGAGGGCTAACAGCGCAGAATGGTGGTTTGACATAGCAAAAAAGATGCATGGAGGTGAAAAGCTGAGCGAAGAATACGTCTCGTCTCTAGCGCTCTCTGCGATGGATACTGCAGAAGAGACATCGATTTACGCCCAGTTTTCTGCGTCCTCTGAGCTATTGTCACTTCTTCTCCAGGCCAATGATGAGCTGAACAGGGCTAAAGATGCCGTGAATATGAGCTATATGGCTGGTGCAGTTGTGCTTGCCTCAAAGGCTTTGGCGCTTTCAGAACTGGTTATAGAGCTGGGTGCAAGGGGTATGAGCAATGAGAGTTTGAGCATAACAAAGGAGAATGCAAGGAACGCTATCGCAAGAGCGCAGAGTTCCGGTATAAACCCTATCCTGGCACTGGCTTATTTTGAGAGTGCTGAGAGCTATGAAAGCACAGATATAGCTCAATCACTCATAGATTATAAATACGCTGAGTGTATAGCAAGGATGAGTGGTGCGCCTTGAAACTGGTAAAATTTGTAGCTGAAGGGAAAGAAGCAGAAAAAGAGAGGTGGGGGATCATGGAAGGTTGCGTTATAAAAGAAATAGAGAGCCCATTATCTACAAAAGAGACCGGAGAGGTCTTTGAGAGGTACAGGATAAAAGCCCCTTTCTTCGGCACAAAAATTATCTGTTTAGGCCTAAACTATGAGAGCCATGTAGAAGAGAATAGAACAAAAAAACCAGAAAAGCCAGTGCTTTTCTCAAAAGCCGTGAGCTCTGTCGTGGGCAACGGAGATCCTGTGATCAGACCACAGATTGTTAAGAATTTGGATTATGAAGTGGAGCTCGCTTTTGTTATCGGTAAAAAGGCTAGTAACGCTTCAAAAAGTGATGCTTACAGCTACATCCTTGGTTACACTGTGCTCAACGATGTGAGCGCAAGGGATCTTCAATTCAGCGATAAGCAGTGGTTCAGAGGCAAGAGCTGTGATACCTTCTGCCCGCTTGGCCCATGTATAACAGATAAAGAAGAGATAGATGACCCCATGAACCTTGGAATAGAGATGAGGGTAAATGGGGAGGTAAAGCAGAGAGCAAACACGAAAGAGATGATATTTGACATTCCATTCATTATTGAGTACATAACACAGGCAATGACCCTTCTTCCGGGCGACATCATCGCAACAGGAACGCCAGCAGGAGTTGGAGCTTTCAGAGATCCTCCTGAATTCCTGCATGATGGGGATCTTATGGAAGCAGAGATAGAAAAGATAGGCACCTTAAGGAACAGGGTTTTCTACACCAGCACCCAGGCATCAAAGTAGTAGTATATCAGGTAAGAGCCAACTCCTATCATGAAAGCAGCACTTATAGCTCTGATTATGCCCATATTTTTTCTTATCACGTTTATAGCTCCCTGCTTTGCAGATGCTATGAGCAGGTTTATGACAATCATCATAGCGCTCATGCCTAAAGCATAGAGTAGGAAAGTAGCGAAAGCGCTGAAGAAGCCACCGCCCGTTAGAGAAAAGAGGACCATGGATATGAAGACAGGTAATGTGCAGCCAACCGCAGCCAGAGCGTAGAGAAGGGAGAAGGAAAATATGCCTCTCTTAGGATCCTTTACGGTAACGTGAAATGAAAATCCTTTACCAAAAGCAAAGAGCACCCCAAGAATTACCAGTATAACCCCCACAACAGGCTCTATGTACCTCATGTAAGGATTTATGTATGAAGAGAATAGAGATGTTATTATACCAAAGATTGAGAAGATAAGCAGGAATGCAGAAGTGGAGATAACCCCATTCAAAACACCTTTTTTCACAGCCCCTGCTTCTGTTTCTTCGTTTAGCCCGAGATAAAAGGTGAGGTATGCGGGGAGCATGGGAAAACTGCAGGGTGAAAAAAAGGTGAGAATGCCAGCGCCTATAGCGCTCAACGCAAGAGCAGGATCCATCACAGAACCTTTTCTATCTCTCTAATAAGATCAGAGCTCGAAGTTAAGCCAACGTGTCTATAGACCCTTTCACCATCTTTCAGGATAACTATGGTGGGTATGGAAGGCAAAAAACTGTACTTATTAAAGGCTCCATTATCGTCCATCACGAACTCCCAGGTGGCTCCCACTTCATTCCTGTAGTCTGAGAGAAGCTCCGCGCTCTCCCTTGTATCCATATCGACAGAGATTATCCTCACCTCATCCCCATATTGCCCATATACCTTCTTAAGCTCTTCCATCTGAGCCCTGCACGGATTACACCACGTAGCCATAAAATCCAGCACCACTACGCCTTCAGATACATCGATCTCGCTCATCTTTTTTATCTCATCCTCAGCCACAGAAACGGCAGAGAATGTAAGCATCATTGCCACAAATGCGATCAGCAATCCTTTCATATACGGAAATAGGATATGGCATATATTATGATTTTCACGCACATGTTCAGCATCGATGATTTTATATCTAAAAGATTAATAGATATCATGAGGGGGATCATAGCG
>WOYO01000084.1 GCA_011620765.1 Thermoplasmata archaeon
CAAGCTTTAGTCTCGGTCATTGAAGGAAACAGCGCTATGAAAAATGTGAAGATCAACAGGATCATCATCGGCAGCGCTGGTATTAAGTTTGTAACACCAAACACCATTAACCTGAAAAATAGGTAGGCAACCAGGCACATTATGAATGCATGTCTCATACCACTGACCATAGAGGCATCGTACATGACCCCTCCTATTATGCCTCCGCCTATCGCCTGGATGAGCACAGCCCAGTAAAACACGTTATTGTAAAAATCCAGATCCAAAGCTTTTATGTTCAATCCCTGAATAGGAACACCTGCAGTACTTGCGCCCCCGGGAGTCATGCTGGCCATAGCAGGCAAGAATGTTTCCGCCATCAGCAGGATTATGACAAGGAAGACAAAAAATGCTATATACACTATCATGAGATAGGCAACCATCTCATTCTGCTTCTCTACCTTGAGCCAGAACATGTTTCTTGCGTCGTCTGAAGCATTTCTCAGGCTCTCATACACCCCTCCACCGGCTCTGTAAGCCTCCTGAAGTAAGGACAAACCCCGCCTTATCAGGGTTGATTTCGTCTGCGCTATATAGTCCTCCAGCACCACCACTAAAGGAACACCCCATGATAATTTGGAGTATATCTTTTTTATCTCGCCAGTAAACTTTCCATAATCGCCCGAAGCAGCTATCTTTATCGAATTCTCTATTGTAAGCCCTGCCTTTCTGTTCTCAGCAATATCGGACATAAAGTTAGGGAACTCCTCCTCCATAGCATCCACGTCTCTCATGATTCTCCATTCATAGAAAGAGTATGGGCCGAGGATAAATGCAGCAGTTAAAAAAACAAAGTCTGCCTGAAGCTCTGGATTTAAAACCATAGAGATGGCGGAGATAAGAGCACCGATTATAGAAAGGATCATTATGGCTAGGGTAAGGAGGTTTATGTTCATTTCTCTGGCTTTTATAAGTATTCTTTTTATGGAACCTTTAATGCTGATATCCATGCCAAAACTCATACCCCAGCCTCCTTTGACATGGAGTAGAGCAGATAACCAAAAGCGACCTGTATGATAGGTATCAAGAGAAATACAACAATGGAAACTATCATTTCGGTAGGCATTGTGGTAGATGTACCCCCCATAGCTACAAGCAGGATTATAAGAAATATCGGAAATGCTATGCCCACAGTTACATATGCCTCAGCCATAACGCTTATACTCGATATGGTTCTTCTGAGGTTTTCTCTGCTCTCAGACATAGCTTCTACAGCTTTTGCGGCAAAATAAGATCTGAGCTCACCTCCTGAATTTATCGTTGACACCATGCCCTGGAGAAACTCTCTCCATCTGGATGAGACGCTTCTCTCTATGGCGCTATTTATCGCAGATATCGCATCCATGCCGAAGAGAGTCATATCGGTGTATATTCTTCTTGACTCCTCTGCGACCTCACCGAAAGCTGCCTGCCTGCTGAGGGAACCAAAGATCTCATGGGGCGTTACTGTTGTTGCCGCCATAGCGCTTATAAAGCTCAGTGCGGAAGGGAGCGCTTCATCTATTTTTCTCTGTCTGGCTTTTATCCTTGAGCCAGGCTGGGTTATAAAGAAGATCAGGGTTACTGGAGCTATTATGAAGGACATTATGAAAGAGAGCAGCAGAATGAAAGATATGGGGTTTGCTATAGTGCTAAGTATGTTCTGTGGAGAGAAAGAAGCGAGCGATGGTAAAAAGATTGCATAGCTAAGACCATAGATTGAGTAAAGCACAATAGCAAGCATCACGGCAAGAGGTATAAAAAATAGCAGAAAGAAGGTCATCCACATAACTGACTTGTAAACCTCACCTATTATGCCCATGTTAGCCTTTTCTAGGAGCCCATCGTATTCAGGATCGTGTTTGAACATCCTGCCCAGAATTTTATAGCAAAAGCGCTGATATCTAGTCAGCGCCATCTTCATCACCTATTGTTTTTATTCTCTCCCCAAGGGCATTTATATCCTTTCTCTCTACGCCCGCTTCTATTCTCCTAAGCACCTCGTCTTTGTCCTTGTAGTAATCATACACGAGCTCTGCGAATTTTATGTAATGCCTTAAGCTGTTCTCCTGCGCCCACTTAATCACTTTAACTCTGTTGTAGAACTCCTCACTCATCTCTTCCCTTGTTATGCTGTTCATATCTGCTATTTCTCTCAGTAAAACACTGGAGCTCACCATCTCATGGGTATCTGTAGCAGGATCCCACTTAAACAGCTCGTTTGTCAAAATTTCATTGGTCTGCGGATCTATACCAACGATCTCGGTGACCTCTGTTATGCGTCTTGCCCTCTTCTCATTTATGAGAACGATCTTCTGAACGCTCACAACATTCAGGCTTGCCATCATCATGTGGGGTATGTTTATGGGTGGATGCACGAATCTGTGAACCAACGACGCCACCGAGTCTGCATGAAATGTGGAGTATGTTGAGTGGCCTGTTGCCATAGCCTGGAAGAGAACTGAAGCTTCCTCTCCTCTTATTTCCCCCACTATTATGTACTCGGGCCTCTGCCTCAAAGCAGCCTTCAGGAGGTCAAACATATCTATTTCTCCAACAACCTTACCTCTCACAACCTCTCCCACAAGACCAACACGCTGAACGCTGGGTATCCAGTTCGGATGAGGGAGGTTCAGCTCTCTGGTATCCTCTATAGAGACTATTTTATCTTCCATGGGTATGAAAAGGGTTATTGCGTTTAGCGTTGTTGTCTTACCTGCGGCTGTGCCCCCAGCCACTATAGCGCTCTTCTTGTACTGGACTATTAACCAGAAGTATGCCATGATTTCTGCACTGGCTGTACCCAGGTTCATCAGGTCTATGGGGGTGTAAGGCTCTGTTCTAAAACGTCTTATTGAAAATGTCGACCCTTTGGCGGTAACCTCTTTGCGCAGAGTTAGCTGGATCCTTGAGCCATCAGGCAGAGTAGCATCCAGCATTGGACTTGTTACGGATATTGCTCTTCCCGCTAACTGCGCAAGCCTCATAACAAAGAGATCAAGCTCTTCCTCTGCTTCGAAGAGCACGTTTGTACGCAGAGAGCCAAAATCCCGGTGAAAGATGTAAATAAAGATCCCGGGACCATCACAGGATACATCCTCCAGATAAGGATCCAGCATGAGCACGTTTATCTTCCCGTATCCCAAAAAGTCCCTCTCAATATAGTAGAACAGCTTTTTCTTTGATATAGAAGATACCTTTAAACCATAGTCTGACATTATGTCATTGAAGCTTTTTAGAAGGTATTCTCTTGCATTCTTCGTCTCCAGCGATTCAAGCGGGATCTCTATGCTTTTAGTAATAACCCTCTCTACGAACTCCAGGGCATCTCTCTCCTCTTTCGATAGCTGTGGCTCTATCACGTTATATGTCTGCTCATGCGCCTCTTTATCACTGACTATTCTCACATAAGCGTAACCATCGATTATTGTATAAAAAGAGAGCTGCTCATACCTTTCTTCCAGGGGCTCTATAATGACTGCAGGCTCATCTGTGAACTCCAGCTCTTCATCACTGGTCTGGGACTCCACTTTTTCTGCGCTGCTCTTTCTTCTTAAGGTTGGGAAGGAAAACCTTCTCTTTGCCTTTTTTTCTTCCTGGGGCTCTATCTCTTCTTCAGGCTTCAAAGTCTCTATCTCTTCTTCAGGCTTCAAAGTCTCTATCTCTTCTTCAG
>WOYO01000082.1 GCA_011620765.1 Thermoplasmata archaeon
CTTATAGCTCTTTTTTCACTCCTCTCCAGTTTGACAGGTAGTCTGATGTTATGCGTAGGAGCTTTGCCCGGGATCAATATCATCACCGAGGGCCTTCAGTATCTTATGGCTCCCTTCTCCATACCCTGGCTCTTTTGTGCGCTGCTGTTCTCTCTTCCAGGCGTGCGCTCTATCTACCTGTGGTTAGGAAACCTCATTTTTTCCTCTGCGTGTAATCTCATACCCGGGCTAAGGGTGCTTTACGCCGATTTTATTGAGCAGGCTACAGGCATACCAATGATAAATGTGTTGTATTGATAGCTCAAAAGTGGCACTAACCAAAGGGGAGGGAAAGAAGCAGAACAGACATAAAAGAATAGAAATTAATTAAACCAATCAATGATCTCCTGCTCTGCCATGCTCTACCAGCCGTTTGCCCTGAAAAAAAGTCATCTAAGAATATGGATAGAGGCATAAATAACTGGAAAAACAGTGCTTTCAAAATCTAAAAACGATGGAAATCTCATCTCACCATCAACGGAATGTTTGCGCAGTTATCAGAAAATAGATTACTTGAAGTAGAAAAACAGCAATTCTATCTGTGCTATGTGCCACATTGCAGAAGAGATCATGAAAGAGCTTAAAGGGTTGAAGTTCTCATTTTTGAATGAAGGGAAGGAGAGCATTGCAACAACGAATGGGGAAGCAAACTTTGATGAAGCGAAGGAAAAGATACGAGAGATACTTCTAAAAAAGAGGGGAGAGCTCATAGAGCTTGAGGGAAAAGGAAGGATAACAGACATGGGGCAAAAAGAGGCGGAGATAGAAATGGGCTATTATGCCGAATTTTATTGTTATGATTGCATGTCCGCCACATTTATAAGGCTCTGGAAAGAGAGAGCTCTTTTCATGAAAAAGATATGGGTGAGCGTTGATATAGATGAGATCAGTGATTCTCTCTGGTTTCGCTAGCTTTTACAATCAGAACAGGTCCATCTTTACCTGTGACTGTAACCTCTGTGCCTTTTTCTATCTTCCCGCTGATGCTCTTTGCTCTCCAGTATTCCCCCTTGAATATAACAAAGCCCTCAGGGTTAAGATCCTCGATGGCGTTTGCTTTCTCCCCTTCTATGCTGAACTCTGGTTTCTTCTTTCTCACCTGCAAAACCTTATAGATCGCAAATCCTATGAAGGCTGCGAGAAATAGAGAAAGACCAATTATTGTTAAATACGTGTTGCTTACCATGCTCTCACTCACATACCAGTCAGTGTTCAATGGTATTATAAATATGCCTCCTAAAGCCATCAGGATTATGCCTGAAACCCCGAGGATGCCGAACTCCGGTGTAACAAGCTCGAATATCAAAAGAATAGCACCAAGGATTATGAAAGCGAGCGCTATATAGCTGATGTTGAAGCCACTTCCTATTAAGCCGAGAAGGATCAGAACAACGCCCACTATCTCGGCGCCAAAGCCAGGGGAAACAAGCCCGAATATAAGCGCATATATGCCAACAAGCATTAGTACACTCGCTATGGTTGGATCGCCAAGGGTCTCAAGGATTGACACACTCAAAGGCGTGTTGTATCTTTGAATAGCTTTGCCCGTAACATCTATGGATCCCTTTGGAGTGGTAAAACCATTGATCTGCAGCAGAAGAGCTTGTATGTCCTCAGCCACAAACTCTATAGACCCTAGAGGTAAAGCCTCTTCAGCCCTGAGATTGAGGTTTTCAGTTACAAAACGTTTTGCAACCTCTCCATTTCTGTTGTGAGCAAGAGCCTTTGCCTCTGCGTACTCTGCGATGGCATTAACAGTTTTGTTATCCTCTACTGGTGCTGTCCCTGTTGCCCCAATCGTTACAGGATGGGCAGAGCCTAAGACAGTATATGGCTTCATTGCAGCAACATCACACCCTGTAAGGAGTATAGCTCCAGCGCTGAAAGCTCTGTTGGTCACATAGCCGACAACTATAACATCTGTGTTATCTATAGCCTCTATTATTGAGAAGAGAGAGGATACGAGACCCCCATCTGTATCTATCTCTATTATGAGCGTATCGATACTCTCTCTCTCACAGAGCTCTATCGCTCCCTCTATCTTACTGACAGTTGCGGAGCTTATAGGTCCATCTATCTCCGTCACAAGGATACGGTTACTTTCAGCTTTGATAAAGGAAAATGTAAGAATAAAAGCAAGGAAAAGAACCGGAACAAAGAGCAGCTTTTTCATTCATTTTTCCTTTTCTCTCTTCCCAGCGCTTGAAACCGCAACAGCTGTAGCTACATCGCTACCCAGTGTGCTTGGAGATATAATGATCAAGTTCTTCTCCTTTGATATGTCTGAGAGTGTCTGAAGCTCTCTGAGCCTTATTGCCATTGGATCCTTTGCGTACATCTTTGCCGCATCTGTCATGGCTTTAGCAGCCTGGAGCTCTCCATCCGCAATAATTATTCTTGACCTTCTTTCTCTTTCAGCTTCTGCCTGCCTCGCTATCGCTCTCAGCATAGATTCAGGTAGCTCAACAGCCTTTATAGTAACAGCTGTGACCTTTACCCCCCAGGGATCTGTGGCTACATCTATGTTCTCCTGAAGCTTTTTGTTCAGTTCCTCCCTCTTAGAGAGCAAAGTGTCAAGATCAACCTGCCCCAGCATATCTCTCAGGGTGGTCTGTGCAAGCAGATTTGTTGCTGTGGCATATCTCTCAACATTATTTACCGCAGCTGTTGGCTCAACGACCCTGAAGTAAACAACAGCATCCACATCAACCGTCACATTGTCGCTTGTTATTATCTGTTGCCTGGGCACATCCATGGCCCTTACCCTCAGGTCTATAACCTGTATTGAGTCTATTATCGGTATTATGAAAAAGAGCCCCGGCCCTTTCGCTCCAAGTAGCCTCCCGAGCCTGAAGATCACAGCCCTCTCATACTCCTTGACTATCTTTATAGAGTAGGCCAGAATGATTGCTACTATTATGGCAACTATCGCTATGGGCAAAACCTGTGCGTATGCAAACATAATCTTCATTTACCTCCCTGTATTTATAATTTTAGATCCTCTGCGTTTCCTGATAAGAACTGAGTTGCCCGATACAGCGGACTTCTCATTTGTTGTGCCTGGAGGTATAGATAGCCTTTTAACCAGGGTTATGAACAAAGTATATATTATATGAAAAACATGCATGCTCTGGTGAGAAAAATGCCAAACATAGTGTTGGATGGACCAAAACTAACGAAGGACCAGAAAAGGGCAATAGTTGAAAGCTTCACTCAGGCAGCAAGTGAGATCACAAAAATACCAAAAGAGGCCTTTGTTGTGACGATAAAAGAAAATGAGCTGGACAATATAGGCGTAGGAGGCAAGCTTTTGAGTGAAAGAGGACATTAAGTCCCTACCTTTTTTTACTGTTTTTCTTCTTCTACTGTGAACATCTGCGAGCTGAAGCTTTCAAGCTTTTTATCCAGCATCTCTATCGCTTTTTTGAGGACCTCTTCAGGCTCTAGGGCTCCATCGGTCTCAAAGCGAAATATAAACTTTTCAGGGTCGTAAGTCACCTTTATAGCACCAAATTCACACCTGTTTTCACACTCTTTACATAGCGTGCACTTTTCAATGTCTTCAATAACTATTCTGTTCCCCTCCTTTTTTATTATGTTGGGGGGGCAAGCGTCTATGCACGTTTTGCCAAGGTCACACTTGCTATAATCTATGCTTATAACAGGATAGTTCTTGTAACCGACAGCGAAAGCGGCCTGATAGCTCGCATGCTTGTTAGCTGTTCCGAGCGTAGCCATAGCTTCCAAAATGAGTCTCTGTCCCTCCGCCAATTCAGTGATTGGTATGTCCTTATCCTTTATAGAGAATTCACTGCGCTGAGCCTCTAGATCACCAGAATAAACGGTGCACGGCCCCTCTTTAGATAATGTATATATAAGCGTGCAGTTTGGACAACCTGCACCTTCGCATACGCACTGATCTTTCGGAACAAAAAGGTCCATCTCTGTGGGTATAGGAAGCATAGACAGCCTGTGCGCCAGGATCTCATTGGTGAGCGGTGAGGAGTTTTCATAAAATATAACTTCATCTATGGCTAGTTTTGGTATCTCTGATAACAGTGTCCTTCTTATACTGTTCATAAAGCTGCTATCAACACCACTTACTACAAGCTCTGCCTTATTTCCCTCAAAAATCTTTTTTTCGATCATCTTTACCTATACTCTTCTTCCTCTTCTGCCACCCTTTTTCTTTGTGCCATCGTGCGGAACAGGGGTAACATCCTCTATGCGCATTATTTTCACACCGCTTCTGGCTATAGCTCTTATAGCTGCCTGAGCACCAGAGCCGGTAGTCTTTGATCTGTTGCCGCCAGGAGCCCTGACCTTTATCCAGAGGGTATCTATACCTTTAGCCTTTGCATCCTCAACAGCTTTCTGGGCAAGCTGCATAGCTGCATATGGGGAGCCCTCTTCTCTATCTGCCTTTACCATCATCCCACCAGAGCATTTTGCTATGGTCTCAGCCCCAGAGAGATCTGTGATTGTTATTATTGTGTTATTAAATGAAGAGTATATGTTCGCTATACCTGTTTTACCCATCAACACTCACCCCCAGAGATATGATATCATCTTTATAAACCAGATATGAGGGCACTCTCACAGACCTTCCATTGACCAGAACATGCCCATGAACTATGAGCTGTCTGGAATGCTTTGGGCTTTTAGCTAAACCGTTTAGATACACTACACTCTGAAGCCTCCTGCCAAGAAAGCTCTCAACAGAGAGGTTTAGAACATCATCAACCGTTGCATTTTCCCTAAGAATGTTCAATCTCTCAAGTCTCTCCAGCATCTGTTTGCTCTCTTTTAAAGCCTGTTCATCACTCCTACCCATTAGAAGTCTGGCTACCCTTCTGTATTTCCTCAGCATAGCTTCAGATCTCCATATCTCCTTCTTACTCTTTAGGCCATACTTTTTTAGAAGTGTGTTTTCTTCAGTTATCCTTATGAGATCCCACGGTCTCTTTGGGGTCTCAAATTTCCTTCTCTGAAATTTGGGATCTCCCATTATGCACCACCCCGCGCTCTCTGTCTTGCAACACCGACAGCTATGCCTCTCCTGCCGTTGTTCTTAGTCTTCTGCCCACGAACCTTGAGTCCTCTCTCATGTCTTATTCCCCTGTAACATCTTATCCTCTTTAAAAATTCTATGTCATCCCTCTGCGTGGCTATATGGTCGCTACCAACAATGTGAAAATCTTTGCCCGTCTGGCTCTCATCTCTGTGGTTCAGCAGAAAAGAGGGGAAATACTTTTCAGCATTTTCAACGATATCTGAGAGCTCTTCTATCCTGGCATCGCTCAGATCACCCAATTTTTGGGTTCTTTCCACACCAAGCCTGTCGCATATGATACATGCGAGCGTTGGGCCTATGCCTCTCACTAACTGTAAGGCATGCTCCAATGGTTTATTTCCATCGATATCCACACCAGCAATTCTGACAATGTGCTTGAATTCTTCTTGCATCAAGAGAGTAAATGATATATTCCTATTTATACTTTAATTTTTCATCATCTCAATTATTTTCATCCAGGACCCTCCAGAAAAAGCTCAAAGATGGTATCAGCAAAATCTTTCTCATTTATATTACAATCAACTATAACCAGGGGTATCAAGCATTGAAAATCCTTTTAAAGGAAAAACAACAGTTGCTTTACCTTTATTTTCATTATCCGAACACGGAGGGGGCAATTATTGGCTTTTGGTTATCTCTTTTTTAAACCTCTCCTAGCTTTTACCATCTCTGTAATTGCAGGAAAGATCCAGCAGGATCTCATGTGTGCCTTTATATAGCATCAAACCAGCTAGCGAGCCTATCCCAGCCATTCTGTACCTGCCAGAATTGTAGAATATTATAAAGTTCCCTTCCACTTCGTACGCCTTTGCCACAGGCCCTATACCAGCTCCTGCCCCGAGTATTGGTTCTTTTTTATCTGCTTTACGCAACTTTTTCGATATCTATCCCTTCTTCATTTCCCTTTTTAGTTTAGAGCTCATAAAAGCAACGAGGGTTCTAACTAAATTAATGATTGGATTTGAACATTTCAGCAAAAAATAATAAAAACAGAGAGACTGTTTGCAGAGCATGGAGAAGAAAATAAAGAAAGGTGACAGAGTAGAGATAGAGTATACAGGGAAACTTGAGGATGGAACAGTGTTCGAAAGCTCAGATGTTGAATTTACCGTGGGAGAAGGAGAAGTTGTTGAAGGGCTCGATAAGGCAGTTGAGGGTATGGAAAAGAATGAAGAGAAGAGCATAACCCTCGGAGCGAATGAAGCATTCGGTGAGAGGAGAGAAGAATTCGTCATAGACTTCCCGAAAGACAGGATACCTGAAGATATGGAGGTTGAAAAAGGCATGATTGTCGAGCTAAATGATATCAATGGTAATAAGATTCCAGGGGTAGTTGAGGATGTTAAAGACGACGCTTTGAGGATCGATCTGAACCACCCCCTCGCAGGAAAACAGATAACATTTGATATCAAAATAAAAGATGTAAAAGAAGAGGACAGAACATTATAGCACCTTTGCAGCGCCAGAGGCTGAGGGTAATGCTGTAGAGCATAATCGGGTTCAACTATAAAAATCAGTAAGGCATTATCTTCTTATGGATGATGAGTTGAACAGAATAAGAGAAAAAAAGATGGAAGAGCACCTCAAAAACGGTGAACCAGACAATGCGCAAACCCCAGGCAAAAAACCCGTTCAGATATCTGATGAGGAGTTTGATGAGTTTGTGAGCAAGAACCAGAAAGCGGTTATAGATTGCTATGCAGACTGGTGCATGCCGTGCAGAATGGTCTCCCCTATAATAGAGGAACTTGCTAAAGAGATGGATGACATCGCTTTTGCGAAGTTAAATGTTGATTACAACCAGAAAACCGCGATGAAGTTCGGCATAATGTCCATACCCACAATACTTCTATTTAAAGAGGGAAAACTCGTTGATCAGGTGGTCGGCGCTATGCCAAAGGGTGCTATGAAGAGCAGGATAGAGAGATCGCTGTAGCGCCCCTTTTTATTTCTTTCGTTAGGATTTTTATCCTGAAGAGAACTTATAATCATGCTGCTCCCTCCTCTTTCTATGAGCTTCTAAGTGTGATGATGTCCCTGACATGATCTCTGTGTGCTCCTGATAACCAGCGGCTTGCGAATGTGGATGTGCTGGTGAGAGAGCTCTTTCACTTACCTTTTAAATTAACTTTTCTGCTCCCCTTCTTCCAGAAGATTTCTCCCGAACAGCAACTTTTCTATAACCTTGGCTACATAGAGCTTTTTCTGATTTGCTTCCATATCCGAGCTTAAGTTTAACGTTAGATAGACCTGCGCTCTGAGAAGAGCATACCTCACCTCGCTCTTTGGATCTAGCTTTATTACGCTCTCAAGCAAAAATACGAATCGCTCAGGTTCTTCTATTGCATCATGCAACAGCTCGTATTCCCTGCTGATATCATACTTGCTGTATTCTTCTTTCCCAACGATCACGCTCATCAGATCTTTCTTCATTTCATCACCCGTTTTACAACATTATCAAACTCACAGGATATATCATTTTCTAATGAAACAAAAAGCTCCCCCTTCTCTGCAAGTCTGTCTATCTCAGGGTCGAATGGTAGCGTGGCTAATAGCTCTATCCCAAAATCTTTCAAAACGCTATCTATAGCGCCTCTCTCAAAAAGAGCTATCTTTTCTCCACAGTTGGGGCATTTAACGTAAGCCATATTTATTACAAGCCCGATGACATCGAAGCCTACGCTCTTCGCAAATCCTATCGACCTTCTGACGCTCATTAACGCAACATTTTGGGGAGTGCTCACGATTATAGCGCCATCTGAAGAGGGTAAAAGCTGGGCTATACTGAGCGGCTCATCACCTGTGCCCGGTGGGAGATCTATTATGAGATAATCAAGCTCTCCCCAATCCGTCTCCATAAAAAGCTGCTTTATTACATTCATCTTCAAAGGCCCCCTCCAGATAAGGGGTTTATCCTTATCCATCAAGAAATCCATGGAAACAATTTTAACTCCCTTTGCAAAAACTGGTTTGATCCCATTTTCGTCATTTTTCATTTTTTCATTCTCAACACCAAAGAGTTTAGGTATAGTAGGACCGTGCATATCTGCATCAAAGATGCATACCCTCTTCCCGCTCCTAGCGAGTGCGTAGGCTAAATTTGCTGCTATGGTGCTCTTGCCCACGCCACCTTTTCCGCTCATCACGACAATCTTGTGTTTTATACCATCCATTCTCTCGTTTATCTTCTTAAGCTCATCCATAGAAAGAATAAGCTCCCTACCTATTCTTTTTTGCGCTTGTTATTTCATTAAAGCACGTTTGACGTAATAAAGTACACATAACATAAATATATAAAATAGTAACAATAAAAAATAAACCATATGGCAGAGGTATTTGTTCTGTGTGGACCATCATGCGTAGGCAAGAGCCCTTTATGGAATGCAACAAAAAGAATTTACCCTGAAGTTTCCTGCGAGAAAATTGTTCTCTACACCAGCAGAGCACCGAGAGCTGGAGAGGTTGATGGCATAGATTACCACTTCCGCTCAAGGAGCTTTGTAGAAAAGCTGAAGAATGACAGAGATTTTATTGTGATGGATGTGCGTGGAGATCTGCAAGCAATGAACATAGGAGAGCTTAAACAAAAAAGAGGAAAGGTCCTCTATGAAGGAAATCCATTCATAGGAGAGAAATTGTTAGAGATAAAAGAAATAGAAACAACAGGAATCTTTCTCTCACCATTATCTGGAGAAGAAATAGAACAATCCAGGGGGATGGAAGAAAAGGTGTCTCTAGAAGGGCTCATAGAAGAGCTAATGAGGAAAAAGCTTTTGAGGAGAGCAAAGAACCTTAAAGGAGTTCTCTCTCTTAAAGATCTTGAAGAGGTGGAGAGAAGGTGTAAAAGCGCGTATAGGGAGGTGAAATCAGGATACAAATTCGATTATGTGATACCGAACCATGATGGAGAGGATAGTGATAACTGGAGTGCTTTCTATTACCCTATAGGAGATGCAAGAAGAGCTCTGCTCTCATTCCTCGATATCCTGGAGGGTAGAGAGCCCAGGTTCTTTGAAAAGTGGGAGAGAGATCTTCTAGATTAGGAAAGGGTGGCAGAGAGAAAGGGCAACAAAGGCACAAAAGTTTAATATTAATACAACCAAATACCAGATATGGAAGAGATTGGTGAAGAGGTTATTTCTGATATGATATACTCTATATGCTCTGCTGTTTCAGAGGTTGCTGGGAGGAGCGGGATGGCTTTTATCTCTATGGTAGGTAAGAACCTGCTCTATGAGGTTGAGGAAAAGATGAAATTACCGTCAAATAGCGAAGATGCTATAGAATCCTTGAATGATTTTCTGAACTTTTTTGTTGAGCTCGGCTATATATCAAGCATAAAAGCATCAATGGACAATAACATCCTTTCCTTTGAATTCCAGGACATAAGATTTTTAGAGAGTGAAAAGCTTCTCCAGAAAGAGAAGAGTGCGGTTCTGCCGCTCTACGTAACGTTCGCAGCAAGAGCCTTTTTAGAAAAATATTTTGGTATTGGCTTGATTTACAAGGATTACGGAATAAAGGATGAGCAGACAACTTCTGCGTCCTTAAGGGTTCTATGAATAGGGAAGAAATAATAGAGCATTTTGGTGGGCTCATAGATGAAGAAGCTCTGGATCTCTTAGAAAGAGAGAGGGAAACAGAGATCTTTGAGGTTGACAGATTAAACGCAGATCTCATCGGCAGGAACATAAATGTTAAAGGGAAGATAACCAAGATAAATGGAAGAAGAAAGATTGGGGAACATGAAGTCGCAACAGCTTTTCTCGGCAACCTGAAGCTATCGTTCTGGGATGAGGCGATAGATCTGCTTGAAAAGATAAAAGAGGGTTTTGTAATTGTGATAGTAAATGGGATGCTGAGAAAAAGGGATGAAAACCTAGAGCTTGTTGTGAACAGATGGAGCGAGATGGATATTCTCTCTGAAAAAAGCGAGAGCTATTTCTTTCCATTAGATAGACTTCCGATCAATGAGCGGGTAAATGTGATGGGCATGGCTATAGAAAAACCCAGCATAAGGAGCTTCCTCAAAAACAACAATGAGATAGGTGTTGTGGGATCTGTATTTCTGAGCGATGGTACAAACACTGTAAGGCTTGTTGCGTGGGATTCTGCGGTTAAGGGGCTAAAGGAAGTTGATATCTATGATAAAGTTCAGGTATATGACTGCAGGGTAAAAAAGAACATGATGATAGAGCTTCACTGCGATAGTCTCAGCAGGATCCTGCTTTTACCAGAAAAAAGTGAAGAGACTGAGAATAGCGTACGGAGCAACGTATGAAAATAGTTGGCATTAATGGTAGCCCCAGAAAAGGGAAGAACACATCATACCTTGTGGAAAAGGCGCTCGAAGGAGCGCGGGCTATGGGAGCTGAAACCGAGATGATAGATCTTGTAGATTTCAGAATAGAGCACTGCAATGGGTGCAACCATTGCTTGACCCACGATGAATGTCCTATTGATGATGGCATGAATAGTGTTGTTAGCCTCCTGCTGGATGCTGATGGTATCATCATAGGCACACCTGTTTATCATCTGAATGTAAGCGGACTGCTGAAGGATTTTATGGACAGGAGCAGATATCTGAAGATGGTTGAATTCAAAATGAAGAATAAAATAGGTGGAGCTATAGCGGTTGCCGGATTAAGGAATGGGGGGCAGGAGCTTGCGCTCAATGCATTGTATAACTATTTTCTGGGCCTGGGAATGATCGTTGTTGGACCTGCAACAGATGGTATAAGAACAACTATGGGGGGGATAGGGACGCTCTATAAAGAGATAGATCAGGAAAACGGAAGGATTTACTACCAGAGAAGTTCGGACGATATTCTCGCTGTGGATTCCTGTTTTGCTCTCGGTAAAAGGGTAGTTGAAGTTGCTGGCGCCATTTTTAGCTGAGATTTTTATTGCATTCTGTTCCAGTGATTCAAAAACAGACTAACGTCCTTTTGCCTCAAACAACAGCGACAAACCCAGGGCGCTCTCCTTTACTCCGGAGAACCTCACCTCTTTGCCTATCTCAACTTCCCTCTCTACTCTAACCATAAGTCTCATTCCATTGGAGAGCTCTACCAGAGCCACAGTATATGGCGCTTCAGAAGAGAATTCTTTGGGAGCAACAAAGATCTTCGTGCATGTTATTACTCTACCCTCCTCTGGCTCTATTTCCTTCTCAAGATCCCTTGAGCCGCAGAAAGGGCATATCTCTCTTATAGTGTGCTTACCGCATTCGCATCTGTATCCTACTATCCTCCCCTTCTTTGCTTCTTCTACAAACTCTCTGTACATCCTAAGACCTCCTCAATATCCCAACAACGCATGAAGGACCTGAGCCACCTACATTGCTTATGAGCCCCACCTCTGCGCCCTTAACCTGATTGTGAGCCTCGTTATGAAGCTGCTTTACCACCTCTATAGCCATTGAGACACCTGTAGCTCCCACAGGATGCCCCTTTGCCTTTAACCCTCCATCCGTATTCACAGGTTTTTTTCCATCGAAATATGTTTCTTTTTCTTTTGCGGCCTTTATCCCCTCTCCATGTTTATAAAAACCTAAAGCCTCAATATTCTGGACCTCTGCGATCGTAAAACAGTCATGCACCTCTGCTACATCTATGTCCTCTGGTGCAACCCCAGCAACATTGTATGCTCTTTTACCAGCTATCTCAACACCCTCAAGCCATGATATGTCTTCTCCCCTCTCAGCTAATGCCATTCGAGACACCGCTGCCTCACAGCTTGCAAGCTCTACATCCTTCTTTTCGCTAGTCAATATCATTGCAGCAGCACCATCGGATATAGGGCTGCAGTCGTATAAGCACAGAGGCTCGGCGATTATCGGAGATCCGTAATACATCTCTTTCGTTATCTCCCTCTGAAACTGTGCATAAGGGTTTTTAGACGCATGATAGTGGTTCTTTATTGCTATCTCTGCGAGATCATCCTTTGTGCCTCCAATGTTTTTCAGGTAATAGCTGGCCATAAGTGCATAATAACCCGGGAATGTTATGCCGCAGGGCGCTTCATAAAATGCATCTCCTGCTGTCGCCAGGATCCCTGTTATCTCCGGTGTAGTTTTCGCGGTCATCTTTTCTACACCAACAACCATAACAGTCTTTGCAAAGCCTCCCTTGATCGCTCTGAAAGCTTCATGCAGTGCAAAGCTTCCACTGGCGCATGCGCTCTCAACGTGCGTTGCCTTTATGTTGTTTTTCAGGCCTAAACTGCCATAGAGCGCTGGCCCGAGATGCGCCTGCCCCTCAAACAGGTTCTGCGCGAAGTTGCCAACATAAAGCTCCTCTATCTCTTCGGGCGCGATCCCTGCATCTTCCATGGCTTTCGCCGCTGCCTCCACAGATAGCTCCATAGAGTTCTCAGCGTGTTTACCGAATTTTGTCATTCCCGTTCCTGCAACATACACATTCATTTATTCACCTCCGGTAGGATCAGAGCCTATCTCTATTGGCTCCCCCACTCATCAAATTCAGTATATACCTCTCCAGATATATATGTGTAGCACAGTAGCGTATGGCGCAGAATAAAATACATGCACCATACGTAACTGCCCTTTTATCAAAAAACCTGCAGGATCAGCTGTACATTCAGAGCCCTTCAAGGTGCAACAGGTATATATTAACAGTGCAATTACTATTATGAAGATCGTTGAGTGTGTGCCAAATTTCAGTGAAGGAAGGAGAAAAGAGGTTATAGACGAAATAGCAAAAGTTATAAGAAATGCAGGCGTCGAGATCCTGGATGTAGAGAGCAATGAGATCCATAATAGATGTGTTATCACCTTTGTCGGAGGATTGAATGACGTAGCGGAGGCTGCTTTTCTTGGAGCAAAGAGAGCAGCAGAGCTCATAGACCTGAACAAACATGAAGGAGAACATCCACGCATAGGTGCGTGTGATGTTATACCCTTTATACCCATAACCGCGAGTATAGAAGATTGCAAAGAAATAGCCGAGCAAACCGGTAAAAAGATAGCGTCTGAGCTTCACATACCCATATATTTCTATGAGGAGAATGCCAGAAACGAGGAGAGAAAGAGACTTGAGAATATAAGAAAAGGGAACTATGAATGGCTGAAGGAGCATTTCGATGAGAGGCCAGCAGACATCGGGGATAGGATACATCCCACGGCAGGTGCCACGGTTGTTGGGGCTAGAAGACCTTTGATAGCTTATAATGTATATCTAAACAAGCCTTCCGATGCCATGGGAAAAAAGATAGCAAAAGCGGTGAGGGAAAGCAGTGGTGGACTGAAAAATGTGAAAGCAATAGGCTTTATCGATGGGCAAAGGACACAGATATCGATGAACCTTGTTGATTTCAACACAACGCCAATGTATAGAGTTTTTGAGCTCATCAAGGATGAAGCGGAGCGCTACGGTGCTGTTGCAGATGAGGGGGAGATCGTGGGACTGATACCCGAAAAGGCATTGATAGATAGCGCGATGCACTACCTTCAGCTGAACAGCTTTGATGAGAAACAGATCCTTGAGAAGAGACTTGAGAGCCTGTTTGCTATGCAAAAGATATATGACTTTGCCTCAGCCTTAGCTTCTAGCAATCCTGTACCAGGCGGAGGCTCAGCAAGCGCAATAGTGGGGGCTTTTTCCTGCGCTCTTGCTGAAAAGGTTTGTGCATTGAGCGGGCTCTATGAAGAGAAGGAGAAGCTTGAAGCTTTGAGAGATAGATTTTTTGGTCTCGCACAGAAGGATAGCGCAGCATTCATGCAGGTTATGGATGCTTACAGAATACCAAAAGAACAGGAAGATAGAAAAGAGAGAATACAGGAAGCACTGAAGCATGCAACTCTTGTGCCTTTAGAAACCTACAGTGCATGCAAGGAAGCTTTGGAGGTAGAGGAGAAAGTTTTAGAGCAGGGGAAGAAGAGCGCTCTTTCTGACATACAAAGCGCCATAGAGCTTGCCAGGAGCGCAATGAAATGTGCCAGATACAATGTTGAGATAAACCTGGATAGTATAAAAGATGAGAGATTCAAAAGCGAGATCTCTAATGGGATAAAGGATAATTGAAGATGTCATATCATCCTAGATAGTTCCTAATAATAGTTGTCTCCCTGCCGCTCTGGCCCTCTTCCTTAGCTTAACTCCCGAAACAAACAGAGAGGAGTACATGGGCATAACTTTAGAATCCCTATGATGGCCGGGGGTTTGCTTCTTGCTATAATGAGCATAGCTGCTGCATGGAATACAGCTTGGGGGCGGTAGAAGTTTGGATGGAAATAGGAGCAGTAAACAAGTCAAAAAAAAAGGATATCACAATAGCGCCATTAGCCTTGCCATCCATAGCTGGACCCGGAGCAATAGCCTTAGGTGTGGTGCTTACAAACAGGAGGCCGTGGTACATAGTGATAACCCTAGCTATGCTTGATGACGTCGCTGCTCTAACTAACCGACAACGCCTTTCTCCCTTTTCACGCCTCTCTTAAAGCGCTCAAAGGAAAAAGAAGAAACAAGATCTCTATACCTTTCAGAGCCCGTGATCATGGAAGCTATAGCTCTACCAACAAAAGGGCTGAGCATAAAGCCATGGCCGCTGAAACCGTTAGCCTGTATAAAACGCTCATAGCCTGCTGGGCCCAGTATGGGTAGAGCATCGGGGGTCATATCATAGGCTCCTGCCCATTGTCTAAGAAGCCTCAGGCTTTTTATCTGCGGTAAGTGTTCTTCGAAGAGCTTCTTTGCTCTTATTGCAAAAGAAAGAGTTGGAGTAAGATCTTCGGTTGGCTCTGCTTCTAATGGTGAGTATCCACCAACGAGTTCACCACGCACTGTCTGGCTTATGTAAAAGTTTTTTGAAAAGGACATTAACATAGGATCCAGGAAATGATCCATCGCCTCGGTAGCAAATATCTCATGCTTGTATGGTTCTATCGGTAAAGAAACACCGAGCATATCTGCGATCTTTTTAGACTCATATCCAGCCGCATTCACCACAAAATCCGCCCCATAGTTATTCTTATCTGTCAGGATCTCAAAGCCTCCATTATAGCTGATCTTTCTTACCTCTTCATGCGTCCTTATGTCTGCACCAAGCTCTTTTGCCCTGTCTCTATAACCGAAAGAGACTTTGAATGGGTTCGCTACGCCGTCCATTTTGCAGAAAGAGGCCCCAACAGCATCATAGGGCTCAACGCCAAAAGCCTCTATCTCCTTTACGGTAAGGATCCTGCTAGGCACTCCGATAGAGTTTTGCATCCTGACGTTCTCCTTAAACTCTTCTAGCTCTTTATCGCTATGTGCGAGTATTAGATAGCCTCCCTTCCTGAGCTCAATATCGCATGCGAGTTCTTCAGCGAGAGAATCAAAGAGCTTTGAGCTCTCAAGAGCTATTCTGCACGTCTCTTCCGTTGTGAATTGCGTTCTTATGCCACCACCACATTTGCCTGTTGCTCCGTCCGTTATGTAGCCCCTCTCTATGAGGGTTACGCTTTCCCCAAGCTTTGCCAGATTGTATGCTATGGACGCGCCATTTACCCCTCCGCCTATGATAACGGTTTTACTCATTTTCATCCCCCTCTCTCTCTTCAACTTCATCTTCCAGAAGGAAAAAGCTCACAGGCTTTACTGGAGGCCTGTTTTTTGTAAATGGTACCTCTTTAACTCCCTGCTCAAGAAGTATCTGTCTCAAAAGCCTGTTGCACCCTCTGCCCTGGCATGTGCCCATGGAGCAGCGCAGGTAACGCTTCAGCTCTTCTATGTCTGTATAACCCTTCTTTATGGCATCAAGAACATCATCATATGTAACATCCTCACATCTGCAAACAATCTTCATTTCTCACCTCAGAGATAGGCCTGTTTGTCCTCGTCCTTCCCCTCAAATTTCATTCTGGGTATGGGTAAAGGCGGTGGAAGGTTCAACTCCTTTGAGAGCATAAAAATCGTTGACATGCAGTACGCCATCGGCGCGTTCATAAGCTCTTTTGCTGTTTCCTTATCCTCTATCTTTTTGCTACTCCCCCATGATTCAACCAGAGCATCAACGTTGCCACTGTAGAGCATTCTACCCTCTATCCTTACCATGCCTATCGGTAAAAAGTTTGTTGAGAAAGAAAAATCTACACTGGCTTTTTCTCCGTCTTTTGTCACGTTAAGGATCGTTGTGCTATGGTTAACACTTATCTTGTAGCTTTTCGCTTCTGCAAGCTCTATATATCTTCTTCCTTCTATCCCTCTCATCTCTATTCGCTCTATCACATCACATCAGCTCCAGAAGAATTGCCTTTTGTGCATGCAATCTGTTCTCAGCTTCATCAAAGACAACAGAATGCTCCCCATCAATCACCTCATGAGCTACCTCTAGCCCCCGGTGCGCAGGCAAACAGTGCAGGAATATGAAATCTTCCTTTGCGTTCTTTACCAGGGCATTATTTACCTGATATGGCATGAATAGCTTCTCCCTCTCTCCCTTTTCCTCCTCCATACCCATAGAGACCCAGACATCCGTGTAGATCACATCAGCCCCCTCGATGGCTTTTTTCGGGTCTTCAAAAACCTCTACTTTACTATGCTCTCTCTCTTTCGCAAGCTCCCTGGCTTTTTCTAACATGCCTGGTTCATAGCCTTTCGGGCAACCAACAGCTATGTCCATACCAACGATTGGAGCAGCAAGAAGCAGAGAATTGCAAACGTTATTTCCGTCCCCAACATATGCCAGCTTTAACCCTTTAAGCTTTCCTTTCTTCTCCTTGATCGTCATCAGATCCGCGACTATCTGGCACGGATGCTCGAGATCATCCAGAGCGTTTATCACAGGAACTGTTGAGTTTGATGCAAGCTTTACCATCATCTCATGGCTGAAAGCCCTGTACACTATCCCGTCAACAAACCTGCTCAGAACCTTTGCTGTGTCTTCAACAGTCTCTCCTCTGCCAAGCTGCATCTGGTCCGGGCTAAGGTAGAGCGCATGACCACCGAGCTGTGTCATCGCAACCTCAAAGCTAACCCTTGTTCTTGTGCTTGACTTCTCAAAGATCATCGCAAGGCTCTTTCCCTTTAGCTCTTCGCTGTATCTCCTGCCCTTGATAGCTATCCCTTTGTCTACGAGCTCCTCGAGCTTATCCTCCACATCCAATATCGATAGAAGGTGCATAGAAAGCATAGCCTTGCTTCATTAAATTCCTTTCGTTGATGGCAAAAGAGATTAACGCAATAGAGCATTTTTATTGTGGAACTGTATGAAGGTGTTGAGATCATAGAGAGCTATCCCGCACTCTACATAGAACAGATAGATACTATTGTGATCAGCGACCTGCATCTCGGCTATGAGAGCATAGCGGCTGAAGGAGGTATAATGCTACCGAAGGTGCAGCTTGAAGACGCTATAAGAAAGATGCAAAAGATAGTAAAGTCAAAAGAAAGCAGAAGGATAATAATATGCGGGGATGTAAAGCACGAATTCTCAGAAACAACCTACCATGAGTTCAGGGAGGTAAGCTATTTCATAGATTTCCTGCACGAAGCTTTTGAAGAGGTTTTGCTGATAAAAGGAAATCATGACACATTCATTAACAGAGTTGCTAGAAGAAAAGGTGTTAAGGTGTGCGATAGGTACTCTGAGGGTGGTTTTCTATTCATCCATGGGGATAAGGACATAGACCTAAACATCAAAGAGAAGTTTCTGATAATGGGACATGAGCATCCATCGATAGTTCTCTATGATTCGATAAATAGAGAAAAGGTGAAGTGCTTTTTATACGGCGAGTATAAAGGAAAAAATATAATTGTCATGCCTGCCTTCAGCTATTTTGCGCTTGGAAGTGATATCAACACAACAACGGAGCTTCTTTCGCCCATACTGAGGAAAATAGGAGTAGGATCATTCAAAGCTATAGGCTTGATAGAAGGGGAGAGTTTGTTATCTTTTCCAGAAATCGACAGGATCTCTAATCTTTCTTAAGGATGATATCTCTTATCCTGTATTCTATATCTCTTTTCCTGAGAACCAGGAGCATTATTGCTTCATCATAAAGGTGCTCATCATATCTATCCTCCAGCTCTCTGAAATCGACTGAAGCTTCATAAGGATCACTAACCAGAGAGAACATATCCAGAATAGCTCTGGAGCTATTGAGCACTTTCTCTATTGATTGGGGATTAAAATCTCTAATGCTGACGCTTTTTGTATCTACGGTTATCCTTATCCTGTTCTCTATCTCCTCTATGAGCCCGTAAAGAAATGCAAGCTTCAAAAGATCCTCCGCTACCTTTGGCGGGACCCATCCCATATTTATAGATATGTAGTTCACAAAGCTCTTCTTATCAATCTCATCCGTGCTGTAACTTATAAATGGGCTGGCAACGGCAGCTTTTACGATATCATCCTCCCGTGACAATCCGCACCACCTCTATAGTGTCCCTCTCAGTAAGATCTTCGTCAATTGGGGTAAGAGAGCCATTTTTCAAAACCAGGTTTTCGTTCTCCTCCAGTTCCAATGCATTCAACAAATCTCTAACCTTAGAATTGTTGTTGAGAGTGAGCATGGTTTCCTTGCCTTTGACAAAAACCTTTATTTGCACATAATAAGATTGTATTGTGGGTATATAAAAGCTGGGGTAGCTTAGCGGACTAAAGCGCCGGCCTCGAGAGCCGGTGGGCGAAAGCCCTCGGGGGTTCAAAACAGCCCTTTCCCCACAAGTTGATTTCGCAAAGCGAAATCCAAGATTTGCCCTTTAGGGCAAATCAGCCTTTGGACGCTGTGCGGAAAGGAGTGAAAATCCCCCCCCCAGCGCTTTATAGAGTGAAACCTGCGTATAAGAGGCTCATAGAAAAAAGCACCAGAGCCCTTCTCACAGGCAAAGAAAAAACAGCTCCCAGAGGCTCCTGGAAATCCACAAGAAAAACCAGAGCAAAAAATGATGCCGATATGATCAAGCTCTTTATCCTCTGCCTTTTGTCTTTTGTAACGATAGAGTAAGCGAGAACACACAATGGTGCTATCAGAGCCATAGCTATAGATACAAATACAGCTAGTGTCGCTCCTTCTCCTATCACCCATTCTCCAATGCCCATCTCACGAAAGGATGGCGGATAGATGATTATCAGAGCAGTGTCAAGAACTACCAGTGATATAGGTAATAGAGCAAGACTCTTCCAGCGCTTTGGAGCGAGCGTGAATATACCGAACATCGCGCCGAAAAATGGCCTTGAGCGGCCGATAATGAAGGACAGGATAGCAATAAATGGGTAGGAGAGCACTACGCTATTCGTCTCATCCGGAAAACGGAGGAGGAAGGTCACAAAATAGTCTGCAGAAAAAAACAGAAAGTACAGCATCAGAAAAAATGCAGGAGGTGCTGGAGTCTGCATGTATCTCATGAGGAGCTTATAGAAAAGAAAAGCCGCCAGAGCTACTATCGCGAGAGTGAAACCCTGCACTGCAAAAAGCTCGGCGGGATTCATATATGTTCTTTGTATCTACATTTATATTAACATTTTTACTTTTACTGCGTAATAAATATGGGGTCTTGAGCCAGGTAAGATATAGGTGCACATGGAGATGAAGTTTGAGCTTTACTGCATGCTCACAGGGCTTTGGGCAATCATATCCGTTCAATCATTTGCCCCTTCGGCGCAGAGATTTGAGCAAAATATATTAATTGTAAAGTAGTAATTTAATTGTGTACTTCTACAGGTACTCAACACCGGAGGGCGGGAGATACCTATTATCTAAAGAAGAGATAAGAAAAATAAAAGAAAATGTTCCCAACCTATCAGAAGGATTGAAGATAAAACTATCTGATAAAATGCTGCAGATAGTAAAGGTTAGCGAGGATGGTAGAGATCTCTGGGTACCAGCCCTCTCCAGGACCGTATATCCCGATCCTATAGAGCGCTGGGTGGGCAGCGAGATATTCGAGGCCATAAATATTCTTTATATAGATGGGCAGGTAGCTCTCATAGGGGAGAAGGGCACAGGCAAGAACTATCTCTGCGAGCTCATAACGGAGATATTCGGTCTGGACTACTTTCAGATAGCTGGTTCGGAAGATGTGAGAGAAGCTTCGATAATGGGATCTACAGAAGTGAGGCAGGGTGAGACAAAGTTCGTTGAAGGCATATTGCCACAATGGGCAAGAAAGGGCGGGCTATTGGTGATAGATGAATCAAACATGATAGATCCTGCGATACTCATGAGGATCAATGAGGCGACAGACTTCAGGAGACAGGTAACGGTATCAAAGAGCACTGTCATAAAGAGGCACGATGATGCATATCTGATACTAACGCTCAACCCCACAACAAAGACCTACGCCGGAACCCATAACCTGAATCTAGCTTTTCTTGACCGCTTTCCTGTTATATCCTTTGACCTTCCAACCATAGAGAAAGAGGAGGAGATCCTGAGAAGGAAGAACCTTACAGTGCCACAGAAGCTGCATGAAGCCATAGGAAGGGTCAGGGAGCTTTACAGAGAGGGAAAGCTCAGCAACACAATATCCACGAGACAGATTGAAAAGTTTGCTGCTCTCGCAGAGGTTGTTGGTTATGAGAGGGCCGTGAAAATACTTTTTATTAATCAGTATATGGATCCTGAGGAAAGAAAAACTGTAGAAAGACTACTCCTGGGTTGAGTTTAAGAGGGGGAGAGCAGCTCTGTGAATTCAAGCATCTCTTTCCCCTGCTCATTAAATATAGAGAGTCTTATTCTCTTTCCCTGTCTGCCTTCAAACGTTACCAGCACTTCACCATTTTTCCCCGGCATAAGAAATAGCTGATTGGATTTAACATCCAGATGTCTGCTATCCAGTTCTGCTGTGCATCTATCCAGAAATATGGGGAGATCCCCCTTATTTGAGATCTTCAGTCTTACCCCTATAAAAGCCTCATAGCTTATACCGCCTTTTTCATACCTCTCTTTCATAAGCGCACTACCAGCAATTTCTGTTTTTCCACCATAAAACTTAACTCTTTGCTCACATGAGCCGTGCTTACTCTCAAATATGAATGCATAAGGCCCTCCTAAAGGGGTTCTGCGTAACTCAAAGATCTTGAATAAACTCTGCCCTTTTTTAACGTCGTACGCAACCTTAGCGTCTGGGCCTATTATTCTAATGTGTCCCTCCTTTGGCGGCGTTATAACTACTTCTGCATAAACACCATTTTCCTTCAGAACTAAAGTGCGGTATACTATTGAGAGTTTTTTACGAAACACACCATTAATCTCTCATATCTTTAATCTCTTTTTCGTTAACGCACCTCTCGCATTCACACTGAATGGTTGTATGGGCTATGTTATACCTTTCCTTAAGCATCTTGTTTATGTCACTGACTATCCTGTTTATTTCTGCGGTGGAATCAACTATCACGTGAGCGCTTAGCGCATATATGTCAGAGCTTATGCTCCATACATGCACATCATGTGCCCCTTTTACTCCATCTATCTTCTTTATGTCTTTCTCTATGTTTTTTATGTCAATCTCCTTTGGAGATCCTTCCATGAGTATGAGCAGGGATTCTTTTACTAAAGGCAGGGAGTTTGATAGGATGAAACAACCTATCATAACACTTATCACTGGATCTATAAGCGTTATTCCTGTCACAGCGATTATTACGCCTCCGATAACAACGCCTATCGAGGATAGGGTATCGCTCAGAACGTGGATGTATGCTCCTCTGACGTTCAAGTTACCTTTAACGCTGCTCTGCATTCTGACAGCTACATAAGCATTGGCCGCAAGCCCTATTGTAGATACTATAAGCATCTCACCACTCCGTATAGACGCAGGGTGCAGAAATCTCAGGTAAGCGCTGTAGAAGATATATGACGCAATGAAGATGAGGAGAGCTCCGTTCACTGCAGCACTTATTATCTCTGCTCTATAATATCCGAATGTGAACCTCTTGTTCGCTTCCCTTCTGGCAATGTGAATTGAGAAATATGCAAGAAGCAGAGATACAAAATCCGTAAGCACGTGAAATGAATCGCTGAGAAGAGCAAGACTGTTTGTCAACAGCCCCCCAGCAACTTCGAGTAAAAAAATTGAGGCTGAAAGAAGCACAAAAATCCTGAAATCTTTTTCAAGCGTCTCTCTCGGGATCACATTCAGAATGGGATACATTGTATTTTATTTTACTGGATTTCTGGTTTTGAACAAAAAAGGATATATATCATGCATACGGGTCAATCAAACCTGAACAGAAAAGATCTCGAGAGACGAATAAAATAAAGCTCATCAACAGGGCAGGGAATTAAAGAGGGTTATTAAAAGAGCATCAATACCCTTGCGAAAATGCCGCCTAAAGCTATTGCAAAAAAGGTCTCAAAAAGCACTATGCGCGCGGTTCTCTTTGGGCCTATCTCTTTTAGAAGGGCAGCCATCGTTGAGAGACACGGCGTATATAGCATGACCACCAGAGTGAAGGTCAGCATCTGCGGGGCGCTCATTATTGCCCCCAGCTCTGTTGTGCCATAGAGAGTAAAAAGCATTGTTACCGTTAGCTCCTTCCGCACAACACCGAATATAAGGACCACACCGGTAAGAGCTGGTATAAGAAGCCACCCCTCCGTTACAGGACTAAAAAACCCGGCTATTGGCTCAATGAGCCCATAATGGTTAAGTGCGCCCACGAATAAGCTTCCAGCAATTATTATTGGAAAGGCTATCTCTATAAAATCCATTGTTCTGTGGTATGTCTGCTTTGTCACAACGCTAATAGAAGGCTTTCTGAGGTTTGGCATTTCCATTATGAGCCCTACAGCTTCGCCAGGAGTAATTTTGTATGCAATCCGTCCGAGGACAAAGAGGATAACAAAAACCAGCGCATAGAGCAAAAGCACATATGCTAACCCCAATGTTCTACCAACAGCGCTCATAACCACAACGCTAATAGCAGAGCATGGCACAAGGGTTGAGAGAAATATAGTTATGTCCCTCTCCCTCTCTCCCTCCATTATCCTGCAGCCAAGGCACCCAGGAACATTGCAACCAAATGAGAGCAAAAGAGGTATTATCGCTTTTCCATGGATGCCAAGTTTATGCATAACCCTGTCCGCTAAAAAAGCAGCTCTAGCCATATAGCCCGTATCCTCAAGAATACCTAAAAGGAGATAGAAGGGGACAATGTATGGCAGGACTATCGTTAAACCAGCAACAAAACCTTCATACAAAGAATAAAGGACATTATCGCCTGTGAAAAAGCTTAACAAGAGGGCTTCTAGCGTAGCGCTAACAATATTGCCGAAGAAGAAGATAAGAGCAAAAATGCCTATAAAGAAGAAGATAAGCGAGATTGAACCTGTCAGGGGATCTGTGAGAAAAGCATCAAGCTTTTCAGAAAAGCTTTTCTCAGGCTTTATTATTCTCTGCACACTCTCAACGATCTCTCTTACTACCCTATAACGCTCAGATGCTATGTATGAAAAAGCACCCATACTTATTCTATCTTCAAGTGCCCTTTTTATATCCTCTATATCGATGCTTATGGGTGCTGTGCCTTCGAGGAGTTTTATTGCCAGCCAGCGCTTCGGGTACTTCTCTGTCTTTATTCTCTCTTCTACCTTTCTTATCGCATCCTCAAGTGCCTCGCTATACCTTACCTCTTTCTCTGGTTTCTTATCCATTTTTATGGCAGCTTCCAGCAAATCCGTCAAACCCTCTCTTCTTATAGCCACAACGGGAACAACAGGAACCCCAAGAAGCTCCTGCAGCTCTTTTATGTTTATATCTATCCCTTTCGTATTAGCAAGATCCATCTGGTTGAGCGCTATAACCAGAGGTCTCTCCATCTCTAACAATTGCAGTGTGAAATACAGGTTTCTTTCAAGTGCTGTTGCATCAACTACATTTATGATAACATCCGGTTTTTCATTCAGAATGTAATCCCTTGTTATATCCTCTTCCTGGGAGAAAGAGGATAGGGAATAGATGCCAGGTAGATCTATAACATCGATTGTGCGATCTCTATACTTCAGAGTCCCTTCAGCTCTTTCAATGGTTTTGCCGGGCCAGTTGCCTATATGCTGATGCAACCCTGTTAAGGCGTTGAATATAACGCTCTTGCCTACATTGGCATTTCCTGCTAGAGCTATTCGCACTCTTCCACCAGTATCTTTTTAGCTAAACCATATCCTATCGCAACCTTTGTTCCCTTTACTTCAACCTCTATGGGGCCATGAGCCATTCTGTTAACAACCTTAATTTTTTCTCCTGGAAGAAGACCGAGCTCATTGAGCCTCATGGATGCTTTCCTCCCACAGAGTGTTCTGAAGATAACAGTCTCTTTTCCTGTGGATATGTCTGCCAGCGTTTTCTTGAGGCACTCAGAGCAATCTTTTCCGCACCGGGGAATCTCTTTACCATCGTCAGGGCACCTTTCTGGTGCGCCCAGAAATTTGCATAGAGCATCAGCGCTCTCCTCAGAGATCCCATGCTCAAGCTTGCATGCCTCGTTGTGCACGTCCTTTTTTCCAAGAAAATGAAGGAAGGACTCCAAAAGACGGTGCTTCCTCTTTATGTTCCTTGCGATATTCATACCTTCTTCTGTGAGTTCTATCTCTCCATATCTTTCATGCTTCAAAAGTCTCTCTTCGCTCAGTTTTTTAATCATTTCGCTGGTGCTTGCCTTGCTGACTCCCATTGCTTCAGAGATCCTGCTTATGCTGATCTTTTCCCTGTCCTCAAATAGAGCATATATCTCTTCAAGATACTCTTCCTCGTTCTCACTGAGCATAAAGTGCATAGGCTTAGTGTTATAAAAATGTTAGGAGAACCTAACTAAATATGGAGAAAAACATATAAATAATAATAGAGTTATACTTTCAGTGGTTATGGGAGCAAGCATAGATCGGATGATAGAGGAGATCCTGGATAACTTCAACCATTCAGTTGAAGGAATTAGAGCCAGTGTTGTTGCAACAAGCGATGGATTGCCCATAGCCAGCGCGATGCGCGAAGACACAGATCTTGCGATGGTAGCAGCTCTGGGTGCTGCGATAATGGGGTCCTCAAAATCTGCGGTTACAACACTAAATCTCAAGGGATATGATAATACAATGATAAATGCAGCTGGGGGGAAGATAGTTGTTACTTCTTTTTCAATGGCCTGTCTCATCGTTGTTTTGGAGCCCACAGCCAATACAGGCCTGGTATTGATCGCCCTCAATGATGTCAAGAAGAAGATCTCTCAGATAATAGGCGAATGAGCTCAGAGCTTTGTTTTGCTCTTGCCAGATCCTCCTGACTTTTTTCCATGATCGCTCTGCATGCATCCACTTTCTGTTTCAGGTTTATCAGCCCCCTGGGATAATCAGCAGGTGCTAAAGTCTCATATATCCGTTCAATAGCTTTGCAATCCTGCTCTGCGCTCTCAAGATCATTTTTTATAAGCGCGCATAACATATGTCTTCTCAGCTCACCTGTAAAATCACATAGCCCTAAAAGATATTCCGTTGCTTCAACACCGAGCTCTTCAGGCAGTGGCGGCTCTTCTTCACTTACGTATCTATAAAAAAGAAAAGCCTCTGTAAGCTCTTGAGCAGCCCCCTGTATATACCCGGAATAGAGGATATCTCCATGATCTCTCAAGCTATTCTTTAGTGCTTTGAGCTTTGCTTTCGCTCCTTCAATTGCTTTACTGTCCGGTCTGTTATCATGGAGCGCGCTTATCGTCTCTCTGCTTGCCTTTATGATATCTCTGGTCTCTTTCAAAGCTCTCTCTCTGAGCTCATCCTTTTCATCCACAACCTGCATCAGACGATTAGCTATTCTCTCGATTTCCTCAAGGTTCATAACACAAATGTTGTTCTCTTTTTAAAGAACTTTGTAAATTTGGATATGGGTTACAGGATCTGTAGCCATTTTTTGCATTTTCCTTAAGGGAATCTAATAAGATGAATAGCTCTTTACCCGCGTTCATTATGCTCTTTCCAGTTAGAGAAGATCTATGATCTACAGCCATATCAAAGAGCAAGCAAAAATATATATAAACGCAAAATGATTACTCCTTACAAAGGAGAGAAACACATGGTAGAATATAAGACCATAAAGTCGGAAGAGCTGCCGTTTGGCAAGAACAACTTTATAGAGATAGCCAGAAAGAAAGCTGTGACAGATGATGGGGAGAATGAGTTCATCTCCATATCAAGAGGCTATAAATCGGGAGAGGATAAGATAAGATGGAAGAGCACAATAGCTCTGCCATGCGATAAGGAGTTTGTGGAGAAGCTCTCTAGTAGTCTTCTAGAAATGCTGTGAACTCCGAGAATCAGGGATTCTCCCTCTTTTCTAAACCTATTTTTGAAGCTATAAGAGATAAAGGTTTTTTAACACCAACCCCTGCACAGGAGAAGGCCTTTCCACTGATAATGGAGCATAAAAACCTGTTGTTGATAGCACCCACAGGCTACGGAAAAACTGAAGCTGCTTTGCTTCCCATATTTAATGAGCTTTTGATCGAAAAACCACCTGGCATAAGTGTTCTTTACATAACACCATTGCGTGCTTTAAACAGAGATCTGCTTGAGCGCATGGAGAGCTGGTGCAGGAGACTTGATATATCCCTTGCAGTCAGACATGGAGATACTGATACAAAGGAGCGCAGCAAACAGGCAAGCGTTCCGCCGCAGATGCTGATAACAACCCCGGAGACACTACAGGCAATAATCGTTGGCAGAGTTATGAAAAATAATCTGAAAAATGTGCGATGGGTTATCATTGATGAGGTCCATGAGCTTGTAGATAATAAAAGGGGAGCACAGCTGGCTGTTGCTCTTGAAAGGCTCAGGAGAATAGCAAAGTTTCAAACAATTGGGCTTAGTGCTACGATAGGAAGCGCTGAGACCGCGGCAAGATTTCTTGTAGGGCAGAAAAGAGAATGTGAGATAGTTACTATATCAATAGCTAAAGAAACAGATCTTGAGGTCCTTTATCCTGAGAAGAACGAAGAAGATGAAGCTCTTGCAAACGCGCTGTACACTTACGCTCCGGTGGCTGCAAGACTCAGAGCAATAAAAAACATAATAGATAAACATAGTTCTGTTATAATATTCACAAACACCCGCTCAATAGCCGAGACCCTTGCTAGCAGGTTTAAGGTCTGGGGCATAGAAGGCATAGGCGTGCATCACGGCTCATTATCAAAACCCACAAGACTTGTGATGGAGAGGGATTTCAAGGAGGGGAGGATAAAGGGAATAATAAGCACTTCATCTCTAGAGCTGGGTATAGACGTTGGAAAAGTGGATGCAATTGTGCAGTATGGCAGCCCGAGAGAGGTAACCAGAACGCTTCAGCGCGTGGGGCGAAGCGGACACAGAATAGGAAGGAGGGCAAAGGGATACATCATAGTGGAGAATGAGGACGATTACTTTGAATCAATAGTTATAGCTAGAAGGGCTCTGGCGGAAGAGCTGGAAGATATAAGGGTGCCGGATAAGCCTTATGACGTTCTCATGCACCAGATAGCAGGACTGCTGCTCGAAAAAACGAGATGGAGATTTGATGATGCTTTAGCTATTATAAAAAATTCTGAGCCATTTAAAGACTTAAGCGAAGAGGATCTGGTTAAGGTCCTTGATTACATGCAATCGATATATCCCAGGCTTGTATGGTTCTCTAAAGAAGAAAGAGTATTCGCAAGAGCCAGGGTGAGAGAGAGGCTCTACAACTACTACTTCAGAAACCTCTCTATGATTCCGGAAGAAAAGCATTACACAGTTATAAATGGGAAGGACGTTGTTGGCTTCCTGGACGAGTCTTTTGTTCTGGAGTATGGAGAGGTAGGAATGAAGTTCATCGAAGGGGGGATTCCATGGGAGATAGAGGGGATAACAAAGAATAGAGTTTATGTAAAACCTTCTGATGCCTTTGGTGCGATACCATCATGGGAAGGTGAGGAGATACCTGTGCCATTCGAGATAGCACAGGAGGTTGGGGAGATAAGGGCAAACATAGCTGGAGCAAGATCTCTTTATCCCTTTGATGAGGAATCCATGAATAGGGCTTTGAGGGTTCTCACAGAGCATGCAGCTCACTACCCTATGCCAACAGATAAGAGGGTTGTTGTTGAGCGCTGGAATGAGTTCGTCATAGTCCACGCATGCTTTGGCACAAAACAGAACAGGGCTCTAAGCGTTATGCTGGGGGAGCTTCTGGGCGGAGGAGAGTCTATCGCTATAAGCACAGATCCTTATAGGGTTATATTGCGCACAGATGCTTCCGATGCAGAAATAGAGAAGGCTTTTCGCTCTCTTGACAATGCGCTGCTAGAGAAGGCTGTGGTCAGGACGGGTCTGTTTAGAAGGAATTTCATAAATACACTGCGCAAGTGTGGTGGTTTGGAGAGAGATGCTGATCTGAGCAGGATGGGGAGCGAAAGGATAATGAAGAGCTTTGAAGGCACTGCGGTGTGGGATGAAGCTCTGAAGACCACACTTTTCAAAGATTTTGAACCTTTGAGGGTTAAGCCCGAGCTGGAGTTCACAGAGGGCTTAACACCCCTTGGCAGGATAGCGATAGAGGATCTCTCAAGGGAGCTGGATGTGCTGAAGCCTGAGCGCATGGAGAAGCTCATAAATGAGTACACAAAAGCGAGGCTTCTTGATGAAGCTTTTACTTTTATATGCTGTGATTGCTGGAGCTATATCGAAACTGTAAAGATCAAAGATTTTGAAAAGCGCGTCTGTCCCGAGTGTGGATCCGAGCGTATTGGCTTTTTAAAAGAGAGCGAAGATGATGTTGAGAGAGCTCTCTTCATGAGAAGAGGGGAGGAGACAAAGAAGGAAGCTGAGGAAAATCAAAAGCTTCTGGAGCAATATGGCTTTCCGCTCCTGCTTGCGATGGCTGCGAGGATAAAAAAAGAGGATGCTTTGAAACTCGTTGTGAGATCTAAGGGAGATGAAACAGTACTCATACCCATGATAATAAAAGAGGAGCGCAGAGAGCTGCGCAAGAGATACACGCGCTGATTGAAGATAAGTGTTAATATAAGAAGCCCTATTCCGATATATGAGAATTGAAAAACTTGGTCTGGACGAGGGCGAGTGCGCTCTTGTTGCACCTGGAAGCAACTTTTTTTACCTGACAGGCATGGATTTTGTCGGGGTTCATGAAAGGCTCTTTCTACTCTTGGTTACAAAAAATGATAAACCGGCGATAGTTGCTCCAGAGCTGTATGAAAACGAGCTCGATAAATGGAAAGGAGAGCTCTATCTATGGCAGGATGGAGAGGATCCTTTTGATGTTGTTAAAGATCTGTTGAAGGAAAGAAGGACAAAAAAGCTGCTAGTTGAAGAAAGCGCTCCGGCGGGCATCATTCTGCCTTTTATGGATGTATACGACATTGAGCCCTTGAGCAGGAGAATAAAGGATATCCGAGAACGAAAGGATGCAGAAGAAATAGAAAAGATAAAGAAAGCCTGTTCTATCGTTGATATGGTGTTTGAGGAGCTGCTCGACACAGAATTTGAAGGAAAAAAGGAGAGCGACATCGCTAAGCGCATAGATGAAAGGATCTTTGAGCTGGGTGGTAAACCGTCTTTTGAGACAATTGTAGCCTCCGGCGCTAATGGTGCAGAGCCCCATCACACGATCAGTGGAAAGATCATTGAGAGAGGCAACTTTGTGGTTATGGACTATGGAGCAAAGGTGGATGGATATTGCTCTGACATAACGCGCACAGTAGCGGTTGGGGAAAAGAAAGATAAAGAGATATATGACACAGTCCAGGAGGCACAGCAGAAGGCTTTTGAATCTGTACGCAAAGGCATAACAGCAGAGAGCATAGACAGGACTGCCAGAGAAGTGATAGCAAAAAAGGGATATGGTGAGAACTTTACCCATCGCACCGGCCATGGTCTGGGTATAGATGTGCATGAGGATCCTTACATAACCGCAGGCAACAAAGAGGCTTTAGATGAAGGCATGGTCTTCACCATAGAGCCCGGTATTTACATAAAAGGATCTCTGGGCATAAGGATAGAGGATGATGTTGCTATAATCGATGGGAAGGGTAAAAGGCTGACGGGCGCTGAAAGGAATCTTCTGGTTGTATGATCTATGTATAAGGTTTTCACATCAACACACCAAGGCTCTATTGCACTGCTCCCTTTAAAAAAGGCAATTCTACCTATGTCCACAGACAAAAAGGAGAGCTACAAAGGTTATTCAATGGCCAGATCAGGATAGCAGCAGAAACTACTGCCAACCAATTCTGAGCTTGAGATCTCTTGATCTCAATAAAAAACTGAAGGGAAAACGATGAACAGGTGTGTTCCTCCTTCAAAGCGTTATCACAAAACACAGATGCTTATCGCTATCCGTAGGCTCTCATATCCTCGCTCTTCATGATCTCTCTTAGCAGGGATGTAGCATATGTGCCTTTTGGGAGATAAAAAGAGAAAGAGACAGTGCTGTCATCCTCTACATTATAGCTTATTTTTGTCCTTATCTGCAGAACCCTTCTGAGCCCTTTGGCGCTCAACTCCGGCATCCTGTATATCCAGAACCTTTCCATATTTATGTTGTTTAATACTTTACTTTCTATATCCCCCTCAATCCCTCGAGGTAGCACACTGTCATATCCTGGTATAGCTCCAGTCGGAGAACACCTCCCCTTTCTGAAATTTCTCTCCACTTTCTGCATATTTCTCTCTGTGACCGGTATATCCTCATCCTCAGGGTTAAGGCTCTCATCTATGGGTTTTATCACATCATACATTAAAACACGGTTTATTAGCTTCCTTCTTATCCTCTCGGATAGTATGCGGTTGAATAAATAGGATTGATATGCGTAAACAAACATTGTGCGCAGGTTTATCGGCAGAGTTTTTATTGCATTGACATAATCCTCCTTTTTTGCCAGAGCGCTTAGCAATATTCTCTCAAATTCCAGATTCCATGGAAAGATTTCAAGAGCTTCCTTAAACCTTTTTTCCATGGCAAGCTTCTTTGCCAATGCTAGCCTTTCACTATCATATTCACCCGGTTCACATATGTATGTGAGCACAGCGCCCTCAAAATCGCCCTCAACTATCCTCTCTCCTATCCTGTGAGTGTTCGGCCTTGAAATACCAAAGCGCTGAATCCCAAAGAAGTTTGGAAAACCCCCTTTCTCTTCTATCTCTTTTATTATCAAGGGAACTTTATCAGGATTGCAGTGTCTAACCCTCACGAAGAACTCATTTCCATGCAGATCTCCGAGGTAAAGCTTCCTATCCGTGCTGTAGAGATATCTCAGCTCCACACCCTCTATTTGCAGTCTCTCAACGTCCTCTCTCTTCGCCTTTATAACAATCAGCTGTTCGCTTATAGCCCTCTTATCCTTTGTGCCGGCGATATGTATTCCATTCCTATCTATCCTGAGCTTTCTTGTTATAAGGGAGAGCAGAGCATTTGTCTCCCAGTTTCTTGCTTTCATCCAGAAAACACAGTAAGCATTACCTGGTGGGAGAGAGATAGGGACTTCTTTTACAACAAAATCTTCGGGCTCCTCTTTTATAACCCCACCTATGCCCTCAGTTTCTGTAAGGTATGTTTCAATTCCGAGATCAATCAAGCTCTTCCCTTAACTCTTTCAGCCTTCCTCTCAGCTCTTTTATTGCATCATCTACAGCCGATTCGGCGCTACCTTTTTTCGTTCTTACAAGAATCTTTACTGTATCTTTCAGAGGGTGCTCTTTTATTTTGCCAGCGTACTCAACATCTTCATTTCTCACCAGCGCTTCTATCAATGGGTTGATAAAGTTCTCATCATCCATCTCGATCACAAGTTCTCTTTCATCGCTTTTCACTTTTGTCTTTATCACTTTCACTCTACCTCCTTTATTCCTATAGGTTTGCAATAGTCCTCTGAGATCTTTATTCTGCTCTCAAAGGTTTTGCATCTGAAGCACTGCAGCCTTGAGCCGACAACCCGCATTGTGCTCTTGCATCTCCTGCAGAAAGCCTTCACAACACCGAGATTGTCTCCCTTCATCGTTAACTGCAAGGATGGTTTTACCTGCAAAACCTTTGCCTTTATGACATCGCCTATGCGAAAAGCATCGCTTATGTCCTTTACGTAGGAATCACTTATCTGTGAAACGAAAAGCGTTGCATTCTTTAAGGCAGATATAGATTTCTTCTCCTCTCCCTCTTTTGCTATTATCTCTACAATAGCCATATTGCTCCTCACATCACTTATTCTACCAAAAACTATGTCTCCAGGGTGCAATATCACTGGTTCACCTTTAAGAGGCTTTACCTCAAGAAGTTTGTTGTTGTTGTCTATGGACACCTCCCCAAAAACACTGGCTTTTATTCTTCCATCCTTTTCATAACACCCTTTTCCACACAGATATTCCTCAGAATATCCGATCTCATCTCCAGGAAATACCATCATGCTATCACCTTTATGAGTGAAACTTCATATTCCCTTTTATCTTTTGTGTGAAAATCGAACCTGTGTTTTATTTCAAAGGAGTATCCACCAATTTTCTGCGTCTCTTTGCTCTTATCTTTATAATATCTCTCCACAAAGTTTCCATCAAGACACAGGTGGTATATTATGTTTGCTATTTCTATTGCTTTGTCCATGAACTTTCTGTCTGCATGCTTTCTCTGCGCCCCGAAAGGAGGGTTCATTATCACCGTATCACACCTCTCTGAAAAATCGGATATATCTGAGCATACAAACCTTACGTTTATTCCATTTTCAGCGCAGAAATTTTCGGCTCTCTCTACAGCCTTTTCATCAATATCAACTCCTACGGCATCTGCACCTAAGAGTGCACTACCGATAGCGAATATCCCCGTACCACACCCCAGGTCTACCACCTTTTTGCCATCTATGTTCTCTATGGCTTTAAACAGGATATCTGCTGCTATGGAAGCCGGGGTAAGATACTGCTCAAGCTCTGGTTTTGGATCAGGAAAGTCATACACCCTTTGCAGGATCATTTCCAGCTCTTTTTTCTTTATCTTCCTATCACATCTGTTCATCTCTCATTTTCCTTTCAATATCGACAAGATCTGTGTAATTGACAATTGGTTTTTCAAATTCATCATCGAGCGCTATTCTCGGGCAGGCTGTGTTTACATAAGCCTCCACATTATAACCTGTGAGGCTACTTTCCTCTATCCTGTCCATAACAAATATCTCAGCCTTTTTTCCTTTATTTTCCAGCATTTTTTTCATCTCTATTGCTTCTTTCATCCTCTGCTGTCCCCTCTTTGTGCTGACCAGTATCCCTATTCTCTCTGCGCTCAAAACCCCTAAAAGATTGCCCCTCCTTTTTCTATCAAGCGCTTTTCCTTCCGCACTCATCTCCTTTAGCTCTGCTGTTAAAGGATCAAAGGCAAGAACACTGCTTTTTAGGGCTATGCCGAGCGGATGAAAACTGCCATCACCAATGTATAGCACCATACCCTCTATTGAAGGAAAACTGCATCCGAGAACGCATTGCATGCTCGAGGTTTTTTTCCCTGTGGATTCAAGGGCTGAAGCGATCTTATGCGCTACTCTCTCAAAGTTTATTGAGAAGCATATTGAAAATGCGTTATCACCTATGGCTTCGGAAATCCTTTCTATATCCTTGTCCTTTACATAGATATCATAATAGTAAGGATAGAACAGAACTGGAATACAATGCTCAAGCCCAAAATCTCTGTGCCCTAAATGGATCAACACCTCTGCACCAAGCTCTTTTGCCTCTCTATCCTTTATATCACATGCGCCATAGCATGGATCGGTGAAGATAAAGGCATCTCCAAGCTTTCCAGCCAGTTCCTCTGCGAGTCGCTTAAGGCCATCTGGTGCCTGGATCGCTATCTTTCTGTATTTTTCAACCTCTTTTAAAATATCGTCTATCATATCACCGGGAAGAACAAAGCCACAAGAACAAAAATTCCTGCTATAGCGCCCCCTATCACAAGGCCTATAAGCATCAACAGAAAAGCCATCACAGAGTTCCAGAAATCTTCTCTGGCAAAATAGCTTTTGAAGAAAAGCACCAGAGCTACAACCCCCAGAACGAGCAGCACCGCTCCCCACAACCTTGAGATGCCTATAAATATTAGCGCCACACCAGCAATGAGGGAGACTATTATCAGTCCTGCAAGCATGAATGACTTTATTGCATCATTGTTTTCCATAGAAACATTCATAAAAATAAGGGCCTTGAGAATATTTCAACTTTCCTATAAAAATGTAGCGATGAAGACTAAAAGATCGTTAGACCCATACACAGACACAGGCAGCGCTATTAGAAGAGGGAAAGTCCCACAATGGTTGAGAGCACGAGAGTGAGGCACATTTAGAGGATAGAAAAGAAAAATTGCTAAAGCGTTGTGCTTCCAGTCTACTATCTTACATAACCTCCTATATGATCCGTCTACTCAATCTATCCTTACAACAGCAGATCCATTTATCCTGCTCTCCTTTAAGAGCATGAGCGCTCTGTTCAACTCATCCAGCGAAAATAGCTCTATCTCTGTTTTTATTCCCTCTGCTAGCTCAAAGAACTCTTCTGCATCATTTCTTGTTACGTTAGCAACGCTAGTTATCTTCCTCTCCCCATATATGAGATCATATTCTATTGGGGGTATGGGGCTCATGTGCACAGCATTTATCGCCACAGTTGCTCCCTTCTCAAGGAATCGTAAAGCCTCTTTCACAACTTTGCCTGAAGGCGCAAAGACTATTGCGCCATCCATCTTTTCTTTTATGTTATCCTCTGTGCCACCAGCCCATGTAGCGCCCAGCTTTCTTGCAAGCTCTCTGTGCTCTTCACTTCTAGTGAACACATATGTTTCCATATTTTTTGCGAGCTGAATAACTATGTGCGCAGAGCTACCAAATCCAAAAATGCCAAGGCGCTTTTTCGCTCCACTCAGTTTCAGCGATCTGTAGCCGATTATGCCAGCGCATAAAAGCGGGGTAGCATGCTCGTCTGAAAAGCTCTCCGGTATAGGCACCAGAAAATCTTCATCAGCGAGCATGTATTCTTCATAGCCTCCATCAACAGTATAGCCTGTGAACTCAGCATTATCGCAAAGATTCTCAAGGCCGTTCTTGCAGAAAGTGCAGGTTTTGCACGTGCCTGCAAGCCAGAAACCTCCAACCCTTTCACCGCATGAAAACCTCTTAGCATTCTCCCCTAGAGCATCTATGTGCCCTACAACCTGGTGCCCCAGAACCAGGGGCATTTTCTTTGCAGGCAGATCCCCCTCAGCTATATGCAAATCTGTTCTGCATACACCGCATGTCTTTACCCTTATCCTGACCTTTTTACCATGAGGTTCGGGCTTTTCCAGATCCTCGAGCATCAGTGGCTCTTCCTCTATCTTTTTTTGCTCTTCAAGCACCATTGCTTTCATTTCTATCCGATATTAACATTTATACCAGAATATAAAGGTTTCAGGCGTTTCTTCGATAATTCATAGAGCACAGCAGAACAAATTACCAGACCAACAGATTGGAGCTAAAGAGGTTTTTCACGGTAAGCTCAATGCACTTTCCATCAGAATTATGAATTAGGATGGACTCAAGATAACAAAAGAGTTCCTGTCCAGAAGAGCCTTTTTTATCCTTTTTTAATTCTATTGTGGGTTCTTTTATCATTTTTTCTTCCGAACTTTCTTCAGTCAGGTTTAACAGGATCTCAAATATTTTTTTGACATCCTAGTCCTGGTTTAGAAAAGTGAATAAAGGTGCAATAGCCTTTATTATTGTATGGATTATGCAAAGGCCGGGGTAGATATAGAAGCGAGGGATAGTGCATTGAAGGGGCTTATGGATGAGCTGAAAAAGACCCTTGGTAACAGAAAGGTTATGCTGGACATAGGGCAGTATGCAAATCTCATAGATTTTGGAAGCAAAGCGCTTGCTTTATGCACAGATGGTGTAGGCACAAAGGTTCTTGTTGCCAGACAGCTCAGAAACTACAGTACAATAGGTATAGACTGCGTGGCGATGAACGTGAATGATGTAATATGCGTTGGTGCAGAGCCCATAGCCATGGTTGACTACATAACTATGGATAAGCCCGATCTTAGAATATTGAGAGAGATCGGTGCAGGTTTAAGAGCCGGCGCTGATGAAGCAGGTATAGCGATAATTGGTGGAGAAACAGCCATAATGCCCGAGGTCGTCAACGGTATAGATCTTGCCGGCACCTGTCTGGGCATAGTAGAAAAAGATAAAATAGTGGATGGCTCAGCTATAGAAGAGGGTGATGTGCTCATAGGTCTGGAGAGCAATGGGATACATTCCAATGGCCTTACTCTGGCAAGGAAGGTTCTCGGGATAAGCGGAGAGGCGAAGGAGCTGCTTAAACCCACAAGAATATATGTAAAGCCTGTTCTTGGGTTGATGAATAACATTCATGTGAAAGGCCTGGCGCACATAACCGGCGGTGGCATACGCAACCTTAAGAGGCTCAAAAGGGGCATAGGCTTCGATATAGACATGGATCGCTGGCCCGAAATACCAAGGATTTTCATAAAGATTATGGATGCAGGGGTTTCAAAGGCAGAGATGTTTAAGACATTCAACATGGGAATAGGCTTCTGCGCCGTTGTAGCACAGGAAGACGCAGAAGCTACGCTGAGGATATTGAAGGATCTCAAGCCAGCAATACTGGGCAAAGCAGTAAAGAGCGCTGAAAACACAATAAAGCTTGGCGATCTTCTGCTTTAATCTCCTTTATCTATGTACTTTTCGGGATCGCTATCAAATTCAGCCTTGCATCCCGGAGCACAGAAATAGTACTTTTTTCCTCTGTATTCGCTCGTATATCTTGCCTCTTCCTCATCTATCTCCATTCCGCACACAGGATCTATTGCCATACAATTTATTATAAACTAGCGAACATATATATTTTGTCTCTTCATATTTACTCATAGAAGAAATTTTTATATAAAAGAAAGTAGATAAAGTCTGGATGAAACTCCGAGACTACATAGCTAGAAGATTGCTTTTGCTGATACCCACAATAATCGGTGTAACGCTGGTCACCTTTTTGCTGACAAACCTTATGCCAGGCAATCCTGTCAGGCTTTTGCTAGGTGAGAGAGCAGCCAGCCCCGAAACGATAGCTGCATTAGAAGCGCAATACGGGCTTGATAGGCCTTTGTACATAAGGTATTTTGTCTACTTAAGAAATCTTTTTATGGGAGATCTCGGTATGGCGATACACACCCCTTTCCCGGTAAGCACAGAGATCATGGCGAGGCTGCCAGCTACGATAGAGCTTGGCGTTACCGCATTAGTGCTAGCAACCATTGTTGGAATTGCTGTCGGTATAATCTCTGCCGTAAGGAGCAACAGACTTTCCGATCACGTGAGTAGAGTTTTTGCTCTCACAGGTGTTTCAATGCCCGTTTTCTGGCTTGGCCTGATGCTTCTCCTTTTATTTTATTACAGGCTCGGGTGGCTTCCGGGTATGGGAAGACTTTCAGTAAGCATAGGGTTGGAGCATATAACAGGATTGCACACGATAGATGCGATACTCACAGGCAATCTGACAGCATTTGTTGATGCAGTAAAGCATCTCATATTGCCCGCCTTCTGTCTTTCATGGCTCGAAATGGCAATGATAATGAGGATCACCCGCTCAAGCATGTTAGAGGTCATAAGGCAGGACTACATAAGGACAGCAAGAAGCAAAGGGCTTAGAGAAAGGGTTGTGATATACAGGCATGCACTGCGCAATGCTATGATACCAACCATAACGATTGTGGGTCTTTCTGTTGGTGCTTTGCTTGGTGGGGCTGTTTTAACTGAAACAGTTTTTGCATGGCCAGGCATAGGCAGTTTTATGGTTGAGTCCATATCCTTTAAAGATATCCCTGTAGTCCTTGGCATAACTGTTGTTCTTGCCTTTGCCAATATCTTTTCAAATCTTATTGTGGATATTCTTTATGGGGTACTGGATCCAAGAGTGAGGTATGGTTAAAATGTTTGAAGAGATGAGAAAGGAACCATTCTTTAAAGAGATGCGCTATTCAATGCACCTTCTGGGGCAGTCATATCTCTCCATAGCGGGGCTTGCGATAATACTCCTCTTTGTTTTTATGGCAGTGTTCACTTCCTTTATTGCTCCATATGAGCCAAACGTTATTGACCTTGCAAACACCCTTCAACCGCCATCCTTAGAGCACCTGATGGGCACAGATGAATATGGTAGGGATGTATTCTCGAGAGTTATTTATGGCACAAGATATGCTTTTTTGGAGGGTTTACTTGCAGTCTCCATATCCCTTACTGTAGGCACAACCTTAGGGTTACTATCAGGTTATAGAGGAGGCATGACGGATGAAGTAACTATGAGATTGATGGATATACTCCTGGCTTTCCCGTACCTTGTGCTGGCTATATGCATTGTCAGTGCTCTCATGAAGCCAGAAGGGGGCTTTTTCTTAGACCCGCTGATGAGTGGCATTCTAGCGATATCTATTGTGTCTATACCTTCTTACGCAAGACTTGTCAGGGGTACTGTTCTCTCAGTTAAGGAAACGGAGTTCGTTGAAGCTGCCAGGGCGAATGGGGCCTCTTCCTTAAGAATAGCTTTTGTTCACATATTGCCAAACTCTCTGGCGCCAATAATAGTTGAAGCCACAATGAGCCTGGGTACTGTTGTGATAAGCGCTGCTGGCCTGAGCTTCATAGGCCTTGGAGCGCAACCACCTACTCCGGAATGGGGAGCTTTAATAGCATCAGGAAGATTTCTGTTACCAACGTACTGGTGGTGCGCTACATTCCCGGGTATAATGATTCTGTTGTTTGTTATGGGTTTCAACCTTTTCGGAGATGGCCTTAGGGATATTCTTGATCCGAGGTTGAGGAGGTAGATGATAAGATGGATCTATTAGAGGTTAAGGATCTCAAAACATACTTTTACACTTATGAAGGCACTGTGAAAGCCCTGGAGGGTGTAAGCTTTTCTGTTGGAAACCGTAAAACCATGGGGCTTGTTGGGGAAACTGGATGCGGAAAGAGCGTCACAGCCCTCTCAATAACAAGGCTTATACCTGATCCCCCGGGCAAGATAATTGCTGGTAGCGTTCTCTTTAAGAAAAAGGACCTCTTGAAAGTGAGCGATGAGGAGATAAGAGCAATAAGAGGAAAGGACATATCTATGATATTTCAGGAGCCAAAGTCTGCTCTCAACCCTGTCTATACCATCGGAGATCAGATAGCAGAAAACGTTCTTCTGCATGATGAAGACTTAAAGAACCTGAGCAAAAAAGAAAAGAAGAGAGAAGCCTGGGCAAAATCTATAGAGGCTCTCAGGGTGGTAGGGATAGCAGAGCCTGAGAGGATTGCCCGCTCTTACCCACATGAGCTCAGCGGTGGCATGTGCCAGAGAAGCATGATAGCTTTAGCGATGGTGTGTAATCCTTCATTGCTTATAGCTGATGAGCCAACAACAGCCTTAGATGTGACGATACAGGCACAGATACTTGAGCTCATGAAAGATCTGATAAAGAAGTTTGACTCTTCTGTTCTTCTGATAACCCATAACCTTGGCGTAGTTGCTGAGACATGTGATGATGTTGCAGTGATGTACGCTGGAAAGATAATAGAGAAGGGCAATGTAAGAGAAGTTTTTAAAGAACCATTGCATCCATATACAAAAGGATTGATGGAAGCAATACCGAGTGTTGAAAAAAGAAAGGAAGCGTTAAAGAGCATACCCGGCTCTGTTCCAAATCTTATCAATCCTCCATCAGGCTGCAGATTTCATCCCAGATGCCCTTATGTCAAAGAGATATGTAAGGAGAAGGAGCCCGAGCTCTTTGATGGTAGGGTTGCCTGCTGGCTCTATGGAGGGGCAAGATGATAGAGATGGAGAGAGCAACGACGGATACGATTATACTAGCAAAAGATCTGAAAAAATATTTTCCGGTGAGAGGAGGAGTTTTTTCCAGGGTTGTAGACTATGTTCATGCCGTCGATGGCGTATCTATTGATATAAAAAAGGGCGAGACCTTCGGGCTTGTTGGGGAGAGCGGTTGCGGTAAGACCACTTTCGGAAGAACGCTGATGAGGCTTATAGAGCCCGATGGAGGAAGGATAGTTTTTAATGGTGAGGACATAACAAAAATAAAGGGAAAAGATCTCGCAGAGATACGCAGGGAGATGCAGATAGTGTTTCAGGATCCCTTTAGTTCTCTTAACCCGAGGATGACAATAAAGAAGATAGTTGGAGAACCTCTTCTGTTGAACGGCATAAAAGGTAAAGATCTGCGTGAGAGAGTCATCGATCTGCTTGCTCTGGTAGGGCTCAATGAAGAGCATATGAACAGGTATCCGCACGAGTTCTCAGGTGGGCAGAGGCAGAGGCTATGCATAGCCAGAGCCATAGCAACCAATCCAAAGTTCATAGTTCTTGACGAACCGACCAGCGCTCTTGACGTCTCGGTTCAGGCACAGATCTTAAATCTACTTATAGATCTGCAAAATAGACTTGGAATGGGCTATCTGATGATAAGCCATGATCTTAGTGTTGTAAGGCACATAAGTCAGAGGGTTGCTGTGATGTATCTTGGTAAGATAGTGGAGAAAGGTAAGACAGAGGAGATATTCGAGAACCCACTACATCCATACACCAAAGCTTTGCTCTCAGCCGTGCCTGTGCCCGATCCAGATAGGAAAAGGAACAGAATACTGCTTACCGGAGATGTACCGAGTCCTGTTAATCCTCCATCAGGCTGCAGATTTCATCCCAGATGCCCTTATGTCAAAGAGATATGTAAGGAGAAGGAGCCCGAGCTCAAAGGTGATGAGCGCTCTGTTGCCTGCTGGCTCTACTGATCTCTGCTCTGTATCAGTCGGTTTAGAGCCATACAAAAAGGACCATATATACTATGAGTAGGGCAAGAATGAGTAAGATAAATGGCAGGGCTACGGTCTCTAAAGCCGCTATAAATAGGGCTATATAGTCCTTCCAGTCAGGCTTCATATACTTAATCTCTTTTTTAGTATATCTTTTTAAGCAGGAAAACCTTTTTTCTTTATGGTTTCAATAAGGTTTGTTGGTTTTGGGGGGCAGGGAGTTGTTCTGGCGAGCACTATATTGGCGGAAGCAGCAAGCATGGAAGGCAAACATGCTGCACAGAGCCAGAGTTACAGCGCACAGGTGAGAGGGGACATAACAAGGGGGGATACCATAATATCCTCTGAGCCCATAATCTATCCTGTGGTTGAAAAGCCAGACATCATTGTAGCTATGGATGAAAAAGGCTTAAAAAAATACTGGAGTGATGATGCTGTTGTTGTGTATGACTCTTCTCTGATAACACTAACAGGCAAGAAAGAGGATGAAAAAGGGATAGCCGCAAATGCGATGGCAATGAAGGAGCTATCTTCTGCGCTCTACGCAAACATGGTCCTTCTCGGCTATCTGGTTAAAGAAACAGGTATAGTCAGCGCTGAAAGTGTTAAAAAGGTTCTTCAGAAGCATCCCAGAGCAGAAGAGAACATGAAGGCTTTTGAGCTGGGCTTTTATCAATAGGTTTTTGCGCCATATGCTATGGTGTCGCAATCTCTATGGCAGGAGATGCATCTTCCCTTTTCCTTCTCGCTGCCTGTGCCCAGCAAGGATACGCCCAAAGATTCTTCTATAGCGTGCCCGCACTCTTCACTTCCGCACCAGTTGAACCTTGCTATCTTTCTGCTGACCTTTCTTTTATTCATATCCTCTATGTTTACTATTTTTTCCCTGAGGAGCTTCTCTGCCTTTTTGTAGAGCCTATCGCTGAGCGCATTCAACTCTTTCTCCACTGTTTCTTTCACATCCTCTTTAGCTATCTTTATCTTCTCTTTCGTATCCCTCGGCACAATCACAACACAGCCCTCATCAACCTCCCTGGGCCCTATCTCTATTCTCAGAGGCACGCCCTTCTTTTCCCAATCATAATACTTGTTCCCCGGGGTTATAGCTCTCTTATCTATCACAAAGTCTTTGAGATCCTCATGTACCTCATCCGCGAATTCCATAACCCTCTTTTCCTTACCCTTGAATATCACCGGTATGATGACGCCTTTTATAGGCGCTATTGCCGGTGGCAGAATGAGGCCTGTGCTATCAGAGTGCAGTAACACCACAGCGCCTATGAGTCTCTCACTCATCCCATAGGTTGTCTGATGCACGTAGTGCTCCTTGCCTTCATCATCTTTGTATTTTATGTTGTAAGCCTTTGAAAAATTGTCCCTATAGTTGTGGATAGTCCCTATCTGCAGGGTTTTTCCTTCGGGCATGAAAGCATCAGCGCCCATGCTATAGTAAGCGCCGGCGAACTTGTCCCACTCAGGTCTTCGGTTTAGGAGGTAAGGGATGCAGAGCTTTTTTCCTATGTTTGACATTATCTCAACATCCTCTGCTATCTGTTTTTCAGATTCCTCAAATGTCTCATGCGCCGTGTGGGATTCAAAGAAATGGATCTCCCTTATCCTTATCAGAGGCCTCGTCTGCTTTGTCTCATAGCGATAGGTATTAACGATCTGAAATATCTTTAGAGGAAGATCTCTGTGGGTCCTTATCCATAGAGCAAAGGATGGGTACATTGCCGTCTCACTGGTAGGCCTGAGCAAGAGCTTTCTCTTCAGCCTTTTATCGCCCCCATGAGTTACCCAGTAGACCTGGGTGCTGAAGCCCTTTATGTGCTCCTCCTCCTTCTTAAAATAGTTCTCAGGTATTAGCAAAGGGAAATAGACCTCTCCATGAGATGTTCTTTTCATTTCTTCTCTTATAATAGAGTCAACCCTGTTTCTGATCTCCATGCCATACGGAAGCCATATGTACATCCCCTTTACCCCATACCTCATATCACATATGCCCGCTTCCAGCATCACATCCCTTTTCGTTTTGCTGCTCTTTTCTTTTTCCGTGCTCGTTTTCATTTTTACACCCCCAGAGTTATTCTCAGCGCATCCCTTGTGCCTGGCGCTAACCCCAAGATTATAACCAGAAGCAGAATGATCTTTTTTATCATCTCATCTTCATCCTTTATAGCGTATATGATCAAAAAGACAACCGCAATTTTTATCGGTATCATCACCCACGGTCCTGCAAAGTCCATGAAGAGGGAGGGTAGAACATGCTTTTCGTAATATCCAAAATAGGATAAACCAATGTATGTTGCTGTGGCATCAAGGCTCTGGGAAAAGATCGCCATCAGGCTATAGGGGCTTTTAAAATAACCTGGAGCCGGCAGAACAAAGGATAGGGCAGTGATCAATGCGGGCAGAGAGAGAGATGCAAGGAGCACCCTGATATCACTGTGAGCAGAAAGATAGAAGATATAGCACAGGGCAAGAGACAGGAGGAAAAGAGAGAAAATAAGACCCTGCATATGCCAGTCTCTGAATCTAAAGGAGAGAAAAATAAATAGAGCGCTTACAGCTATGAGATAGAGCGGGCTCATCTCTATTGCCAGATGCGGCTTTAACAGAACAATTGCTGCATCACATACTAAGATACCTGTAATCAGGGGATAGGGCAATCTGCTATTTTCTGCTCTCTTTGAGGCAAAAATGATGCATAAGAAGAGAATAAGGGTCTGTATGTATATCAGCGGGCTTATGAACAAAGCCTGGAGAGGAAGAGATAAAAAAAGGCCGAGATCCTCAAGAACCCTCGCAACAGAGCCGTAAATTATCAGAGGGAATAGAGCTAATATGAACCTTTCAACATCCTTTTCGCTGGACCTTTCCTTTAACTTCCCGTAGGATATATAGAGCGCAACTATTGTGAGAACAGCATATGTCAGGGTGTTAACCACATTGTAGCCAGATATTGCAGTGATCTCATTATACTCTATGCTGTATACACCATTTGCATCTGCTACTATAGGCCCCCAGAAATATTTCCATATGAATTGGTCATAGATTATATGTGGAAAAGCTATCGCTATAGCAATGAAAAAGAATACAAATCCAAGGGCAACTAGCTTGGGGCGCACAAAGCAAATGGCGAAAGGCTAAAATAAACTTTTGCTCCACGAAGATAAGGGGAAGGATCTTGTCTCCCCTGGTCCAAGATCCACAACCGCTCCTTTAAATACTATGCCTATAGGGGCTGCATTGCTCGGGCTAGCGCTTATTATAAGGTTCTCCTTATCTATATGGACTCTTATGTTGTGCTGGCGGTAGAGGAGATTGAATTCCAGCATTTTCAGCTCTTCAGGAAGGTTGGGGTCAAACCAGAGCATCTCCCCTCTGGTCTCCATTCCCGTATATCCTCTCTGTATGAGATCAACGGTTCCACCCATTGCCCCAAGGTGAACCCCCTCTGAGGTTGTGCCGCCCTGTATATCGGAGATATCACTTTCAAGAGCTTCTCTGAAGAGCTGCCATGACCTCTCTTTGCTGTATTTCGCCAGGACCCATGAATGGACAATCCTGCTCAGAGTTGAGCCGTGGGATGTTCTTTTCATGTAATAATCAATGTTTTTGCATATGATCTCTCTATTCAGTTGATAACCAAGTCTGTTGAACATGTTCTTAAGTTCATCCTCCGAGAGAAGGTAGAAGAGCATGAGCACATCTGCCTGCTTCGATAACTTGTAGCGGTTTGTAGTATCTCCTTCTGCTTCCAATATTCTGTCAAGTCTCTGCAGATTTCTGTACTTTTTTCTGTAAAGATCCCAGTCGAACTCCTCTAATGTCCCGTAACGGTCAAACTGGCTTATTATCTCATCCCCATGGAAGGGTATTTTCATCCGGTAGCTCATATTCTCCCAGAGCTCTTTTTCCTCCGGGGTAATCCCCAGATCCTCTTCCAGAGCTTCCCTCCTCTCATCTGATAGCAGTTTTAAAGCATCTAAAGTCCTGCACAGCGTCCAGGCAACCATGACATTTGTGTAGGCATTGTTATCTATGCCGGGCTGCTCAGCCCCGGGATACCTGTCATGGAACTCATCGGGTCCCATAATACCATGGATCTCGTATCTTCCATGGATATTCTTTGCTATGCTTGCCCAGAAACGGGATATCTCTACAAGCATCTCTGCACCATAATAGGAAAGGAAGTGAAGATCGCCCGTAACCTGGTAATATTGCCAGATGTTGTAGGCTATGGCTATGTTTATGTGTTTCTGCAACCATGTGTTGTCATCCCTCCATCTACCAGATAGAGGGTTCAGATGGATCCTCTGGCTCTCCTCCCTCCCGTCGCTTCCGCTCTGCCATGGATACATCGCTCCTTTGTGGCCCGCATTTCTGGCGGATCTCCTTGCTTCCGGTAGGCGGCGATAGCGATACATGAGCAAAGCCCTTGTGATGTCAGGAATCCTGAGATTTATGAACGGGAATATGAAGAGCTCATCCCACATTATGAGCCCCCTGTAAGCCTCTCCATGGAGCCCTCTGGGCGGAACACCAGCATCCATATCTATCGAGTGCACAGACATTGTCTGAAGGAGATGGAATATGTGCAAATGAAGTATCTGCATGGTCCTTTTATTGTTCACAACCTCCAGGTTGCAGCGTCTCCAGAGGTGCTCCCATGCGAGCACATGACGCTCAAGTAGCTTTTGAAAGCATTCAGCTGCCCTCACCTCTTTCTCTGCAGCCATCATGCTCTCCGCCACGGCTCTGTCCCTCGAGGTAAATAGGGAGACTGTCTTTTCAACGCAGATGCTCTCCCCCTGCCTGATATTAACGGAAAAACTCTGGGATACGGATCCCCTATCCTTCTCATCCTTCCTTCTCACATCCACAGGTTTCCCGTCCTTTGTGATTCTTGTCCTTGCAGCTTCAGCTATCCTTATATGTGATTGGTTTGTCTCAACCTGAAGGGATATGATCTCTCCGTTAGATCTGCTTTTTACAGGCTTCAGATGTGTATTATTGAGCTGTTGATACCTTGCCACACCAGAGTTTTTCACTCTCCCATCCAGAGATGCTCTGAGCTCTACCTCCCCAGACCAGTTCTCAGCCACAAGTTTCAGCTCAAGTGCTGCAAGATGGGGGTTTGCCATGTGGACCAGCCTTTTTTCTGTGATAGCCGTGAGCCTGTTCTGATCATCCTTAAATCTGATGAATCTTGTTAACAGGCCTCTCTTCATATCCAGCTCCTCTCTGTAATCAAGAATATCAAACAGGCGCTCATCGAACCATTTGTCACCAATTCTAAAGGTGAGCGGAAGCCAATTTGGGGCATTCACCAGGCTCTCATTCTCTATAGTTTTACCATCAATCCTTGATTTCAGTCTGTTATAGCACCCTGCAATGTAGGTTCCTGGATAATGAAAGTCACTCTCAGGTGAAGCACCCCTCGTTCCAAAGTATCCATTACCGAGCGTACACAGGGCTTCTCTGGTTTTCTCTTCCTCCGGGACAAAACCATTGTATCTCAGAACCCACGTGTCTTCCTCAAAGTTGTCCAAAAGGGCTTTCAGAAAGATTTCAACATCTGAAGTATCTTTCAGCGTATAGTCCGCAGCAGTCTTTCTGCTCCCGACCAGGATGGATATCCCCCAACCTTTTATAGCCCTGAAAGCATCCTCATCTGTTCGATCATCTCCTATGTATATAGGGACAACCTTCGATCCATTTATCCAGAGCTTTTCAATAAACCCTAGCAGAGCTTTTCCCTTATCCCAATCCACTCTGGGCATAAGCTCAAGGACTTTTTTGCCTGAAGATAGCTTTAGCTCTGGATGGTTGCGTGCTACCTCTTTTACCCCCTTTTTTACCTTCCCAACATCTTTATCAACCATGCGATAGTGAACAGCTATAGAAAATCTTTTCCTCTCAAAAAGGACCCCTTTGACAGGTCCAAGGGTTCTCTTTAACTCATTCTCTATGTCTTTGAGGTCTGGTTGCTCTATGGCTTTATTTAATCCATCACACTCCATCTCCAGTCCATGGCTCCCTGCATAACAGATCCCCTCTATCCCAACCATCCTTTTCACATCCTTCAGCTCTCTTCCGCTCAGGATGCCTACCCTGCAACGGGTAGAGAGCGCTTTTAGAATCATTCGCATGCTCTCTGATAGTATTGCCTTCTCAGGGCTCTCTACTATAGGAGTGAGGGTTCCGTCATAATCAAGAAACACGGCTGGTATACCCCTTCTCAATTGTGCAAATATTGTGCCCATTTTTTCAAGAGCTGGCTCAGGTTTTTTCAGGATGGAGAGCGCGGAGAGATCTTTCACAACCACATCAGCATCCATAAGTCCTTTTCCCGTGCGGTCTATCCCTATTACAGGTTTGAAGCCCTTTGCTGCCTTAACCCCTGCCAGAGAGTCTTCAACCACCGCGCACCTTTCGGGCAAACACCCTAAGCGCTTTGCTGCTTCAAGGAATATCCCCCGCTTGTCTGGAGCCTCATCTCCACCGACAACAACGTCAAATAGTTCTATCACCCCTGCCTTCTCCAGGATTTTCCTGCAGTTTCTGCTCGCAGAAACTGCAGCAACCTTCACGCCCATACGCTTCAGCTCCTTTATGAATGCGATCGTTGAGGGAAACGTTCTCACACCACCCTCAAGTTTTTCAAGGAACCTTGCATTCTTTCTGTTTCCGATGCCGCACACAGTGTTCTGAGAAAGATCGTTAGCAGGATTACCATATGGAAGGGATATATTTTTAGATCTAAGAAAGCTCTCAACCCCTTCATATCTGGGCTTTCCGTCTATATAAAGATAGTAATCTTTATCCTCAAAGCCAAAAGGCTCTAAAGTCTCTTTCCATGCCTCTGCATGAATAGTAGCAGTATCTGTTATCACACCATCCATGTCAAATATAGCGCAATCCTTTATCTCAACATTTTTTTTGATTTCTGGCTCTTTCGGCTCTTCTGGTATGCCCATACTTTAGAAATATAACTTCACACTATTTATAGCCTCCGCCGCTCTGCCAGGAATGCAGCAAAAGGGTTTTGGAGCATTTTCCTCCACAGAGAAGCCTCCCTCTTTATATCTATACTGGGAAAAGTTTTGGTGAAAATGAGGTAACTATTCTTCCTTCCTCAGATGCTCTTTGAGATCCTTGAAGAAAGATCTTTACTGTGCCCATTTCTCAGAAAAGAGGCAAAGATCTCAAGCTCAGGATCTTCCTCAAAGCCTCCGACACATAGCCAGGGGGTTATTTGCTTGAGCACAGATTCATTTGTCAATCTCTCATAACTCACCTTGCGAGTGTTATCCTACTCCTCCTTCTGTGGCCAGAGATCTCTTGGCGGCTTGAGAAAGTCAGATTCCATTCTCAACGAGCTTCAGTTTTATTATCCCTTCAATGTATTCGACAGCGTTCTTTGCGTTCTCTGCAGGAACACTTCCCTGAGCAAGATTCGCTCTACCTCCTGCTTTTCCACCAAACCTCTCCACTTCTCTGAGCAGCTCTGCACAGTTTATATCGATCTTTTCATTTCTTGCAACAGCTATGTTACCAAAATTATTTGCTATTATGGCCACAACTCCATCTCTCTCAGCAAGGGCTGTTGCTTCCTTGACTATGCCCTTAGCATCAAGTTCATTCACGTCTTTGAACACCTTTATGTTATCTACCTCTTCCGGATTAAGTATCTTTATCCTCTCACTTATAACATATTCGGTTAGTCTTTCAATGCTCTTTTTCATATCTTTCCACTCTGCAAATAGCCTTCCAGCAACCCTTTCAAGGTGCTCCTCTTTTGTGTTGAATGTGCTACAAAGGGATTCTATCAGCCTTTCCTTTTTTTCAAACTCCTCAAGTGCGCTGTCTGCAACTGCAAACTCTATTCTTTCGACTCCATCCTGGACCCTCTCTGTGCGAAGGATCTTTATCCAGCCTACTTCTCCAGTCCGCTGACAGTGTGTGCCTGCGCATGCCTGCGCATCTATGGAATCTATTGTGACAACCCTTATCTCATTTCCCTTTGGCACGCCACCTTCATAAAGAACGAAACCATACTCCTGTTCAGCCTCATTCCTCTTCATGAATCTTGCTTCTACTGGCAGATCTGATAGAACTATCTCATTTGCCCTTTGCTCTATTCTTTCCAGATCATCGCGCGCAATGCGCCTGTAATGGGTTATGTCAAGCCTGCTTCTTTCAATCCCTTTCTGCGCTCCATGTTGCCAAACATGTTTTCCCAGTAGCTCCCTTGCTGCAGCCAGAATTATATGAGTGGCTGTATGATTTCTCTCCAGAGCTCTTCTTCTTTTTTCATCAACCAGCCCAGAAACAATGCTGTCTTCCGCAGCCCCTAGATCCTTATCTGTATGATGGATAACAACTCCATTCACCTTTTCAACATCCAAAACATTTACCTCTCTGCCATCAGAGCTTAAAACACCTATATCGCTAGGCTGCCCACCGCCTTCAGGATAAAACAAAGTTCTATCCAGCACCACCTCTTTTCCTTTGCATCTCAGAACCTTTGCCTCAAATTCATACTCTCTCGGCTTATCATAAAAAAGGAGCTCTGTTGGTTTGAGATGGTATTCTTCTTTTTCTTTTCCCCCCTTCTCTTTTTCTATCCCCTTCTCACTTGAGTGCATCTGTGCGATCAGAGAATAAAAGTTATCAGGTATCTCAACGTCCACAATCGTTTTGACCACTTCGGGTGGTATGCCATAAGTGTCATAAAATCTCATGAGCTCCTCTATAGTGGCATTACCTCTAACCTCTCTCTTCACCATTGCTTTACCTTTCTCTATTGTTTCTTCATACTTTTTCTCTTCAATGTCTATGATCTCCCTGATTCTCTCAATGTCCTCTCTGTATTTTTTAAGCCTCTCATTTATGTGCCTCTCAACCAGATCACTCAGGCTTACGTCTATGCGGAGATCCTGGAGTATCTTTAGACTTCTCCTTATCATGAGCCTCACAAGATACCCTGCTTTCGTGTTGCTCGGCACAATGCCATCACCGAGCATAAGAGCTATGCACTTTGTGTGGTCGCAGATTGTGTATACCTTCTCTATAGGCTCCATTATCCCTGCTATCTGCTCAGGTTCTATGCTATACCCGAGGAGTTTAAGTCTATTGGAGCACTGCTCTCTGAATAGCTTTATGTTTGTGCTGGCACTCATTCCCCCAGCCAATCTGGAGCTTTCTTCAACAATAGCTGCTGTTTCTTCATCGTTCATATCAATGCCAGCTTTAGTTAGAAGATCATCTATCATCTGGGGGTATATGGCATTGTATACCGTTGGGGTGCCCTGTGATGCCCATGCAAGTCGCTCTAAACCATAGCCTGTATCAACTATGCGCATATCCATAGGCGTGTAGCGCTCCCCCTCTATGACTGTTGTGTCTTCATCTGATTCATTGGCTAACCTGAGGCTCATAAAAACCAGAGTAACAAGCTCCAGACCATGGCTGAGAACCTCAAGAGCTGGACCTGCGTTCCCTCCTCCACTCCAGGGGTTCTCTTTATACGTAACAAGATCCGTATCAACACCTATACTTTTAAGAAAACCATCGCAGTACGCAACTGTTTCGTTTATCCAGTATATCTTCTTTCTTTTATAATTAAAGGCATGGTGGGCCATCATCTCAAAGTTGGTGAGATGCCTCCCGCTTCTGCCCACGGAGTCTAAATCATTCAGCCTTATGCAGGGCTGGGAGATGCAGAGCGGGTTTGCTGGTGGCTCACATTCCCCGCTGGTCACATTGGGTTGAAAATCAGCTATGCTTGCTATTGTGAGAAATATATCATCCCTCCACCTTGCTATCACAGGATAGCTTTCTATCCTTTTGTGGCCGTTTTTCTCAAAAAAGGAGAGGAAAGCCTCTCGCATTTCATCAACACTGTATTTTTTCTTGGTGATCGGATTGCCTATAAAAGAATATTCAACACAGGGTGAATCACCGCACAGCTCCTGTTCTTTGTTCTTTGTCCAGAACGCGCTACCACAGCTTTTACATTTCTTGCGCACATAGCCATTCTCTTTGAAGAAAGGTATTCTGTAGGCTCTCTCGAGATCCACCATATAGATGGAGTGGTGTGCATTCTATTTAATTTTTTTTCGCAGCAGGAATCGAATACTGAAAATATTTTTAGTTAAAATGCGATAACACTTATGGACTTTAGATCTGCTGAAAAGCCGGAAGGTGAGGGGGGAGTGCAGTATCACATAGCATGCAAGCCCGGAGATCTCTCGCGCTATGTTCTTTTGCCAGGGGACCCCGGGAGAATTGCAAAGATTATGGCTCTATGGGATAATGGGAAGGAGATAGCGTTCCATAGAGAGTACAGGAGCGCTACAGGGATATACAGGGGCACAGAGATATCAGCATGCTCTACAGGCATAGGATCTCCAAGCACAGCCATAGCCATAGAGGAGTTAGCAAATATTGGGTGTGATACATTTATAAGGGTTGGAAGCTGTGGGGCTATAAAAGAAGGGATAGAGTGCGGGGATATGATCATAGATGTTGCCGCTGTCAGACTTGAGGGCACTAGCAAGCAGTATGTGCGAACAGAGTATCCTTCATTCTCAAGTTATGAAGTTACTTTAGCTCTTATAGAAGCATGCGAATCTTTAGGTTTAAGATACCATCTTGGCATAACCGCATCCACAGACTCCTTTTATCCTGGTCAGGGCAGGAAAGGATATAAGGATTATTCGACCAGTGAGAGCGAGAAGCTGGTAGAGGATCTCAGGAGAGCTGGAGTAACAAACTTTGAAATGGAGGCTTCTGCCCTTTTTGTTCTCTCTTCCATCTACGGGCTCAGGGCTGGTTGTATCTGCACAGTTTTCGCGGATAGACTGGGAAATACATTTAAGACGGAGGGAGAGGAGGATGCTGCAAAGGCTGCATGCGAAGCTGTTAAGATATTGAAGGAGTGGGATTCTTTAAAAGAGAGGAAAGGGAAGAAGCATTTCTTTCCTTCTTTGAACCGGGAAACGAAAATAAGAGGTGAATAATGGAAGACATAGGAGCAAAACCCGTAGAGAAAAGAACCTCAAGTGCTGTTGATAGTTTTGTTATCTGGCTTATGGGTGGCATAGCGATGACAACAGCGCTTGTGGCGAGCTTTACATACTCTATGGGTGTCCTTGGTTTAGCCCTTGTGTGCGTCGCGGTGCTTGGGATAGGGGGCATAATGGCAGCGATCTGGGAGGAGCTTGGCAGAAAAACAGGGCTTCCTGCGCTAACAATAAGTCAAAAAACCTTTGGAGCATCAGGAACAGCACTCTTGGCTATGATATTCGCTCTATTGAATGTTGGCTGGTTCGGTATAAACACAGAGGTTCCCGCTGTGATGCTGGAGTCATATTTTGGTCTCCCTGCTCCACTCTGGTCTCTGCTGCTGGGTGTATTGCAGATCGTTATAGTCCTTCTGGGATTTGAAGTGATAAAAAGCTTTGATTATATAAGCTTAGTAATCATATTGATAGGCTCTATTGTTATGGTTTATGAGGGCTTTGTTGTTGAGGGTGTTAGCATAAGCCTTTCAGGCACGATAGACGCAAGGTCTTTTGCTGTAGCCCTGGAGTCGGCTGGAGCTTTTTCACTTGTGGCATGGTGCTATAAGATACCCGAAACCTCAAGGTTCTGCAAAAAGGATGGAAAGCCATGGGTATACGCTATTGCCCCCTCTCTGGGGGTGGTTCTGGGCTTGTTCCTCTTCGGAATCCTCGGGTTCATTTCCATAGCCTCTACAGGATCGCTGGATGGTTGGAACATCTTTCTTTTAGGAAAAAGCATGGGGGCTATAGGTGCTATAATCGCTGTGACTGCCATAGTAGCCAATGCCAATACAAACATAATCAACCTGTATCCTGCTGTAATGCAGTTTCTCTCAGGTAGTGAGGCCCTGGGGAAAAAGGTGAGGCAGCCCATCGTTTCTGCAGTCATGGGAGCGATAGGAACTGTTTTAGCTATGAGCGGGATATTGAGCAGGGTAACGGATTTTCTGAATGTTGTGGGCTCTCTCGTAGTGCCGTTTTCTTTTGTTGTCTTTGTTGATCTCTTTATTTTTAAGAACAGGAGCAAGAAAGGAGCGTATTCATCTCTTCTACCGCTGATCTCAGTTTTTGCTGGTTCTGCGGCAGCGCTCTTATCTTCCAACGCAAGGTTTCTCATACCATCATGGCTTGTTGGAGGAATGGTTTCAGGGGTGATGTACTTAGTTATAGGTGGTATACTCTATCGGAGCAGCAGCTATTAGAGTTTTTTCACGAAGTCATCTATGTGATCCCTGGCCTTTTCTCTCTTTTTTCTGTGCTCTGTGAGAAAAGAATTCACCTTTTCTGCCAGCATAGCCTTGCACTCCCCACATAGTAGAGAACCACTCCTGCACCTGTCGTGGATACCTCTAACCTTGCTATCATCAGGCTCGAAGAAGAAATAGTAGTATGAATAAACAGCACAAACCTCAGGATTCCCGCCGTGAAGACGCTGCTCCTTTACAGTGGCTGCTCCGCCTGTGAACGCATTCATGATCTTTTTTCTCACCTGTTCTTCATCATCGGTTGTGAAGATGCTCGATTCGGGTGAGGAAGAGCTCATCTTTTCATTGCCGGTGAGAGAAGGCAGGAGCTTGCAATAGATTGAAGCAGGCTTCGGATAGCCCAATGGCTCTGCGACATCTCTCGTAACCCTGAAGTGAGGATCCTGGTCTATAGCGCACGGTATGAGGCATCTCACGCTCTTCTTTTCAATTTCGCTCAGCAGAAATGCTGGAGCTGACTGGATGCTTGTATAAAATATAGAGCCTATGTTTGTTGATGAATCAAAACCGAAAACAGCTTTAGCTGTAGAGAATGTAACCCTCTTGGCAACCTTTATTGCGATAGGATAGAGAACATTCATGTTATCGGTGTCCAGAAATATTGTCGTCTTCTCTGGATCAAAGCCAAGAGCTATTATGTCTAAAGCATTATCATAGGCAAGCCTTTTTGTATCCTCCAATGATAAATCCTCATTAAAGAGGAATTTCTCATCATCAGTCAGCTGAAAATAGAGCTCCGTACCCCACTCCTTTTGAAGAAAAAGGTTAAACACCCATGGTAAAAGGTGTCCTATGTGTATTTTCCCTGAGGGCCCCCTGCCCGTATAAAGATAAAACTTTTCCCTTGCATCTATTATCTTATCCAGATCTCTATGGGCATAAAAGATCCTGCGCCTGAGCATAAAGTGATCTGGCAACTTTTGCAAAAGCTCATCCGTTATCTCGCTCACTCCAAACTCTTCTATCAGCTTCTGATAGTCTATCTTCCCGCTGACCTCCCAGGGGGTTACTTTGAACATTAAACCTTAAACCTCTCGCACTTTATGTAATTTATCTCGCTGCCAACCGAAGCGAATAACATTTTTTTCTTAACTGTGTGAGCTACCCGGGAGGCCCTGCTTATCTCATTCCATGCAACTCTTGAGCCCTCTTTAAAACTGTGAACAAGATATGGAGCATGTATATCATCAACCCTGAAATCATAGACTCTGAAGTGCGTCCCGTACTTGAATCCTGTCTTTGGTTCATAGCCTTTATCCATGAGATCTTCATAAACCGAGTATGCAAGCTCAAAATCTTTCTGTTCTTTTTTTGCTGCTTCAAGAAAGTCATCACACCCATAGAGCTCAAGTGCGCCCTTCTTCATGAGGTAATAGGTTTCATAGAGTGAAAGCTCATATATGTTTGAGAACAGCTCTCCGAAATGCTCTATCGCATTTTCAGCGAAGATCCTGCCACCTGTGAGGTAGGCGCTCATTCTATCCTCTATTTCTCTTCCATAGTTCTGGGGTTTAAAGAGAGATAGTCTGTATGCGGTTATGTCGCACTCTTCGTCAACAATGCACACTATAAAAGATCTCTCTCTCTTGAGAAGATTTATTATGCTGCGAAAACTGAAGCGCTCACGCTCTGAAAAAACTCTGATCCTTATCGAGCGCTCCCCCCTAACAGCCTTCATTATCCTGCCAGGTTTTACTCTATAACCTCTCTTTTTCAGCTCAATGTAGACCACAGCTCTGTCCTCTATGCCCTTTTCAATCTCTGAAGCCTTTATGAGAAAGTGTAAAAGATCCCCAGAGAGCTTTCTGTGCTCAATAAGGTAAGCAGCCTCCTCAAGCTCCAGATCGAGCTTACCTTTTTTCATCTTTCCAAAACCTTCGCTGCTCAACCTCTGGGCTGTCTCTTCATCATAAACCCTTAACTTTTTACCGACGAAGTGTTTTTCTTTTTCACCCTCATTTCCGAATTTATCCGCGTTTAATTTCATGTTCTTTCTCTCCTGCCCTTTATTGCCCTCTCCAGCACATTGCTCATATTTTTTTATAATCTTGTGATTTTTCAAATACCTCGCGGGCAACCTCTTCTCTCTTCTCTTTTGGAGCATAAACGACAAGTTTGTAGTGATCCTTCTGAGCTTTCATAAGACTGTCCGCAAGTGTGGACACCTCGCCTATCCTCCTTTTACCCTGGGCTGTCATAACCTCAACATCCATTTCACGCCAGATTGGTGGTTCTATTATATCTACTATGGCTTCCTGGGTTATGGCACATACTTTATCCTGTATTTCTTTCATCATTTTCCTGTTTTCATGGTCGTGTGTGAAGGTATAGGCTATTTTGTAGAGATCCCTTCTTTCAATTCTTTTCCAAAGCTTATTTTTTCTTGCTCTCAGGAGTGCTATCAAAGAGATATCATCCATTCCCATGAGGTTTTTCATATCATTATTCATCTCTTCTTCTATAGCTTTTTCCAGCATGACTGCAGCGAGCCTTACAGTGTGGTGATAATAGACAGTGGGATACATCAGGGATCTGAAAACAAGTATGGATTCCACTGTGGCAATGCAGTTTTCATCAACAACAACCTTATTTTTAAGGATCTTTGTGCCTGTGAGCAGTCTTCCAATATCTATGTGCCCGAAATTTGCACCTGTATAATATGAATCCCTCATAAGATAGTCAAGTCTATCCACATCAAGAGAACCTGAGAGCAAACACCCATAGGGTGGTTTCCCCCGTATAGTGTCTGTTATCCTTTTGGGATCAAGTCCTGTATCGTCCAGTATATCTCTGAGTTCACTGTCCTCAATAATGGCGCATGATGCCTCAACATGGTTATAACCCCTCTTTTTAGCCACAGAGTCAGAAATGTGTGAGAAAGGTCCATGCCCGATATCATGCAAAAGCGCTGCGGCCATAAATTCTTCTCTATGCTTTATGCATAGAGCATCAGCAAAGCTCTTGGCTAGATTATATGCGCCCAGAGAGTGCTCAAAACGCGTGTGGTTTGCTCCCGGGTAAACAAGACCTGCAGTGCCCAATTGCTTTATGTATCTAATCCTCTGCACATAAGGGCTATCCACAATTTTTACGAATGGGTCTTCCAGAAGGATATAGCTATGGATAGGGTCCTTTATTCTTTTCACAAGTGTTATGTTTTTTGCTATATATTAAATTAAAGCTTTTCCTATCTTCTGTAACACATTTTTGTTGTTTGAGCCTGTGATCTCTGGAGTAAAGTAAAAAAGAAATATGAGGTACCCTTTTCACCTATGTGAGCATAAAGAGACTTGTACTTGACGTCTTAAAACCACATACACCGGGGGTAATAGAGCTAGCAGAAGAGCTGAGTAAGATCCCTGAGGTTAGTGGAGTAAACATATCTCTTTCCGAGGTGGATCAGGAAACAGATACCGTAAAGATTGTTATAGAAGGCACGGCAATAGATTATGAAGAGGTCAAAAGCGTTCTTGCCGCTTTTGATGCTGTGGTGCACTCTGTAGACAATGTTGCTGCGGGCCAGAGGATAGTTGAGGATGTGGAAACCCCTCAGGATTAGGGAATAAATATTTAACTGAAAAAATCAATAATGGAGATTGAAATGGAAGAAACGATAGAAGAGTGGATAAAGCATCAGCAGTTTGAGACAACAGCAGAAATAGAGATACCACAACTTCAGGTGGATCAGGTTATAGGTCAGGAAGATGCTGTGGAGGTTGTGAAAAAAGCTGCATCGCAGAGAAGAAATGTCCTTCTGATAGGAGATCCTGGTACAGGAAAGAGCATGCTTGCCAGAGCGATGACCGAGCTTTTGCCCTCTGAAGAGCTGGAGGATATTATTGTTTATCCGAACCCTGAGGATCCAGACATGCCTAAGGTGAGAGTTGTACCTGCAGGAAAAGGGAGAGAAATAGTTGACAGTTACAAGGAAAAGGCCCGTCAGGCAAGAGGCTCCAGGGACTGGATATTCACAACACTTATGGTTTTTACTGTTATCTTTTCGATCGTTGCTTTTGTGATCTACCAGAGCATAGAGGTGATATTCATGGCTCTCATGATATTCCTAATGGTGATGTTGATGTCAAATTTCACCAGGAGAGGGCCTAACATGATGATACCAAAGCTTCTTGTCTCTCACAAGCTTGGAGAAAAAGCGCCGTTTGTAGATGCTACGGGCTCGCGTTCTGGCGCTTTGCTGGGTGATGTGAGACATGATCCCTATCAGTCAGGTGGTCTGGAAACGCCAGCGCATGAGCGTGTTGAGCCTGGCGATATACACAGGGCTCATAAGGGTGTGTTGTACATAGATGAGATAGGCACAATGGATCTTGACACCCAGCAGCATCTCTTAACTGCAATGCAGGAAAAGGAGTTTCCGATAACTGGCCAGAGCGAGAGGAGCGCTGGAGCGCTAGTAAAAACAGAGCCTGTGCCATGCGATTTTATACTGGTGGCTGCGGGAAACCTTCAAACGATAGAGCACCTGCATCCAGCGCTGCGCTCAAGGATAAAGGGTTACGGCTACGAAGTTTACATGAATAGTGAAATGGACGATAGTGAGGAGAACAGAAGAAATCTTATACAATTTGTGGCCCAGGAAGTGGCAAAGGACAAAAAGATCCCCCACTTCAAAAAAGAGGCTGTTGCCGAGATAATCAAAGAAGCGCAGAGAAGGGGAGGGAGAAAAGGAAAGCTAACTATGAGACTCAGGGAGCTCGGTGGGCTTGTGCGGGTTGCAGGCGATATTGCGGTGGAGCAGAAAAAGCAGTTTGTAGAACTTGAGGATGTCCTGAAAGCAAAGATGATAGCTAGGCCTCTGGAGCAGCAAGTGGTGGATAAGTATATAGAAAGGATGAATGACTACAGCACCATACGCACAGGAGGTGCAGAGATCGGCATAGTCAATGGCCTTGCGGTTATGGGAAGTGATACAGGATTAAATGAGCTTTCAGGAATAGTTATGCCTATAGTCGCTGAAGTGACTCCTTCACAATCAAGTGAAGAGGGCAGGATAATAGCTACAGGTAAACTTGGGGAAATAGCAAAAGAAGCTGTGCAGAACGTTAGCGCTGTTATAAAAAAGATCGCAGGCAAAGATCTATCAAAGTATGACATACACATTCAATTCATCGGAACTTATGAAGGCGTTGAGGGTGATAGTGCCAGCGTCTCCATAGCAACAGCCGTTATTTCCTCTCTGGAAAGCGTTCCGGTGGATCAATCTATGGCAATGACTGGCTCACTCTCTGTGCGTGGAGAAATTTTGCCTGTTGGTGGGGTGAGTGCTAAGATAGAGGCAGCTATAAAGGCAGGGCTGAAGAAAGTTCTTATACCGGAAAGCAACATAAATGATGTGATGCTCGAATCAACATATGAGAACAGAATAGATATCATTCCTGTGAAGACGATAAAGGACGTGCTTGAAGCTTCTCTGGTTGGATCAAAGAAAAGAGGGATACTCAGCAGGATATCAAAGTTCTTGCCCACGATACAGCCTGACCTTCCAGTAACAAATCCTTAAATAAGCGTTGATGCATTACCCATATGGCTAGATTTCCTGAAGCAACAGAGAGGGTTTTAAACAGGAAGGTTTGTATGAAATGCTCTGCCACAAACTCTGTTAGAGCAAAGAGATGCAGAAGGTGTGGTAGCAAAGAGTTGAGATTAAAGTCTAAAGAGATCAAGGCTAAAGGCTGATGGTTACTCTTCACGTGCCTATTGAGAAACTTTCCTTAAGCAAGCCTCAAATAGAGGAGGGCTTGAGGAACATTGGGTGCTCTATTGAAGGAGGAGGTATCGAAATAAACCCGAATAGGCCTGACCTCTTCTCAAGAATAGGTATAGAAAGAGCTCTGAAGCATTACTTTTTCAGGGAGCTTACGGATTACACGATTGAAAGGCCCAAAATAGAATGCTACGCAGATGAGGTTGCTGTTAGACCATTCATAGTGTGTGCTGTGGTGAGGGGTGTGAGACTTGATGATGAAAATATAAGGGAGTTGATAGAGCTGCAAGAGCTTCTTCACCTTACCTTAGGGAGGAACAGACGATTTGCTGCGATAGGGCTGCATGATCTGGATGATGTATCACCACCTTTTTATTATAAAAGCGCACCGGAAAGCAGGAGTTTTACCCCTCTGGGGAGTTATAGAGAAATGAGCATAAAAGAGATCCTTGAAAAGAATGAGAAAGGAGCAGAATTCAAGCATCTTGTTGAGAATGATAAAAGGTTGTATCCTCTTCTTGAGGACGCTGAAGGAAAAGTTCTGTCAATGCCACCGATAATCAACGGTAACGTAACAGCACTCAAAGAATCAACAAAGAATCTGTTCATTGATGTTACGGGAATAACAGAGCATGTGCCCTACACAGTTATAAACCTTTTAGTTTGTGACCTCCTTGATAGATTCAAAGACGCTAAAGCAGAGAAAGTCAGGGTGATAGGGAAGGAGACAGGAGAGTATCCTGATCTTACCAGAGTAAAATGGAGTATAAATTTAAGAGAGGCAGAAAGAATTACAGGGATAAAGATGAGCACTGAAGAAGCAATAGATTCTTTAGAAAAGATGGGGCATATAGCATATGGCGATGGAAATGAAAAATTGTGCGTAGAGGTGCCATGTTACAGGAGCGATATAATGCACCCATACGATATATTTGAAGAGCTCGCTATTGGGTACGGCTATGGTAGAATAAAGGAAAAGCTGCCAGAGAGCTGGACCCCAGGGAAGAAAAGGTTCAGAACCAGAGATATACTGAGAGAGATATTTACAGGCATGGGCTTTATAGAGGCTACCACACTAAACCTGAGCTCTGAAGAAGAGCAGCTGGAGCTTATGAACTTAAAGACAAAAGAAACTGTTGAGATCCTGAACCCTGTCTCGAATCTATCCATACTCCGTTTCTGGCTCATACCCTCTCTGCTCTCAATACTCAGAGCTAATAAGCATAACCCGCTGCCGCAGAGGGTGTTTGAATGTGATCAGCTCTATGATAGAGAGCATGCTGCCTGCCTCATAGAGAGCACCAGCGCAGACTTTAAGGAGATAAAATCTATATCTGAAGCCATATTCCATGCGCTCAACATTGAGGTTTCTTATTTGAGTGAATCTCACCCCTCCTTTATAAAAGGAAGGTGTGCCGTGATCGTTAAGGATAATGAAAAAGCAGGGATTATAGGAGAGCTGCACCCCTCAGTGCTGAGAAACTTTCAGCTTGAAACACCCGTGTGCGCTTTAGAGTTGTGGGGGTTGCAAGAATGAAGGTGAATGTGATAGAGACGCCGTTAATACTGCATGAGCTTACAAAGATAAGGGATAGGCACACAGGGGGCATAGCTTTCAGAAAAGGCTTAACCCATATAGGAAGATACTTTGGTTATGAGATAACAAAGAGCTTTGCTTATAAAGAAAAGGAGGTGGATACACCGTTGGGAGCGGCAAAGGGTATAGAGATAGAGGACATGAAAAATGTGCTCATGGTTAATGTCCTCAGAGCCTCAATGCCTCTGGTTGATGGTTTCCTCAAGGTTTTTCCTGATGCAAGGGTTGGGATAGTAAGCGCTTTCCGTGGTTCCCCACCGAATTTTGAGATAAGCATCGATTACATTCGCGTTCCAAAGATAAAAAAGGAGGATATAGTCATTGTCGCGGATCCCATGGTCGCAACAGGGTCAACTATGATAAGGGTTCTCAGAGAGCTTAAGCGATTTGGGGAACCAAAGAGAGAGATCATTGCATGCGTGATAACAACACAATACGCGATAGAGAGGCTTGAGAATGAATATCCCAGCGTAGAGCTATACACCGCAGCCATAGATCCAGAGATTGATGAGCATGGCTACATAATCCCAGGCCTGGGAGATGCTGGGGATAGGGCTTTTTCAAAGGCTTAAGATCAGAGAGATGACCAGGCCTATAAAAATGAAAAGAATAAAAGGTATTTTTGGGGTTACAAGAGTTTTTGCTCCTTCCTTTTTATAGACCCAATATTTCCTTTCATCAAATTCTTCTTTTTCTATAGCTAAGAAAGCATCCGGCAGCTTTCTCATGCCATTTTTCATGTTGTATATGAAAAGAGCTAATGGCACCATCAGCGCAGCGAGAGAGGCAATCAGAAGCACGGAAAGTGAAAAAAAGATGGGATAGCTCTTAACTGGCCATTCTGGCATCATTATTGAGAGGGAGATCAACGCCTTTGCATCAGCTCCGCCATAGAGGCCATGTTTAAAACCAAAGCGTTGAAGAAAAAGCCCCATATAGTAGAGAAGTAAAGCAAAAAGAGACATAAAGACTATGGAGACAGCAGTATAAGCATTCAGACGGGGGATAAGAAGAGGAATAGCTATCAGCACCATTATTCTCCATACCCAGTTGCTAACTCTTCTGCTTTTTATGTCTGAGTATGTGGCGTATCCTAAAAAGACTATGGAGACTATAACAGCAATAAGGTCTATCATAAAAAAAGAAAGGTGTTAGGGGTTTCTATCCTTTACGGTTTTTATAACATCAGTGATCTATGGAAATACTCCCCTGACCTTTATTGCATCAGCTATCCGCTCTATTGCCAGTATGTATGCAGCATCTCTCATTCCAACCTTGTGCTCTTCAGAGTATTGCAGGCAGTCATAGAAGCTTTCGAGCATTATTGCTTCAAGCTTTTCATTAACCTCCGCTTCTTTCCAGTATAAGCTTTCCCTGTTCTGAACCCACTCAAAGTAGCTAACTGTGACCCCACCTGCATTTGCCAGGATATCCGGAACTATGAAAACTCCCTTTTCTAGAAGGATCTTTTCGCCTTCAGGTGTTGTCGGCCCGTTGGCGCCCTCAACAATAATGGGCGCTTTAATAACGTCAGCATTTGAGCTGGTGATCTGGTTTTCTTTAGCTGCAGGTATAAGAACATCGCACTCCAATGAAAACAGATCTTTCTCATTTATCTCTTCAGCCTTCGGATATCCTTTTATCATCATTTTGTTTTTGAGGGCGTATTCATAGAGATCATAGGGATCTATGCCCTCATTATTATAGAGCGCACCCGATATGTCGCTTATCCCTACTATCTTTACCCCATTATCGTGCAGAAGCTTTGCCGTCCATGATCCAACGTTTCCAAAGCCCTGGACCACCGCTCTAGCTCCTTTTTCGTTTATTCCTTTTTTCTTCAGAGCCTCACGTGTGCAGAACATAACGCCTCTTCCGGTAGCACTGGTTCTACCCCGGCTTCCTCCAACCCTGATTGGTTTGCCCGTAACTGCGCCATAATTATCATATCCTTTAAGCATGGAATAGGTATCCATCATCCATGCCATTATCTGTCCATCCGTCCCAATATCAGGAGCTGGTATATCCTTTTCCGGGCCTATTATGGGGACTATTTCATAAGTAAATCTCCTGGTGATCCTCTCTTTTTCTCCATCTGAAAGGAGTGTAGGATCACAGGTTACTCCGCCCTTTGCGCCTCCATACGGTATATTGACAACAGCGCACTTTATGGTCATCCATGTAGCTAAAGCTCTAACCTCATCCATATTAACATCAGGTGCAAATCTGATGCCCCCCTTCGCAGGGCCTCTCGCTGTATTGTGCTGCACCCTGTATCCTGTGAAGATCCTGACGCTTCCATCATCCATTTTTACAGGGAAATTTACACAGAGCTCCTTCTCACAGTGCTTTAGCCAGGTCTTTACTCCATCATCCACCGAGATGTGTTCGCATGCTCTGTCTATCTGCTTCTTCGCATTTTCATATGGGTTTAGCTCTCCTGCCCCTACCATGTTTTCACCGAACATAATCGGTTTATGCTCTTAAATACTTTTCCCGTATACAAAAGAGCAAAAGAAAAAAGATCATAGAGCAATAAAGGATATGCGCTGTCCTGTATGCACAAAGCTCTATGGAGGAAACAGCTCAGAGACAGAGGAAGAGAATGAGGAGTGTGAGATCTGTGAGGACATAGGTATAGGCGTAAGAGATCTCATAGATGCGATGCTTGAAGCCTCCATGGATTATGAATTTTCAACATTCTCTCTCGGAACAAAGATATACAGAGAAATAGAGGAGAGAGAGAAAGCGCTGGGCGCCGAGGGGAAATTCAAGAGGGAGATAAATGAGGTGCTGAGAAACGCTTTTGAAGATGCTTCCGGGAAAAGTTACGTATCTGAAGGTGAAGAGCTCTACTTTCTGGTTGACTCAAGATTTAATTGGGTCAAGCTGACCTCAAGATCTGTGTTCATATACGGGCGCTACAATAAGTTTTCAAGAGAGCTCCCCCAGACAAAGAAGATCTGCACCAGATGCCTGGGTAGAGGATGCTATTATTGCAATGGCAAAGGAAAACTGTTCGATGAGAGCGTAGAAGAGATCATTGCACAAACTTTTATAAAGCATTTCAAAGCGGAGTCTACCAAGTTTCATGGTATGGGGAGGGAGGACATAGACGTAAGGATGCTTGATGAAGGGAGGCCTTTTGTGATAGAGCTGGTTGAGCCAAAAATAAGATGCGTTGATCTCAATGCTCTAGAAAATGAGGTTAATGTGAGCGATAAGGTAAAGATAAGAGATCTCGCCTACTCAGATTTCACAGAGGTTGTAAGAATAAAATCCGCAAAACCGGATAAGGTCTATGTTGCAGAGATTATGTTTGATAGAGAGGTAGAGGAAAGAGAGCTCCAGAGAGCTTTAGCATACCTGGAAAACAGGGAGGTGCACCAGCGCACACCGTTGAGGGTGGTTATGAGAAGGAGCGATATTGTAAGGATTAGAAGAGTAAAAAAGGTAGAGCTTTTGGAATTTTCTGGAACAAAGGCAGAAATAAAGATTGAAGCTGAAAGCGGAACATATATTAAGGAGCTAATCCATGGGGATAAGGGTAGGACCGTACCCAGCCTCTCATCTCTGCTAGGTTGTGAATGCAGGGTTGAGGCTCTGGATGTCACAAAAATAGAACTCATGTAGGAGGAGAGTACACCAAAGGAAAGGAGGAGTAAGTATGCCAAAGATGTCGCATGGTAAAAAAGCAAACACTAGAAAACTGCTCACTAAAAAGAAGAGCGAGAAGAGTAAAAACCTTGTAAGCAAAATGCTGCAGAAGTTTGAAGAAGGAGAGAGCGTATTCATAGATCTTGAACCAAGCGTAGAGAGTGGAATGCCATTCCGCAGGTTTAATGGTTTACAGGGTAAAGTTGTAGGGAAACAGGGTAGATGCTATCTGGTAGAAGTGAAATGCGGCAATAAGATAAAAACTGTTCTTGCAGGGCCTGCGCACATGAAAAGGTTGTGAGAGAATGAAAGTCTCAAAGGAAGGTCGCTACCTTGCATTAGCAGAGGTAAAAGAATTGCTGGGGGAAGAAGCGCTCAAGGACGTACAGAAGCTTGCTCTTGAGCACGCTAAGGAATTCAGTAAACTAGGAGTTAAAGAAGCAAAAGCGCTAACAAAAGAGCTCTCAGAGCTGGATCTTCCCGAGAACATCGTGTGTAAAATAGTAGATATATTGCCCCAGGACACAGATACAATAATAACAATACTCTCAACTGAAAAGAGCAGAATAAAGGAGGATCTGATAAATAAGGTCCTCGAGATCGTTTCAGGGTATACGAAGGAGTGAGAAATGGAAGAATCCGCCTTCGTCCTTGACTATCTCCCAGAGGGGAGACCGAGCACAAGTTTCAGGAGAATGATGGAGCCTATAGCTTACGTTATAGGCAGGGATGAATTCAAGCTGTTTGAGGTGTCTCTGAGATCTACAGTAGAGATCGGAGAAAAGCTCTACATTGGAAAAGAGAAATCAAAAAGGAAAAAGGTGAACAGGATCCTGAGAAGGGTTAGATATGATGAACTCACAGGCTCTGCAAAGGACGAGCTACCCCATGTGCTTGAACAGATAGTTAAAGAGAGGGAGAGCTTTTTTATAAATTTTATAAACAGGGCAGGACCAATAACAACAAGGTTTCATTCTCTGGAGCTATTACCAGGATTCGGAAAAAAGATGATGTGGAGCGTTATAGAAGAGAGAGAAAGAAAGCCATTTGAGAGCTTTGAGGATCTTGCACAGAGGAGTGATCTGAAAAATCCGGAAAAGGTCTTTGCTAAAAGGATAGAGGATGAGCTATCTGGCAAGGAAAACAAATATATTCTGTTTGTCAAATAGGGATATCGGGACTTTCTATTCTATATAGAAAAGTATATTCTTTTTAAAAACGATTGAATCTGTGGAGAAGTTCAGGATCTTTACGGCGGTCTTTGCCCTTTCTCTGACTGCTCTCGCAATGCTGCTTCTCACACAACTTATAATATCTTCATTACCCGTAATGGAGACGTTTGGATTTCGATTCGTAATAGAGAGCGTATGGGATCCTGTAAAGGAGGTTTTCGGGGCTCTTCCCTTTATATATGGTACCCTTGTGACATCATTTATAGCCCTGCTGATCGCTGTGCCCTTAAGCATCGGTGCTGCTGTTTTTCTCACGCAATACATCTCTCCCAAATTATCGTATGTGCTCTCTTTTCTCATAGAGATAATAGCAGCCATACCTAGTGTTGTCATAGGTCTATGGGGTATATTCGTGCTCATCCCTTTTATAAGAGAAGAGGTAGGCCCCTTCCTTATAGAATACCTTGGTTTTATACCAGTATTCCAGGGGCCTGTGTATGGTCCATCTATCCTTACAGGAGCGCTGATATTGACGATAATGATAGTACCGATAATTACCTCAATGACAAAGGATGCCATAAACACTGTACCGATCCTTCAAAGAGAGGGAATGATAGCCCTGGGTGCTACCAGGTGGGAGGTGATCACAAAGGTAACGCTACCTTATGCAAGACCCGGGATCATAGGAGGGGTGATGCTGGGTCTCGGTAGAGCGATCGGTGAAACGATGGCAATAACTATGGTTATAGGTAACGCTCCCGAGATACCCGCATCTCTTTTAGCACCAGGCGATACGCTCGCAAGTGTGATAGCGAATCAGTTCAGCGAAGCAACCTCTGCGCTCCATGAATCTGCATTGATAGAGCTCGGGCTCATACTATTTATCATCACTATAGTAATAAACATATGCGCTAGGCTTATCCTCAGAAGGGAGGTGGCCAGGGGATGACAAGTCTTGGGGTTAGAAGAATAAAAGGGTACCTCATGCTGATCCTTGTGGCTGTAGCCTTCATAATCATAATGATCCCCCTCATAAGCATGCTATACATGATAATAAAGGAGGGTATTGGTATTTTAAGCTGGGAGTTTCTTACAGCTCTTCCGAAACCGCCTGGTGAGGCAGGAGGGGGGATAGGGAATGCGATACAGGGAAGTCTGATGATGGTAGCCCTGGCTTCAATGATCTCTATACCAATCTCAATCTTTGCAGCCATGTATATATCTGAGTATGGAGGAAAGCTCTCCACAATCACAGAATTTATAGCAGAAGTCCTCAGTGGCACCCCCTCCATAATTGCTGGTATATTTATATATACGCTTATAGTTCTAAGAATAGGCTTTTCTGCTTTAGCTGGGGCGCTGGCTCTCTCGGTGCTTATGATACCCACCGTTACCATAGCGTCATATGAGAGTTTGAAGGCTGTTCCCAGGAGTATAAGGGAAGCAGCGATAGCTCTTGGCGTGCCAAAGTGGAGAGCTTCCCTCTTCGTTATTTTGAGAAGTGCGATGGTTGGCATAGGAACTGGGGTTATCCTCGGGGTAGCACGCATATTTGGAGAAACTGCACCACTTCTGTTCACAGCTCTTGGAAACATGTACTGGAATGAGGGTCTATTGGAGCCAACCGCAGCCCTCCCATTGCTCATATATAACTATGCTACCTCACCCTATAAAAGCTGGCAGACGCAAGCCTGGGGTGCTGCACTGGTGCTTCTTGTGATCGTACTATTGTTGAACATTGGAGTCAGGATTATAGCGAGGAAAAGATGAGCACAAAGATAAGAATAAAGAGCCTTAATGGATGGTTCGGCGAAAAGCAGGTGCTGAAGGATATAAACTTGGACATAGAAGAAAACAGCATAACCGCAATAATAGGTCCGAGCGGATGCGGCAAAACTACGCTTATAAGATGCATAAACAGGATGCATGAAGTAACTCCCGGGGCCAGAGTAGAGGGTAGCGTTTTGCTCGATGAGCAGGATATATATAAAGAGGACCCAGTTAAGGTTAGAGAGAGGATTGGCATGGTTTTTCAGAGGCCAAACCCATTTCCAACAATGAGCGTTCTGGAAAACGCGGTTGCTGGTTTGAAGCTAAAGGGCATAAGAAACAGGAAGCTTCTTGCCGAAAAGGCTGAAGAGGTGATTAAGGCAGTCGGGCTATGGGACGAGGTAAAAAATGAGCTGAACAAGCCAGGCACAAGCCTGAGCGGTGGACAGCAACAGCGCCTGTGCATAGCCAGAGCCCTTGCTGTGGAGCCGGAGGTGCTTTTGATGGATGAGCCAGCTTCAGCTTTGGATCCTGTATCAACTATGCGCCTGGAGGATCTGATCTACGAGTTAAAGAAGGAGTACACGATTGTTATAGTAACGCACAACATGCAGCAGGCAGCCAGGGTAAGTGATTACACAGCCTTTCTGTACATGGGAGAGCTCATAGAGTATAGTAACACAAAAGAGCTCTTCGAGAGGCCAAAGAATGATCTGACAGAAAGGTATATAAGTGGAAGATTCGGTTGATAAAGGTAAAAATGTCGATAAAGAGGTGAAGTATGGGGACGAGAGAAAAGTTTGATAAAGATATCAATGAAGTGTACAGGATGCTAGGAGAGATGCGAGATCTGGCCATAGATAGCATCAACTCCTCTATGGAAGCTCTGGATAAACTGGATGAGGATGCGGCAAAGGTGGCACTGAGAAATGATGTAAAAAGCTATGATCTGATGAGAAACATAGAGAACAGATGCACAGCCCTTCTGATGCTTCAGGCTCCTGTAGCAAAGGATCTCAGGAAGATAGTTACCGCAATGAAATCCTCTGGTGATCTCAACAGGATTATAAGATATGCAAAGAATATATCCACGCTAGCTATCGAGATGGTAAAAGAGAAAGATGAGCACTTTAAAAAGCTTATAGGCCTGAAGGGAATGAAAGATAAATCTATAGATATGATCGAAAAAGCCATGAAAGCCTTGTTAGAGGAGAATAAAAACCTTGCTATGGAAGTGTATAAAGAAGAGGAAGATGTGGACGCTTTATACGAGCAGATATTCAGAGAGCTCATCACATATATGGTGGAGGACAACAGGAAGATAACTAGAGGTGTTAGGTACTTACTCGCTGGCAGGTATCTTGAGAGGGTAGCAGATCATGCATGCAACATCGCAGAAGGAGCCATATATATAACAACCGGGGAGCGTATAGCACCGGATTAGGCATTTATCAAAGATTTAAAGGACGCCCATAGCGTTATTCTAAGCTGGTTGTGCCTAAGATGGGCGGATATTTTTTATCTGCGTGATTGCGCTCTCTATACTTTCAACATCCCTTTGCATGACCGAAACAGCTCTAACAACCATAGGATATTTCTCTACAAGCTGGTTGAGATCTATATCTAGATCCTCGCTTGTTTGCTGCAGGTCCTCTCTCGTCTGCTGGATAGCAGTTGTGATAGCATTAATCAGCTCCATAGGGATACCATAGACAAGGGACAGAGACCGCTCAAGGGTATTCAGAGAAGCGTTTATTCTATCCAGATCTCTTGAGATCACATCATTGTAATCGCGCTGTAGCGCCGAGACGTCCAGATTTTGGTTGTATACGGTGTTATTATGGCGCAGTGCGTAATCTACATATCCGAAGTAGTTGTTAAGATCTTCTAACAAAACCTCAACATTGTTTGTCAGAGATTCAAAAGGGACCATGAGGAGATCATAGGGTTCAACTGCTGGTTGCACAGGCTGCTGGATCTCTGGTTGTGCAGTTTCATTTTGTGGCTCCTCCATCGCGGGAGGCATTCCTATACAGCCACAAAGGAGAAGAGCTAGCATAATCACAAGCTTCTTCATACTGCACAATATACATTTCTTTGTATTTAACAATGTCTGCAATGCAAATCAGTAAAATAAATATACGACTTGAGCTCCTTTCTGTTTATGAAAAGAGGGATGGCAGTTTCGATCGCTCTTGCTATAGCTCTATTAGCACCGGTGGTGCTGTCACAGGACATAAAGAGCATAGTAGAGAATGTAAACGCAACAGGGCAGCTGGAGGTTGTGCACTGGTGGACAGCTGGTGGAGAGAAAGAGGGAATAAATGAAGCTCTGAACTATTTTTCACGAATATATCCAAAGGTGAGGGTTATCTCAGGGCCAATAGCTGGAGGTGCAGGAACAAATCTCAAGCAGGTCGTTAAAACAAGGGTTGTTGCAGGTAATGCTCCTGAGAGCTTTCAGTGTCATGCGGGATATGAGATGTACCCATACTATGAGGGTGATCTCCTTTACAACTGTGATGACGTCTGGAGCTATATGGGGCTAGAAAGCGTTACTCCGGATATGATAGAAGAGATATGTAAGATAGACGGGCACTACTATTGTGTGCCCATTGGAATACACAGAACTAACGTTGTTTTCTACAACAAAGGGCTCTTTGAAGCGTATGGCGTAGAGGAGCCATCAAGCAACATGACCTTGGAGGAATTTTTCGATTTTGCGGCAGAGCTTCAGGAAAAGCTGCCGGAGGGCGTGCGCGCTCTCGGTTTAGGTGATAGAAACAACTGGGAGGCAACACACATATTTGAAACCCTCATGCTAGCAGAAAACCCGCGGACCTATGAGAAATTCATAAATGGAAAGGTGACAGCAAAAGAGCTCGTACCAGCTCTCGAGGCTTTTCAGGAATATCTGGGGTATGTTGCCCCAGATCACAGAGCAAGAACCTGGGATGAAGAATGCGGGATGATCATGCAGGGAAAGGTAGCTATGCTCATTCATGGAGACTGGGCAAAGGGTTACTTTACCGCAAATGGCTGGGAGTATGGAAAAGACTTTGGTGCTTTTGTTGTCCCGGGGACTGAAGGTTGGTTTGGAGCCAGCACAGACGCTTTTGTGAGACCGAAGAGCTCAGTGAATCATGAGAACGCTATAAGATGGCAGGCAACATATGTTACGCTGGATGCGCAGAAGGTGTTCAATCCTGCAAAGGGATCTATATCACCTTATACTCACGTACCAACAACGATCTATGATGAATACTCCAGGGAAGCTGCTGAGGATCTTTACTCCAGAGATATAAAGATATATCCGAGCATAACCCACGGTTCAGGCTCACCTGAGCAGGTCTTATCGCAATTAAATGTGATAATTGGAGACTTTGCCCAGAACCCACAAAACGTCCAGGGAACCGCAAACTCGATAATAAACGCAATAAAGTATGTAGAGCATCCGGTACAGTGGGATATAATTTGAGAGCAAAGAGCGTGCTGGAGTTCTTGCCATTCATAGTGGCAATAGCTCTGGCCTTTTACTTTATATACGTTGCGATAGGATGGAATGTAATAGTCTCTATCTCTAAATGGGCAGGTCTGCGGCCTGACTACAGCTTTTCGGGCTTCCAGCAGTATGCGAGAATGGTGGATGATCCCCTCTTCTGGAAATCACTCACCAACACATTTTTCCTGTTTCTGATGATGCCTCTATGCATGCTCCTTGGGCTATTAATAGCCATTCTGCTGGATCTCTGCGGAAAAGGTGCCGGGATCTTCAGAAACATCCTGCTTCTCCCTTTTGCCCTATCCTTTGTGGTAACAGGCACTCTCTGGGCATGGATGTATGCGCCGAGTAATGGGGTGATAAACACTATGCTCAGAGCTTTCGGACTTGAGAGCCTCACAAGTATGTGGCACACAGGTGAGGGCACAGTGATGTGGTCCATACTACTAGCATTAATATGGCAGTTCTCTGGATATACCGCTCTCATATTCCTGGCAGGGATAAAATCGGTTGATGAAGACGTAATCGGGGCAGCTAAGGTGGACGGGGCATCCACTTTTCAGATGTACCGGAGGGTAGTGCTTCCACAGCTAGGGCCATCAGTGCTCACAAATTTTGTTATACTGATGCTTTTTTCTTTAAAAGCCTTTGATTTTATATGGGTGCTTACCAGTGGCGGTCCGGGAACAGCATCCCATACATTGGCTATACTGATATACCGTGTGCTCTTTGAGCAGACTCAGTTCGCCTATGGCTCTGCTATCTCTGTGATCCTTCTGCTTATAGTGCTTGCCATTGTTGTGCCATACATGTACTTTTCATACAGGAGTGCAGAGAGATGAAGGCAAAAGATGTAATAATATATGTTGTGCTCACTATTTTTGCCATCGGAGCTCTTTTGCCTATCTGGGCTGCCATAACCACATCCTTCAAGAGCTCATATGAGGTTGCAACCACATCACCATTATTCTTCCCAGAGCAGCCGACTCTTGATGCTTATAGAACCGCCTTTGGTTCATTGAGTCGCCCGTATGTGAATAGCATCCTGATGACGATAGGTGGAGTCATCGGTTCGGTGCTGCTTGGATCTATATGTGGCTATTTCTTTTCAAAGATAAGGTTCAGGCATGATGAGCTCGTTTTCTACCTTTTAGCTGTGGGTGCTTTTATACCATATCAATCTGTGCTTGTGCCATTATACACTACAATAATAGATCTCAATATGTACGGCACAGTTCAGGGGCTGATATTAACGCATACCGCTTATGGTATACCCATGTGTACAGTGCTCTTCAGAAGTTTTTACACTGCTGTGCCTGATGATCTCATAGATGCTGCAAAGGTGGATGGTGCGGGTGCATGGAGAATATATTTCAACATTCTGCTTCCGGTGACACTTCTTTCGATGGTTATAGTTGTTGTGTTCCAGTTCACCTCAATATGGAATGAATTTCTCTTCGGGCTAATTCTTGGAGGTGGCGAGATGCAGGCAATGCCTGTGACGGTGGCTCTTAACAACCTCAAGGGCAGCCTCGTAGCTCAGTGGAATGTGCAGATGGCAGGAGCCTTACTTGTAGCTCTCCCTGTGCTTTTGCTCTACATATTTCTGGGCAAATATCTGATAAGAGGGTATATGAGCGGAGCGCTTAAATAAACAGAGATCACAAAATATCGTATATAGAAATATCTACCTTGATCAGAGGAGCGTTAGAGCTACATAACGACCAGTATCGCTGGTGCATGAGGATAGAGCTATGTTCTGGTGGATCTGCATCAGCATATCGTTGTTAGAGATCTCTGGACGATATTGAACTATTCCCCCTATCTCAAGAGCTCACTTT
>WOYO01000054.1 GCA_011620765.1 Thermoplasmata archaeon
ATTTAAATATGGACCGGTCGGGATTTCCACAGGAGGGAGTAGAACCAAGGTTCTCACCGCAAGCCACTGCTTGCGGTTCATCCACAATCTACTGATTGCGGATCTCTCCCTCAACTCTCATTCCTTTATGGACTTTCCCTTTCCGCACAGCGCTTTTGGAAAGGGCTGTTTTGAACCCGAGGCCTCTTACTTGCGAAGCAAGCGATCTACCAGGCTGATCTACCGGCCCTGCAAAAAAGTGTTTTATTCATTTATTATCTTTGTCTTTACTTAGAGCGTCAGAACTTCGGAATTTATGGAAGGGGCTTCTAATAGATTATTACATTATCTAAAAAGTCTCTGAAGATCAAAGAAAACAGATTTAAATCAGATGGGGCAATATCACCATGAGGGCCTATGAAGCACGTAGATCTGAACAGTGATGTGGGTGAGAGCTTTGGCGCATATACGATAGGTGCGGATGAGGAAGTTTTAAAGTATGTGACATCAGCGAACATAGCTTGCGGTTTTCATGCAGGCGATCCTTTGGTTATGGAAAGGACCATCGATCTGGCTGTAAAAAACAGCGTTGCTATCGGTGCCCATCCGGGCTACCCAGATCTTATGGGATTTGGAAGAAGGGAGATGAAGGCAAGCAACGAAGAGGTGAGGGCTTACGTGAAGTATCAGCTGGGGGCACTCAGCGCTTTTGCCACGGCTAAAGGAGTTAAAGTGCAGCACGTGAAAGCTCATGGAGCAATGTACAATATGGCTGCTGTCGATTATAACATAGCAAGAGCCATAGCTGAAGCAGTATCTGAAGTTGATAGAGAAATAATACTTTTAGCCCTAGCTGGAAGCGAAATGGTGAAGGCTGCAAGGGATACTGGGCTAAAGGTGGCAGAAGAGGTCTTTGCTGATAGAGCTTACAATGAAGATGGGACCCTTGTGCATAGAAGCAAGCAGGGAGCGATGATTGAGGATGAGAACTCAGCCATAGAGCGGGTTATAGGCATGGTAAAAGAGGGAAAGGTAAAAGCAATAACAGGAAAGGAAATCAGGATAAGGGCTGATTCCATATGCGTTCATGGTGATAGCCCCAAAGCAGTTGCATTTGTTAAGAGAATAAGAGAAGGATTGAGAGATGCAGGAATAAAAGTTACACCAATGAAGGAGTTTGTAAAGTGAGACTATGATCAAAAAGTCAACCCTCCGCTTTATCATATACAGTGCGATTGGTGTCTTCGCCTTTTTTATTCCCATCACAATAAATGGTAAAAGCTCCATACTCCTGGATCATATTGTGACTTACATAAGAAGCTTGCCAATCTTTCCAGAGATCTTCGGTATTGCTGTTGTGGTCATTGGTGGTATCTATCCATGGATCTCCGGCTCATGGAAAAAGAGCAGAACAGAGATCATCTTTTCAGCCCTGAAGGTGCTGGGTATAATCCTTGGTTTTTTGATTCTTCTGGAGATAGGTCCATCCATCCTGCTCCGGGAAGATATAGGCCCCTTCCTTTTTGAGGACCTTGTGATACCAGTGGGTTTGATAGTCCCCATAGGCTCTATATTCCTCTCTTTTATCGTGGACTACGGCCTCCTCGAATTTGTAGGGACCCTGATGAGACCCGTGATGCGAAGCTTGTGGAAAACCCCCGGGAGATCAGCTGTAGATGCTATTGCCTCTTTCGTTGGAAGCTACTCTATCGCTTTGTTGATAACAGATAGGGTATTCAGGGATGGAAAATACACTGTGAAAGAAGCGGCGATAATAGCAACAGGCTTCTCAACCGTTTCGGCAACATTCATGATAATAGTTGCTCAAACATTGAGGATAATGGATAGATGGCTTTTGTTTTTCTTTGTATCTGTTGTGGTGACATTTGTGGTAACAGCAATAACCGCAAGGCTACCTCCTCTCTCAAGGATGCCTGACACCTATGCGATAGAGGGAAAACCTGAAGCTGAAAAGGGCACCTTGAAAGAGGCTTTTAGAAGAGCTATTGAAGCGTCTGAGAGAGCACCAGAGCTGGTGGATGGAATTGCTGGCAATTTAAAAGACGGTTTTAAGATGGCGATGTCAATATTACCTACGATCTTATCGATAGGGCTTATAGGTCTCCTGCTTGCGAATTTTACTCCGGTATTTGATGCAATAGCGTGGATCTATTATCCATTTACTCTGCTTGCAAGGATACCGGAGCCGTTTCTTGCAGCAAAAGCACTGGCAACGGAAATAGCAGAGATGTTTCTTCCTTCGCTGATAGTTGTTGATGCACCTCTGCTCACAAGGTTTTTTGTTGGGGTTGTGTCCATATCCCAGCTGCTATTCTTCTCCGCTTCGATACCCTGTATTCTCTCCACAGCTATCCCTGTATCAATACCTCAGATTCTTTTGATATGGGTAGAGAGAACGATATTCTCCATTCTCATAGCGGCGCCCCTCATTTTTCTTCTCCTTTAAATTTGAGATCCTCGAGCGGATAGTTCTCTTCTTTTGCCGTCTCTTTTGCTATTCTTCCCGCAACAGGACCTATTAAAGCCTCATATTTCTTCACCAGTTTCTGCAGCACTCTCTTTTTCTTCTCCTCCATAACAACATTGTTGAGAACCGACATGAACACTGTTATGGCGAAAAGGTTGGCAACCATTATCGGCACCAGTATCGTTCTGCTGGTGAAATAAATGGCTTCTGTGAAATTCATCTCTGAAAAGAAAGGTGCCGTCATAGGATCTATCAACTCTATCCCGACAAGAATCCACAGCAGGGTTGAAGATATCGTAAACAGAACGCTTCTTGTCTTTATGGTGGACATTGTTATCCCTCTCCTGTTGAGCAGCCCTCCCACCAGGCCAGCACCTATCGCGTTTATTCCTCCGCCAACCGCGAGCGTGTAACCAAGCGTTCCGCGAAAACCCTCCCAGAGAAGGCCGCTCATCCTGTACGCCCCACCTATCAGACCCACGGGTATACCAACGGCTGGCCCTCCGATTATGCCGAAAAGGATTGCCAGAGATATTCTTATATCGGCCATAGCCCCGTTGGGGAAAGAGATGCTGAATTCCAGTGATAGAATCTGAAGGATCCCTCCGGCCAGTATCATGATTCCGATAGACTTTCGTGATTTCTCTTTTGACAGCAGGATGTTGACAAACCACCTCGATCTCGTAGAGATGTAGAGGATTGCTATAGCAGAGGATACCAGAAATATCATATTGAAGATCGTGCCAGAGAGTGAAGGATCCATTACTCCAGAGATGCGGATAGATATTTAAAGATTGTTTTATATCTCCAGACAGATGTACGATAAACCAAGATTTTTGATAGCAGGGGACAGCGCTCTGATCATAGAGCTAGGAGATGAGATAAATGAGAGGTGCAATGAAAAGGTTGTTGCTTTAGCCAGAGAGCTAAAAAGCGTAGAGGGCGTATTTGAGATCGTTCCAACCTATAGATCGCTGCTGGTTTACTATGATCCTTCCATCATAAAATCCGATGATCTGAAGGATAAAAGCGAGGAGAGGCTAAAGAGAGCAAAAGCAAGC
>WOYO01000057.1:0-5938 GCA_011620765.1 Thermoplasmata archaeon
CATGGTGAGGGAAATGAAAGCATATTTGAATGGGGAGTTTGTTGAAGAAAGCGAAGCAAAGGTTAGCGCATTTGACCATGGCTTTCTCTATGGAGATGGCGTATTTGAGGGAATAAGAGCATACAACAGAAAGATATTCCGGCTCAAAGAGCACATAGACAGGCTTTATGAATGCGCTAAAGCGATAGACCTTGAAATACCCTTAAGCAAAGAGGAGATGAGAGAGAAAATCGTTGAATTATGCAGATTAAACAATCTGAATGAGGCTTACATAAGGCCTATTGTCTCAAGGGGCGTGGGAGATCTCGGGCTTGATCCAAGAAAGTGCGGTAAGCCAACAGTTGTTATACTTGAGAAAGAGATGAAGCCTTTACTGGGCGAGGGGGAGCTAAAGATAATAACTGTGTTCTGGAGAAGGAATGCACCGGATGCTCTGAGCCCGAACATAAAGTCACTCAACTATCTGAATAACATCCTCGGTAAGCTCGAAGCTAACAGGCATGGGGCCAATGATTGCCTGTTCCTTGATAAGGAGGGATACATATCCGAGGGCAGTGGAGAGAATTTCTTTATGGTGAAAAACGAAGTGCTTATAACTCCACCAACGCTCACAAACCTGAAAGGAATAACAAGAAACGCCATAATTGAGATAGCAAACAGCAGAGGGTATAAGGTAAAGGAGGGGAGAATTTCACTGTTTGATGCGTACAACGCTGATGAGGTCTTCCTTTGCGGAACAGCCGCAGAGGTTGCTCCTGTTGTGAACATAGATGGCAGAGAGATAGGCTCCGGCAAAGTGGGCAGGATAACTTCAGAGTTAAAGGAAGCGTACATGCAGAAAGTCAGGAGTGAGGGAGAGCCCTTCTGATCCTGTACAATAAAAAATGAAATGATTTAAATGTGTAATGGGATTACGTCCCTATGAGATGGAAATCTGCCCTTGTAGATCTGGGCATCACTTTGCTTGCTGTAGGCATAATATTCGGTGGCATCTATGCTTACACCGGTGGTGTCTTTCCCCCTCTTGTGGTCGTTGTCTCGAACTCAATGCTTCATGAAGATGCAAATGTGGGTCAGCTAGGCACAATAAGTCCCGGAGACATAGTGCTGGTAAAGGGCGCTGAAAACATAATTGCAAAGGTGAATGCAACTGAAACAGGCTATCAAACCTATGGGGATCATGGGGATGTTATTGTGTATAAACCCGATGGTGAAGATGTAACGCCGGTGATCCATAGAGCAATAATGTGGGTTGAGGAAGGGCAGTGGGTTCAGAGCAATGAGACCCTTGGCATTCACCGGAGCTTTATCGCGCCCTATGGTGGTTTTATAACAAAGGGGGATAACAACGATATAATAGATCAGCAGGGCGGAATAAGCGATATAGTAAAGAAAGAATGGGTACTTGGGGTAGCAAGAGGTGAGCTCCCATGGCTAGGCCTGTTATCCATGCTGGTCAGGGATAGAGATAGCTTATCAAATGTTCAGCCCGTGATCTGGGTGTTCATGATCCTTGAGCTTGCCGCCATATTCGTGTTTCTAGATATAATTGATAAGATTATAGACAAACTAGCCAGGAGGCTTAGAAAAGAATAGGTTTCTATCCTTTACTACTTCTCCTCTATCTACCAGATGCTTCAGCGCGGTAGCAACTCTTTGCTTCGAAGGCTTTATGTCAAACTGCTCGTAGAGCGCTGCTATTATTCCTTCTATATTCTTTGGCTCGTAAAGCGCTTTTGGTATCAGCGTATATAGATCCTCATTAACATTCCATGGGAATATGAACCATGTCCATCTATCCTTTGGCACAAAAACACTGTAATAATCTGGCTCAACTCTTGCTCCCTCTATGTGGAGCAGGGTTGCGCTCTTTATAGCCCTTGGTCCCTTGCTTTTAACATGCTCTAAAGCAAGCTCCATGCTCATGCCCGTATCGGTTATGTCATCAACAACAAGAACCCTCTTACCTCTGATATTCACATTGAGTTCCTGAGCCAGTCTTGCTTTCTTATCTTTTCTGGCGGTTATCCCCCAGTGCTCTGTCTTTATTGAGCAAAGGTTTTTCTCAATGAGAAAATCGCACATAATCCTCGCAGGTATCCAGCCACCTCTGGTTAAACCTATTATTATCTCTGGCTTATACTCATCAACCCTTTTTGAAACATCGATAGCCCAGCGCTCTATATCTCTCCAGCTCACAAGCTGGCAGTGAAAGCTCTCTATCTCGCTTCTTCCAGTGCTCTGCTGCATCTACAGCTCCTCCCTTCAGGTAATTCCTTCAGCATCTGCTCTATAACCCTTTGTATCCTCTCTATATTTTCCGCCATAACCCTTTTAACATCAACATTGCTCACGGGCTTTTCGCCATAAACGTCATAGTCCGTAACCATCGCAAGGCATAGATAGCACATCCCCAGCTCTCTTGCAAGCTGGCACTCTGGTACCAGAGTCATACCTATTATGTCCCCGAATGATTTGAACATCCTGCTCTCAGCCCTTGTGGAAAACCTTGGACCCTCAATACAAACATACGTTCCCTTCTCTTTATGCTCAAAATCCTTCAAAACCTTAAAGCTTATAGCCCTCATCTCATCACAGAAGGGATCAGCCATAGAGATATGCACTGCTTCTCTATCATAGAATGTGTATTCTCTCTTTTTTGTGAAATCTATGAACTGGTCAGGAACAACAATGTTGCCGGGCACATAATCATCGCGCAGAGAACCAACGGCTGCTGTTGCTATAACCCTTTCAACCCCAAGGATCTCAAAAGCCTTTATATGCGCTCTATAGTTAACCATGTGTGGGGGTACAGAGTGCTTTTCTCCATGCCTTGCTATAAATGCAATCTTTTTTCCATCAAAACTTCCTACAGTAAGGCTAACCCTCCCATAGGGTGTTGCTATCTCCTCTTTTTTACAATCCTCAAGCATCTCAGCCCTGTAAACCCCTGAGCCACCAATTATTCCTATCATTGTTGCACCTCCCTCAAAATGTTCTCTCCGTGAGTGCAATACCGCTTTGAGTGATCACCATCTCATGTTCACTACGATTATGAGCTGTGCCTCTGAGCTTCACAACCTGAAGCGATCTTAACAGTGTGTTTCCTACCTCCCTTTCCGTCAGGAAAATTATCCCATCACATATGAACTCTATACCCTGCTCTGTATAGAACCTTGTGCCGCTAGCCTCCTCAGCAGTGAGAAGCGCAACAGCATTGTGCTCAAAAATTATGTTACCCAGACGATATAGAAAATCCCTTATTTTTTCCTTATCTGGCATACGAAAGATCATGGCGGTTATTGAATCGATAACAAGACGCTTTATATTGTAGTTTGTTACAATTTCATCGATTATCCGCAATAAAGAGTTCATATCGCTCACCGTATACTGGTCTTTATCCATCCCCATCTGCTTATATATCGCTCTCATATCAAAAAACTGAACTTTTTTCTTCTCAACAGCTTCTTCATCATAAAAAGAAAACTGGTTCATAAATCTCTTCATCTGTGATACGGACTCTGTAAGCGTGAAGAGAAGGCCATTCTCATTGAACATTGTGGCTCCATTGAAAAGAAACTGACAGGATAAAGTAGTTTTCCCTACGCCGCTACTACCTGTGACAAGAACCATCGTTCCTCTGGGTATCCCTCCCCGGAGTATCCTGTCATCAAGCACTGGTATCCCTGTTTTACATCTATCTATGACTGGATCGTCCATCTTATCCACCTATACTTACCCTCACAATGGCATAATCTATGTTTGAATTAGCCAGATCCACATTTTTCAATGTCATATAAAACCTGTCCGGGGTGTTAAGCTCAGTATTGAAAGAGTAGAACTCTGCACCCACAGGCTCCATAACCTCCTCAAAGTACTTTCTCCACGCACCTGCATCAGAGGTATGAAAATCAAAAACAACATTGCCAACCCTCTGGCCTTCTTTATAAAAGGATACGGGCATTATGTAATCTATGAAAAAGTTAACCGTTGCACTTTCTGTGCCAGATCTGGAGCTGATTTCCATCGTAGTTAAAGACATCATCGTCATATTGATGGTAAGTGTAGAAACATCTCTTTCTATGGCTATGGGTGGGTCAATCTTCATCAGAGCTCTGTCACCCTGTCTCAGAACCACACCCCCCATCTCATATGTGTATATCTGAGGTATTGTCTGAGTTACTACCGGTTCGTATATTATCGACGAATTTGCCGAAAGGGAACTTGTTGAATTGACATAGAACACATCATTGCTTATTGTCAAAGATCCCGTTATTCCACCGGTTCCCAAAAAACTACCACGACGACCCAAGGGAAAAGAGATAGGATATATAGCGCCGATGTGCCCATTTTCAACATAGTTTATTAACCCCTGTTGCGTATCTGAAAAAGCTTTAAAAACATCATTGAGGTGAGCTATCTCTTCATCTCTTCTCATCTCTGGTATCTGATATGTAACAAACCATGATACAATTATGAGCGCAACCCCTATGAGGAGCAACGCACCTATGATCCCGACCTGAGCTTCTTCATCCACTGTATATAGTAGGATCTAATTTATATATTACCTTTTCTAATAAATCCAGGGGGCTCTATCCGTGACTCAGAGCGTGAGGCAGTGGGTGACCCAGGGCTATGTTCTGCGTATCTTTCCTAATATTGTAACATCATCTATGTACCAACCAGCAGCATTTCCATAGGAATCAGTTACAACATGGAACCTGACAGTTATCACGTTACCCAGGTAACCGGATAGATCTATCTCCTCATGCATCCATCCCTCGCTAGATCCAGTATAGTTTTTGATAGCATTCCACGTTTTTCCACCGTCCGTTGATATCTCTAATTTACCAAAGTCCCACTCAGTCTCAAAATGGTGCCAGTGGTAGAAATCTATCTCAGCCTCTGTTGCATTTACCAGATTAACGTCAGGGCTCACAAGCCAGAAATCTGCATTGCTGTTGTATGTATTGTCGAGGTCTGTTCCCCAGCAATTTGAACCCCAGTGCGCAGCATCAGGGTGCATATACCATGCTGGTCCATTCCAGCCCACAGGCCCTCCAAGCTCCCATTCATCCTGTTTCCCTCCGTGCTCCCAGCCTGGAGCGCCGTATTCAAAGTTCTCAATAAGTGAGATGGAGGCTCCTCCACTTGCACTGATCTCTAAAGACAGGGCATTATTCCTTTCATTGCTCTCAGGTATAGCATTCATATAGTCTAAGAGTATGGTGACTGTGGCTTTCATTTTGGTGGGATCAAAGGGTATGTCCGGATAGATTATCTGAACTCTCGATGAGCTCTGCCCTTTTATACCTTGCACTTCAATGGTATTTACAACCCTTCCGCCTTCGACCGTGCCTTCATAAAGGGCTATTGTAAAAGGAGTTGCATCTCCTCTGCCGATATTTCTCACATTTGCATTTATAATCACATCCTGCCCCATAAAAATAGGAGGGACGTAGGAGACTTCATCTGCATAAATGGTAAGATCTGCTCTAGCCGGGGATCTTAGCCGAGGAATAAGTCTCTGCTCAGGCATTATAGCAGAGATTTTTGACTCGCCGACATAATAAACACTCAAAATAACCGTGCTGTTGGAGTTTATCCTCTGCCTATCGCTTATCCATATATCTCCCATATATATGTAATCGTTAGGAAAATTTAAATTCTCTCTCTCAGCAACCAGCTCTCTTCCATCAATGCTCATCTGGATCCTTGTATGGTTAGCGAATATGGGCTCTCCACCCCTATGTTCTATCATTACCCTTTCATTACCGTTACCCCAGCCATCACCCCCATCATCCAGATAAGGACGAAGGTCAACGTAGGGGACCGTCTCAGGGGTTGGAAGACGTGTAGCCCATACAAGCACAACGCTGAATAATGCAACAGTGATAAGCAAAAGCAAAAGTGTTCCTATGATCTCGGATACTCCTTT
>WOYO01000057.1:6038-17262 GCA_011620765.1 Thermoplasmata archaeon
ATGCAACAGTGATAAGCAAAAGCAAAAGTGTTCCTATGATCTCGGATACTCCTTTATCATCCACAAACAATCTATGCCATTTTGGGTATTTAACTTTTTTTGTAGGTTATTGGTAAGACTAAATCAGTGGCAGAGTTGCGATAAACAAACATTTGATTGCAAAAAAGTTTGCCGAAAGATCATTTACCATCCTTACACTCCACAATCTCAAGCATAATCTGAGAGCTGTTTGTTGAGGGGCTCTTTTATGAAGTATCCTCCAATTCTCATTCTATAGCTCTGTGTTTCATAGCGATAGCCATAACTGGGATAATTGTTGCTAGAGAGGTATCTAAGGGCATTGAGAGAGCGAACAAGGTTATGCTACCTCTACTTCTCGTGCTCATGATGGTTCTTACCATACGTTCTGTTACACTGCCAAACAGTTATGAAGGCTTGAGCTTTTATTTGAGACCTGACTTCAACAAGATCTCTGCAACAGCGTCAGGGCTCATAATATTCCCTGCAGTCTTTGCTGCTGGACAAACACCGACCTCGGGTCCAGCTCTCATATTTCTAACCCTACTCTTTGAAGCTATACCTGCAGGAAGATTTTTTGCGGCAATGTTCTTCTTTGTACTGATACTGGCATCGTTCACAACAATAATCGCAGAGCTGGGGGTTTTTGTGAACGCGCTATGCGATCACATAGGCCTTAAAAGAGGGCATGCAACAGCCATAGCAGGTGTTTCTGTTTTTACTCTTAGCGCTTTCACAGCTTTAAGTGAGGACCTCTTCACAACAATAGAGTACATCTCTACCCTGGCTATTACGGGCGCTATACTCGCTTGCATAGCTCTTGCATGGTTCCATAAGCCCGGGGAAGCAAGAGCAGAACTCAATGCAGGTGGTAGAATAGAGTTCGGTAGATGGTGGGAGAGTTATGTAAAGTATGTGTATCCTGCAATTCTTATATTGATATTGATAACCTCTATTTAGAAAATTTAAAATTAGAGAAGATCACTTAAAGTAAAGAAGGGCCCATGGTCTAGCTGGTTATGACGTCGCCCTCACACGGCGGAGGTCTCCGGTTCGAATCCGGATGGGCCCATATACATAAGCGATCGCCAAATACAACATATTAAGCGATATTTTGATTCTGCATCTAATTAAAAATGCTAATAAAGCGACAGCTCTATTATCTTTATGCAAAAAGATGAGAGGCTTGAATGTTTGCTCAATCCAGAGAGCATTGCCGTAATTGGGGCATCGGATAACCCTGAAAAGCTGGGTTATGTCATCGTTAACAATATAAAGGAGAGTGGTTTCAAAGGCAAGATCTATCCTATAAACCCCAAGGTTGAAAGCATTCTGGGAATAAATTGCTACAAAAGCATAAAGGATGTGCCGGATGAGGTCGAGATCGCTGAGATAGTCATACCTGCAAAAGCGGTTGCAGGAGCTATGAGAGAGTGTGGAGAGAAGGGCGTTAAAGTTGTTATAGTGATATCCTCGGGCTTTGGAGAGGTTGGGAATAAAGAAATGGAGAAGGAGCTTGTTGATATCTGCAAGAAATACAATATGAGGCTTATAGGACCGAATGTCTTTGGTATCTCAAATACGATAAGCAGCTGTAATGCGACATTCGGTACAAAACTGCCATTTAAGGGAGAGACAGCATTCATATCACAGAGTGGGGCTCTCGGTTTAGCGCTCACAGACTGGACGCATATAGAGCGGGTAGGTTTAGCATACATGTTCAGCATAGGGAATATGGCAGATGCGTGCCAGGGTGATCTCATAGAGGTTCTTGCTGATGATGAGAACACAAAAACGATATGCCAGTATATAGAGGGAGTGCACAATGGAAGAAGGTTCTTTGAAATTTGCAAGGAAGCTTCAAAGATAAAGCCTATAGTTGCGCTGAAGGCTGGAAAAAGCTCAAGAGGGGAAAAAGCTGCAGCAAGCCACACAGGATCCCTGGCTGGTGCCAGCAGGATCTATGAAGCTGCGTTCAAGCAGTCAGGGGTTATTGAAGCAAACTCTATAAGAGACATGTTCTACATATCTCTAGCACTATCAAAGCAACCGCCGATGCGCGGGGATAACCTTGTCATACTGACAAATGGTGGAGGTGCGGGTGTGTGCGCCACGGATGCTGCCGAGCGATATGGCATTCCCATAGGGGATATAAGCAATGAATTGCAGAGTGAATTTAAGAAATGGATGCCAGAATTTGGGAGCGCAAAGAATCCTGTTGATTTAACGGGTATGGCTACCTTCAAGGAGTATGATGGCGCTCTCAGGTCTGCTTTAAATAACAGGGAGGTTGATGGAATTATCGTTGTTGTATGCCGCACAGCTGTTGCTGACCCAACTAGCATTGCTAATGGCATAATCGAATCTTCAAAGAACTCCGATAAACCTATAACCGTTAGCTTCATTGGTGGAGAAGACTGTGCGGAGGCTATGAATTTTCTAAAAGAGAATGGAGTTCCTGCGTATTCAGATCCAGCGGAGGCTGTCAGAGCTATGGCTGCACTGAGAGAATATGGCAGATATCTTGAAAGAAAAGAGGAGAGCTTCAATCCATACTCAGATGTGGACAAAAAGAAAGTAAGAGAAATAATAAGCAGCACAGATGGTAAAGCAATTGTCGAACACAGAGCTAAAGAGATATTCAGCGCCTATGGCATAAAGACACCAGAAGAGAAAGTGGCAAAGAATGCTGAAGAAGCGGAGAGAATAGCTTCAGAGATAGGGTATCCTGTGGTTATGAAGATAGTTTCAAAGGATATACTTCACAAGAGCGACGCAAAGGCTGTAAAGGTGAATGTTAAAGGGGGAGAGGTAAAAGAGACATTTGAAGAAATAGTAAAGAATGCAAAAGCTTACAAAAGCGATGCTGAGATTGAAGGAGTCCTTGTTCAGGAGATGGCTCCCAGCGGCAGAGAGACAATAGTTGGAAGCCTCTATGATCCACAGTTCGGCCCCTGCATAATGTTCGGTTTGGGAGGCATATTCGTAGAGGTCCTTAAGGATGTTGTCTTCCGCTTGGCACCTATAAGCAAGGAAGAGGCGAAAGAGATGATGAAGGAGATAAAAGGATATCCTATCCTTAAGGGCGTTAGGGGCGAGAGCTCTGTGGACTTTGATGCCCTTGCTGATGCTGTTAGCAGAATATCACAGCTTGTGAACGATTTCCCAGAGATAAAGGAGATAGATGCGAACCCCATCTTTGCATACGAAAAAGGATACATGGTAGCGGATGCGAGGATAATCCTGAAGTAAAAGGATCTACAGAGATCCCTTATCTCTCCATTTCTCTGTAGCTACACGAGCTGGCGCAATAGCTATCAGTATAGCACTCCTGGGGTCGAGGGCTTTGAGGATAGCCCCCGACTTTTACAGTCCCCCTGCCTTTTCTATAATCTCCAGATAGCTTAACCACTTTCTCTTCGGCACATTTAACATAAGATCACATGTGTACCTATATACCTCATAAGTAAGTTTTAATTTACCTTTCTTTCATAGATAGCAGCTCTCGGTCTGGCATTCTGCGAGATCCATTTCGCTTATCCCCTCGGAAAGAACGCCCTCCTTGCTCCCCTGTCTGAAGACCGTTATGCCCTTACATTTCAGCTCATATGCCAGTTTATAAATCTTTTTCACATCCTCTACGGTCGCTTCTCTTGGCAGGTTTACAGTCTTCGAAACGGCATTATCTACATGTTTCTGAAATGCTGCCTGCATTCTGACATGCCATTCTGGCTCTATCTCCAATGCTGTTACGTAAAGCTCTTTCATATCCTCTGGCACATCCGTGTCTCTAAGGCTTCCCGTTCTTGCGATCCTGTTCAGGAGCTCCGACGAATAGAGATCTCTCTGCTTAAGCTCTTTTATAAAAAGAGGATTAACCTCAATTAATCTTTCCCCCTCAAGGACATTCTTCACATAAGCTACTGCGAATATAGGCTCTATACCACTAGATGTCCCTGCTATGAGGCTTATGCTTCCCGTTGGTGCAATGCTGGTTCTTGTAGCATTCCTCATAGTCGTGCCTTTGTATATGCTTTTATCCACGTTTGGAAAAGCGCCCCTTTCAGCGCCGAGTTCTTCGGATATTTTCCTTGCTTCCCCATTTATGAAGCCCGTTAGCTTTTCAGCAAAATCAACAGCATCTTTTGAATCGTATGGAAGTCCCATCTCTATAAGCATCTCGGCGAATCCCATAACCCCAAGCCCTATCTTTCTGTTTCCTTTTGTCATATCCTCTATTTCCTTCAATGGATAGACATTCGCGTCTATAACATCATCAAGGAACTTTATTCCGAGCTCTGTTATCTCTCTTAACGCTTCCCACTTAACATCTCTCTTTTCAACAAATTTTGATAGGTTTATGGAGCCAAGGTTGCAGGATTCATAGGGGAGCAGAGGCACTTCACCACAAGGGTTTGTCGACTCTATTCTGCCCAGTTCTGGTGTTGGATTTTTTCTGTTTATTTCATCCAGATATATCATTCCAGGATCCCCTGTTCTCCATGCGAGATAGCATATCTGCGAGAAAAGATCATCTGCTGACATTGAACTCACCGTTTCTCCACTGCGTGGGTTAATCAGCTCTAGCGCTTTGTCCTCAAAAAAGTCATCGTTTGCACCAACAGATATGTTGAAATTTCTCAGACTTCCATCGATCTTTGAGTTTATAAAAGCAAAAATATCCGGGTGGTTTGCGTTGAGTATGCCCATATTAGCACCTCTTCGCTTCCCCCCCTGTTTTATGACGTCTGTTGCCACATCATAAATTCTCATAAAAGATACAGGGCCACTGGCAACACCCTTTGTTGTTCCTACCACATCTCCCTTAGGCCTAAGATGTGTGAATGTAAAGCCAGTGCCCCCACCACTCTTGTGTATGATCGCCATGTGTTTCAGCGTATCAAATATGCCCTCTATGCTATCCTCAACAGGGAGAACAAAGCATGCACTCAGCTGGCCCAGGGGGGTTCCTGCATTCATCAATGTAGGGCTATTCGGGAGGAAGTATAAGCCTTTCATAGCACTGAAAAAACCCTCTCTTCCCCTTCCATCCTTTGCAACGTGCTTTGCCACCCTTGTAAACATCTGCATTGGAGTCTCTATGATCTCTCCCTCATCATTCCTTAATAGATACCTCTTTCTAAGAACCCTCACAGCATTAACCGTAAGTTTTAGGTCATCCTTTACCCCAAGCATCGCTTTCTCTTCCCTTATCCTGCTTCTCTCCCTGCGATAAAGGATATAGGCCCTGGCAACCTTTGAAAATCCCTCTTCTATGAGCACTTCCTCAACAATGTCCTGTATCTCCTCTACTGTCGGGTTTTCTTTCCCTTTCTCTTTTATCCTGCTCATAACTTTTCCTGTCAATTCTCTGCTTCTGCCTCTATCTTCTTCTCCTACTGCGTTGAAGGCTTTTTTTATAGCGTTCTCTATCTTTTTTTCATCAAAATCCTCTAATCTACCATCTCTTTTTACTACTTTAAGCATGGAACTAAACTCTTTTCTCATTTAAATTCCCATCGCATTTAAATATGTTCCCGTGAATTCCCTTTGTGTGCAATCTGGCAGAGATCATAGAAAGCTCAAAAAGGATAACGGCGCTTACAGGAGCTGGCATATCAACAGGGGCGGGAATACCGGATTTTAGAGGAGATGAAGGTCTCTACAGAACAGGAAAGTATGAGCCCGACAAGATCTTTGACATAAACTACTTCCTCAAGGATCCTGCGCCCTTTTACGATTTTGCCATGGATTTTCTTGCTATGCTAAAAGATGCTAAACCAACGTATGCACACCTTTTTCTTGCTGACCTTGAGCGCAGGGGAAAGATAAAAAATGTCATAACGCAGAACATAGACGGGCTACATCAGAAGGCTGGATCGAAGAGAGTAATGGAGCTCCATGGAAGCTTTGAGAAGGGCTATTGCATGAAATGCGGGAAGGAGGTAAAGGCGCTTGAGAAAATTATACCTGAAGCATGCGAATGCGGAGGGATCATAAAGCCGGATATCGTCTTCTTCGGTGAGCCTGTAAAAGGGTTCTATGAAGCAAAGAAGGCTGTTGAGAGGGCAGATCTTCTTTTGGTTCTGGGCAGCTCTTTAGCTGTTGCACCTGCAAATATCCTTCCGTTTTATTGTTCCGGTGAGCTTATTGTCATAAACAAGGGCCCCGTTTTTTCCATGCCTGAAAGAGCTATGATTGTTAATGACGATATTGACTCGTTTCTTCGTTCACTTCATTTATAACCCTCTCTATCTCTTCTTCAGTATTCCAGAAATGCGGGCTGAAACGGAGAAGACCACTTCTTGCAGATATCGATATTTTCTTTTTCCTTAGACTCTCTACTATCCTTTTTTCCCCTTTAGCCCCGACTATAGCTCCTCTATTCTCGGGGGTCTTCACCTCTAAGTTAAGACCGTCAATCAGCATACCACTAAGCTTCATTGCTTCTCTTTCAATTCTTTTTTTACCAAAATCAGAGAGCAGCTTCACACTTTTACTCAGCGCAAATATGAGTGGAAAAGGCAGATTGCCTATCTCAAAACGTCTTGCACCTTTTTTAAGCTCAGTATTTTCATAATCAAACATCTCTGTTTCATCGTATTCTATTGAGTTGTGACCGATGAAGGGAAATTCATCTATAAGGCTATCAGAAACATAAAAAATGCCCACACCATAGGGGCCCATCAACCACTTGTAGCCTGCGCCGCATGCGATGTCCATGCATGGATCGAACTCCAGTGCTCCCAGGCTCTGGACTGCATCAACGACAAGCTTTGCTCCCTTCTCATCGCATATCTTTTTCAGCTCTCTGAGATCATTTCTGAAACCATTTGAAAATTCAACATGAGATATCGCAAGTGCTATGGTTTTCTCATCAACTGCTTTTTCTATTTCGTTTATGTCCAGCTTATAATCTTTACTATTCACAACTCTATGCTTCTCTTTTAGCCATGGCAAAAGATTGGAGGGATACTCCATATCTGTGGTCACAAATGTATCTCTATGCTCTCTTTTTCCAAGCTCTTTAAGCATACACAGTGAAGCATTCAGTCCATCACCTGTGTTCTTTAGAAACGCAACATTATCGCAGCCCACATTCATGAATTTCGCCACGTTCTCTCTGCACTCCTCCAGCTTCCTCAAGTACTCTTCGTAATTAAGATCCCCATTTTCTGCCACATCCCTGTACCACCTACAGATCTCCTCCAGCACGCTCTCTCTCATGGGCGAGGTTGCCGCATTATCCAGATATATCCACCTTCTGGTTATTCTTAGATCTTCCCTTACCTCTTCTTTTGTCACCATCAAAGAATAGCGGAAAAAGCGTATTTATTTATTTCCTTTAGCCCACCTCATCTGCTGTTCTAAAAAAGTTTATCTGCAACAGAACAGCTATGCTTATGATAGCATGATGTTTGGTGAGGAGCGTAAAGCAGTGGTTGAAGCCAGTAGAGAGATCTTTGAGAGAAAACTCACGGTTGGTACATGGGGAAATGTCAGCGTTAGAGCTGAGGAAAAAGACAGGTGTGTGATAACCCCAAGTGGCATGGATTACATGAAGCTTGACCCAGAGGATATGGTTGTGGTGGATCTTGAAGGAAATGTGATCGATGGGAGATGGAAACCATCAACAGAGCTTGCGATGCATTGCGAGATATATAAGAAAAGGGATGATGTAAATGTTATAGTGCATACACATCCAATATTCTCAAGCGTTCTTTCTGTTCTGAAGGAGGATCTGCCCCCGATAATAGAGGATATGGTTATGCTTATTGGCGAAAGGGTAAGGGTAACAGAGTATACCTTGCCCGGGGGAAAAGAGCTTGCTCTCAAAGCTGCTGAAGCCCTGGGAAAAAACAATGCTGTTATATTAGCAAACCATGGTTCGGTTTGCGTGGGTAGTGATGTAAAAAAAGCCTTAACAGCATGTGAAGTCCTGGAAAAATCAGCACAGATATACTTTTACGCGAAGCTTGCTGGAAAGCCTAGCACCTTGCCAAAAGAAGATGTTGAGAAGCTGATAGAAGCTTCTAAAGGATATTTAGAACGGTGGGGACAAAAATAAAAAGGAAAGCTCATAAAAAGGATAGCGAGCGATGAAAGCACAGGCATTCCCTGCTCCCTAGAAATTGGTGTAAAGCACCAAAAAACTGGATGGGCTGAGCAGGAACATAGGCTTCTATGGAAGGCAATCTCCCATGTCGTGCCGATCCTTCATGCTTCCTCACGCTAACCATTACTTGAGCTCTCTGACAACATCATTAACCTGCGCATTTTCATGAACCAGCTTGCTTACTGCCCCCAGCATCTTTTCCGGCTCTTTGCTCTGCCATATATTTCTCCCAAACACAACGCCTATAGCCCCAGCGTCCATAGCATCTCTGACATTTTTGAGCACGTCGTTCGTATCCCCCTTAGCTTCACCGAGAACTGTTATGGGAGCATAGCAGCCCTTTACCACTTCCTCAAAGCTCTCTCTGCTGCCAGTGTATGGTGCTTTTATGATATCAGCGCCCAGCTCTGCCGCTATCCTGCAGGCATGCTTTACATACTTCACATCATTCTGCTCTTCCTTTGCAAAGTTCTTACCCCATAGCACAGATTCTACGTAAAGCGGCAAACCTGCTTCATTGCATGCTTCTGCAAATCCTGCCACAGCCTCAACATTCTTAACGAAGGCCTCAGTTGAGTTCATCCCGAAGACAAGATAGAGCATCACAGCAGAAGCCCCAAGCTTCTGTGCTTCATCTATGTCCGCTGTTATGCTGTAGCCCTCAATCTCGGGGGGCTTTATTGACAGTAGAGAAGTAAAGTGATCGCATCTCAATATGAATGGTATTTTATGTTCTTTCAAAAAGTTGTTGAATCTTTTGGCTGTTCCATATGTTAAAAGAAGGCCATCAGCCTTTGATGCTTTTTTTATAGCGCTCTCCACATCCTCAAGCCCCTCTATGGCGCCCATAGCTGCACCGTGATCCATAGCAACTATGACGCACTTTCCATCATCCTTCACAAAGTCCATGAGCCAAAGCCCTTCTTTGCTATTTACTTTTTTCTTTGCCTGTTTTTTAGCCCTACCCGAGATCCTGCATCTCTATGCTATGGGGAACAGAGGCTTCTGCTATCACTTTGTGCTTGATGTTTCTAATACCTGAAAGAGCCATTTCAAACTCGCCTTAAGAGAATGACACATGCAACTGCAGATATTAAAGGCCCAGCAGCAAGAAAAGACATTGAGCTGATCCAGCCATAGCTCGCCCCAAGAAATGTTGCTATAAATGGACCAAAGATGGCCGCTGTATTTCCTATAAATCCTGCAAAACCAGCGCCCTCTCCCACCTGCCCTTCTGGAAATATCTCTGCTGGCAGAGCCCAGTAGGGACCATTTGTCCACGGGACGCCGAAGCCCATGAATACCATTGCCACGAGCGCTACTGCAAAGCTAAACTGCACAAGGAAAGGCACCAGAAGAGTGGCAATGAATGCTATAACAAAACCTATAAGCATGGATATGACCCTTGCCCTGGTCATGTTCATTCTTTTAGCCATAACATCAGATGTTATCCCACCCATCGGAGTTGAGAAGACTCCAATAAGACCCAGAACTAGACCGAGGATACCAACAGCCTCCAGTCCATAGCCATAGTCAAAGAGCATGCTCTGTGTTACGCCATACATTGCAAAGATCTGCCAGCAGTTACCCAGCATTATAAAGGCAAGAAGCAGCGCTATGGGATTTTTATATATAGCGTCTGTGCTTTTCCTCTCTTCTCTCTTTTCAGGCCTCTCTTTTATCGCTGTTTTAGAAGCAACGAGAGCAAACCACAGGACTACAAAAAAGAGCGCTATAAAACCAAGTGCTATAAATGTGTCCTTCCAACCAAGCAATGGTAGAAGCACAGAGCATAGATAATTTCCAATGGCAGTGCCCAGGGGAGCACCACCCATGAAAATACCAGATGCCAAGCCGTGCTCTTTCTCTGGAAACCATAATCCATTCATAGCTACTAAGCCTGGGAACATTGCCAGCACGTTGCCCTGAACAAACCTGAGAAACACCATAGCGCTCCATGAAGGGACGTAGGGTATAAGAAACTGGGGAACAAGAAAAAAGACGCTGGCAAGGATCATGGTTTTATTTATTCCATGCCTATCAAAAAACTTGCCTCCCCACCACATGGATACCACAAGACCTGCAGTATAGGCTATATACCCATAGTTTAGCGTTATATCACTCAACCCAAAGTCTTCTTTCAGGAAAGGAGCGGATATAGAAAAAGAGATCAGTATCGCCATGAACATCATATAAACTAGCATATCCATGACCAGAACAACAAACCTGTATTTTGTTGCATCATTGCTCTCGTTCATGGCTTGAGCACCACCTTAAGAGCTTTGCCCTCATCTATTGTTCTTAAAGCCTTTTTATACTCCTTTAGGCGCATAACATGTGTTATTATTCTTGCAGCAGGTATCTTTTTGCTTGCTATTAGCCCTATAGTCTTTCTGTAATGCCAGGGAGTGGAGTCACTGGTTCCATGGACGAAGAGCTTTTTGTAATGGATCTCATTCCCATCTATGTTTATCTGGGAGCTTCCCTTTGGCAAACCACCAAAGAAATTGATTCTACCCCTCTTTGCTGCAAGTTTTATAGCGCTCTGCTGTGCTTCTTTGGAGGGCGCAGCAACTATAATAACATCAGCGCCTCCTGTCTCCTCCATAACAATGCGCTCAGGATTGTCTGTTGCTATCCTACCTATCCCATCAAACTCTTTTATCAGTCCTGCTCTTTCTTCAGAGATCTCGGATACAATAATCCTGCTGGATCCTCTTATCTTTGTCAGGAGAGCATGCATAATGACAGGGGGGCCTCCGCCTGTTACCAGAGCGCTATCTCCCAGAAAAACATGGGAGATCTCCTGCCCATCGCAGCCTGAAGGCTCAGCTATTGAGCACTCTATGGGTGAGGCTCCCAGTTCGACAACACAGCCAGAGAGCAAAGCCTCCGGTGGTATAGCTATGTAATCCGCAAAACCACCATCTATTGCATATGATATAGAGACCTTGTTCTCGCAAAGGTTTCTGTAGCCCCTGAGACATTGAGTGCATCTGTTGCATGGTATAGCGGGTTGCACACCCACCATAGCACCCTCAGAGAATAGAGGGCTCCTGCTCTCAACTATCTCACCGCTAAGCTCATGCC
>WOYO01000046.1 GCA_011620765.1 Thermoplasmata archaeon
GTGCTGAGAATCTCATCACCAGCAAAGCTGGTCATAAGGTGGTTTAAGATGTTGATCTGCCACTGCTCTGATGGAAAAGATCCGTAGAGCTCCGGGAAAAGAGGGATATTCTCCCATATTGCTCTATAGATCGTTGGTATGCCAAAGGCTGAGATATTTTCTATCGTGTTGAGCTCATTTATGAAGTTATCAAGAGCTTCCAAAGCTCTGACATCAGTAATATTTCCCTTAACCAGCATCATGTTTGGCTGGGCGCTTGAGGACATGTTTTTTGAATATTCCATCATCGTATTTATAGAGGGTATGGTTTCAGGGACCATCTCCATATAGTTTGCGCTGGTGGATACTGTGGTGATGCAGAATAGAGATGCTATGGTAAAAATGAGTATCACAGAGACTATTGCTTTAGCGTGTTTGATGGGGTACTCACTGAGGCGTTGCCACAGGTGGGATGAACCATTCTTTTCATACTTCAGTATCAGTATCAGTGCAGGTACCAGTATGGCAGTTGATATGAAAACAAGGGATATCGCCATAACAAGCGCTATGCCCAGAACTCTAACGCTCGGAAGAATTCCAAACACTAATGAGACAAAGCCAACAATTGTTGTGAGCGCTGACAGAAAGATCGCAATGCCTGTAGTTCTTGCGGTCGTGTATAATCTTTCTTTAGCATCTGCGCTATTTGTTGATGAAAACCTTTCCATGAGGTATATTGCATAGTTAACCCCAAGCGCAAGAGACATAGGAGCTACAAGCAGGACTATTTCAGGGGTTAAAGTGACACGCGATAGAACTAAGAGCCCGTAGGTTTGAGCCATCGCTAGAAGACTTGGAATGAGACATATGAATATGCTCTTTATGGTTCTATGAAATGCATATATCACTGCAAATAGAATTATGACAACAAGCAAGATGATATACATCTGGTCATATGCCCATACCAGTACCTCTTCAGATATTATGGGTAAACCTGTCACAGAGATGTTTAGAGATGAGTCCTCCACAACTGCTCTGATGCGCTGTGTTAGAGCCGTTCTGTTTGCGAAGGGATAGACCCCAACGAGCATGGCTGTTTGCGTCATATCCTCGTTCACAAGCATCCCTGTTATCTCTGATGGGAGAAGAGAGATTATTGATTGCGCATTCACATCAAAAGGCATTATGGATAGAACAGAGGCTATTGACATCGTGTATACAACGCCATCCCTCAAACCCCCATCATTAACATCCGGATTAATCATGGATTCTACACGCTGCATCTCATCAAGCACTTCTTTATCAAGCACGCTGTCGGAGTTTATGAGCAGGATGTAATACTCTGTAGCCCAGTTGCTCGCAACTTCACTCAATGCCTGCACAACAGGAATATCGGATGGCAGATAGGCTGTCATGTCTGTTTCTATCCTCATCTGCGATATGGGAAGGGCAAGCGCTGCTGTAACCAGAAGCATCAGCAGAAGAGCACTTTTGGGATGTTCTATAAAGAAGAAACGCATAAACGCCAACGGATTTTCATTATATTAATATTATGTATCTATCTTTTCCTATCTTCCGTTTTTCATCTCTCTCTAACTCGATAAAAGAACAAATTTAAGAGAGAAGAACATTCTATTTATGGAGCTAAAAGAAAAAATCAGGGAGAGAATAAAAAAGGATGCCATAATAGTTGAGCCCAACATAATAAATGTTGCCGGATTCATAAATCACCTTGTGGATATGGAGATAATGAATGAGATAGGCATCGATTTCGCAGAAAAGTTTCCCTCAGCGACCAAGGTTTTAACGGTCGAAGCTAGCGGTATACCCCCAGCGTGCTTCACAGCTTTCCATCTAAAAGTGCCCATGCTCTACGCTAAGAAGAAGTTGCCAAAAACACTTGGCTCAGACGTTTATTTCAGAGAGGCATACTCTGTTACCAGAGGCGAAAAGATACCTCTCGCCATATCAAAAAGATATCTGAATGAGAATGATAGAGTGCTGATAGTGGATGACTTCTTAGCGAGCGGCTCGACATGCATAGCTCTGATAGATATGGTAAAAGAGGCAAAGGCAGAGCTCTGCGGATATTGCGCCATAATAGAAAAGTGCTTCGAAGGGGGCAGAGATCGCTTAAAAATTGAGCCCTATACACTTGTTAAAATAAAAAGCATAAAGGGGGGCATAACCTTTGTTTAAGGTTGTATGGTTTTCCAGAGCTGAAGAGAGCGCAGATTGCTATGTTGTTATAGATGTGTTCAGGGCTACAAGCTTTATAGTAACAGCTCTGGCTCTTGGAGCAAAAAAAATTATCCCTGCGCAGACGACAAAGGAGGCTTTTCAATTGAAAAAACAAACAAAAGAAAGGATATTGTTAGCTGGAGAGAGCAGAACGAAAAGCATAAGGGGCTTCGACATGAACAACTCCCCATCTGCGCTGGATAAAAGCATAAAAGGAAAAACAATAGTGCATCGCACAAGCGCTGGCACGAAGGTGATAAGAGCGCTTATGGGGAAAAACGTTTTGATAGGATCAGTCCTCAATGCAAGCGCTGTGAAGGAAAAAATGGAAAGAGAGGGCTATACAAAAGTATGTCTTGTTTGCTGCGGTTTAGAGGCAAAAGAATTTGCCCTTGAGGATCTCTATGGCGCAGGGTGCATAGCAGAGTCTCTTAAGCCATCGAACGACTTTGCTATTTTGGCGAAGAGAGTTAAGGAAGAGGATGTAAGGGTTTGTTCAGGAGCGAAGAGGCTAAAAGAGCATGGATTTGAGAAAGATATAGGCTTTTGCTTGCAGAAGGATGCTTTTGACGTTTGCCCTGTGCTAAAGAATGGAGCTATAGCTCTCTAGCCCTTCACTACGCCCAAAGGCACCATCCTTGCAACAATCTTTGAGATCCCTGCCTTCTCGCATACATCAACAACCTCATCAACCCTCTTGTAAGCCTCAGGCGCCTCTTCAACCGCAACCTTTTTGCTGGCGGCTCTCAGATATATGCCTTTGTCTCTCAACTCCGAGTTCACACCTTCATATGTTAGATCCCTCAGAGCCTGATGCCTGCTCAAAAGCCTCCCTGCTCCATGGCACGTTGAGCCGAAGGTTTCTTTCATAGCCTGCTCGGTTCCGACAAGGACATAGCTGGCAGTCCCCATATCCCCGGGTATGAGCACTGGCTGCCCCACAGCCCTGTAAACCTGTGGTATTTCGCTTCTGTCATAAAAGGCTCTGGTTGCTCCCTTTCTATGAACACAGCACCTGACGTTTTTACCATCAACATCGTGCTCTTCAAATTTAGCTATGTTGTGCGCAACGTCATAAAGCACTCTGAGCTCTCCATCAAAGCTCTCTCTAACCCAGTGCGTTATGATCTGTCTGTTTGCCCATGCATAGTTGGCTGCGCAGCACATAGCGCCATAGTAATTCTGCGCCTCGTTGCTCTCAATGGGAGCGCAGGCTAACTGCCTATCAGCAAGAGTTATGCCATAATCTTTAGATGCTTTTTCCATAACCTCAAGAAAATCAGTGCATACCTGGTGACCGAAGCCCCTTGAACCTGTGTGGATCATCACGGTTATCTGGCCTTCAAAGAGGCCAAAAGCCTTTGCTATTCTCTCATCATATATCTTTTCAACCTTCTGGATCTCAAGGAAATGGTTGCCCGCACCCAGAGTTCCTACCTCCGGGGCGCCCCGCTGGATCGCTCTCTTGCTTATTGCATCTGCATCAGCATTCTTCATGCACCCCTCTTCCTCTATGCATTTTATATCATCAGCGTAACCATAACCTTTATCCACAGCCCATGAGGCGCCATCTATCACAAGCTTTTTCAATTCTTCGGGGCTCAGCCTCAGCTTTCCCTTTGATCCTACACCACTTGGCACTTCTTTGAATATCCTGTCAACCAGAGCTCTGAGCTTTCCTTTGATGTCCTCATATGGAACATCAGAGACAAGGAGTCTGACGCCACAGTTTATGTCAAAACCTACGCCTCCGGGGCTTATAACACCGTTCTCAAGAGACATGGCAGCTACTCCACCTATAGGAAAGCCATAACCCCAGTGCATATCTGGCATTGCTAATGAATGCTTTAACACCCCGGGCAAGGTGGCAACATTAGCTACCTGCTCAACAGCCTCTGATACATTCTCTACCATGCTTTCATTTGCGAATATAAGCCCGGGAACCCTCATTCCGGCTTTGTAGTCCACCGGTATCTCATATCTGCATTCACCAATCTTTTTCAATTTCATCCTGTCACCTAAACGTCAAATATTACCTCTACTACATAAATATCTTTCTCTTTTTTTATCTCCAGGTTATGGTAGGTTACTGCCTTTATCAGGGTTGCATAACCATGCTTTTTTTCATCATACCTCTCAAAGGAGGCCTTTGCCTTTAGCTTTTTATTGATCTTAACCACAAAATCGGAAAATACTAAAGATTCTGTTTCAAAGTAGAAAAGAAGCTCGTTCAACCATTTCACTAAAAGAGACTCTAGGTTGTCGCTCTCGAGCTCAAAATCAAAAGATCTCTCTTTAGATTTAGGCACATCATAGTTTTCTAACATTATTGAGTGCATTCCATAAGCGCAGTTCTCAAAAAGCTCGTCTATTGTTGCACCATAAGCTCTTATTCCTGCATCTGCGGTGTGCTCTATCTCCTTATACCACAGAAATTCCCCAACTATAGGAAATTTATCAAGCATTTCCTTACCGTGCGGTGCGTTATTCAGCTCTCTGGTGAGATCTCTTCCAGCTTCATGCACTGCCTGATGTCCTCCATTGCGCCATAAAGGGCTCTCAGTGACGTCATAAACTTTGCCCTCAAATGCGATGTAAGCAGGCATACTATCTCTTCCATTGAACCTGGATAGGCTCTTTCTGGTAAATCGCACAGAGATAAGACATCTCTCTCTTTAATAGAGTTGCGCCATAGATAGCTTTATTATATGAGATGCAGCTAAAGAGCATGCACCCTGTTCTTCAGGCGCTCCTGGCAACATGCTTCACATGGGCTCTGACAGCGTTGGGTGCTGCTTTTGTTTTTTTATTAAGAGAGCCGAGCAAAAAGTTGCTGGACGCTATGCTTGGCTTTGCAGCCGGGGTGATGCTGGCCGCAAGTTACTGGTCGCTGCTTGCACCTGCGATAGAGCTATCTTCAGAGATTGGTGCTGCACCATGGTTGCCTGCGTTAGTAGGCTTTCTGCTAGGCGGCATTACGCTAAGAGTCTTGGATAGAGTGGTGCCACACCTGCACTTAGAAGCACCGCTCAGCGAAAGAGAGGGTGTGAAGACCTCATGGAACAAAACTACTCTTCTGGTGCTTGCGATAACCATGCACAACATACCTGAAGGCCTGGCGGTCGGCATTGCTTTCGGCGCTGCGGCTGCGGGCTTGGAAGGCTACACTACCCTTACAGCGATAGCTTTAGCTATTGGCATAGGCATACAGAACTTTCCTGAAGGTCTTGCGGTCTCTTTTCCTCTGCGTAGAGAGAACATGAGTGTAAAAAAGAGCTTTTTCTATGGGCAGCTATCAGCCATTGTTGAGCCTATCGCTGGTGTTACAGGTGCTGCAATAGCAATAAGTGCCAGAGCTATTTTGCCATATGCATTAGCTTTCGCCGCAGGAGCTATGATATTTGTGGTTATTGAAGAGGTGATACCGGAGGCAGAGAGGGAGAACCCGGACATAGCAACTATGGGGGCCTTCCTCGGCTTTGCGGTTATGATGTTGCTTGATGTAGCTCTGGGTTAGTCCTTCTCTATGTGTCTGAACTTCTTTGTGAAGGGGCTCTCTCCGGGATACCTTCTCCTGAAATGCCCGCTCTTGCCCATGTCTAATAGCTCTTCAAACCATGCTTCATGCTCAACCTCTTCGTGTAATATGGCTAAAGAGTAATCATAGGTCACTGGATCCTTGCCGAATGTGTAATCGCAGAGATCATGATATATCCTCTCAGCGCACCTCTCAGCATCGAGCAGAACCTTTAGCAGGGACTTTGTGTCCCTGTTCTCTGGTAAGTAAGGGCTCTTGCAGCCAGCATCTTCCTCAAGCTCTCTCAGTGTGTTGTAGAGCTCACCTCCTAACTCATAGATCCTCTGTACCAGGATCTCAAAGTGGCATCTGTCCTCAAGCCTTGCATCCTCCGCTATCTCCTTCGCCGCCTCAGCATCTGGCCCTGCGAGATTATAGCGTATCAGAGTATAGTAGTAATAGGTCAGAAGCTCCGAAGCTGCCGCCTTTCTCAACTTTTCCATCAGCACGTTCATGTCTATCCCGTGCTTTTCAAGAATCTCTCTTTCCACCCTGGACATTTTTCACCTCAAGATATATGATACCCCCTATTTAAATAGTTTGTGTTTAAAGAGCTTCTCAGCCTTCCGTATAAACAAAGATGTTGGATGCGCCTATCGAAAATCAAAAGATAAAAAAGATTAATAAACAAAGCGTCATTTAATCACATATGGAAATAAAAGCGATCCCGGTGGAAAAGCCAGAGGGCATGAACATAATAATTGGGCAGACGCACTTCATAAAGAGCATAGAGGATCTCTATGAAGCGATAAAAAACGCAATGCCTTCCTGCAGTTTCGGAATAGCATTCAATGAAGCTTCTGGTGATTGCCTTGTGAGATGGGAGGGGAATGATGGAGATCTCATAGACCGAGCGTGCAGGATAGCCTTAGACATAGGTGCAGGACACATATTTGTCATTCTCCTGGGCGAGGCTTTTCCCATAAATCTGCTGAACTGGCTGAAAAGCGTTCCTGAAGTATGCACGATACACTGCGCAACTGCCAATCCTTTAGAGGTTATAGTTTGCGAGACCACACAGGGGAGAGGAATTCTTGGTGTGATAGATGGGTATAAGCCTGAAGGAGTGGAGAATGAGGATAAGAAAAAAGAGAGAAAAGCTCTTTTGCGAAAGTTCGGTTATAAGCTATAGCTCTTCTTAACAAAGAGGATATCCCTGCCCTTCTTTCCAGCTCTGTAAAAACCACACATATCTAATATCCTTAAAGATGGTGCGTTATCCTCATCAACGCGAGCAAAGAGCTCTTTCAAACCAAATTCCTTAAATGCAGTATCGCACAACAAGCGTAAAGCCTCCTTCCCATAGCCTTTACCCTGTTTAGCTTTATCACCTATCAGTACGGATATCTCTGCCCTGCCATCTTTGATATCGTATAGAGAGCAGTAGCCTACAGGTTTTTCATCGAGCAGGATCATAAAATCCATAGCTCCCAATTTATCTTTTAAGTATTCTGCATCATAGCTCTCTCTTGTATCTTCCATGTATTCTGTGTTTGTTCTATCATTGAACCATCTGGCAAGGATCTCTGCATCTTTCGCTGTTGCACGCCTCAGGGAGATCATCCTGTTAGGATAATGCTTCATCCTGTTATAATAATTATTGAAACTGAATAAAAAGTCCCATAACAAAGGTTTTAAATATTTGTTATGCTATATACTATAATTGAAGTGAAGACAAAATGAAGGACCTTATAACCCGGGAGGAGTTAGTTAAAGCAATTGAGGGGAAACTCAAACTGGATGAAGATGATGCAGTTAAAGGTGCTGAAGCAGTGCTAAATTTGTTCGGATTTGAAGATAGGGTGATAGATAATATACTTGAGCCACAGGACAGACAACTATTCTATGCTTTAGAAAATGCAGGTTTTATAAGGCCCGGAATGGAGGTTGTCACTCTCTATGATAGCAGGGAGTGGAGAATACATTACTGGATCCTTGAGAGAGGATCTATAAAGAAAGCATCAATTTTCAGTGATAACAATGGAGAAAAAAAAGAGACAAACATATATGAAAAACTACCTGACAGGTGTTTTGCAAGGTAGAGGTGAGAGAAGATGAAATTTTCTTTTCTAGGAGGAGCTGAAGAGGTAGGTATGGCGGGCATACTGTTCGATTTGCCCGAGTACAGGTTTTTGCTGGACTATGGGTTTACACCGGGTAAACCGCCGTCTTTCCCTAAGGAGAGTCCGAACATAGATTTCTGCTTGCTGACCCACGCGCACGTAGACCACAGTGGTCTCATACCCTGGCTCTCTTCCGCGAGGGGACCAAGGATATTTGCCACCACAATGACGCAGAGCATAACAGAGATCCTTGCCAGAGATAATCTAAAGGTATCAAAGTTAGAGGGCTATAGCCTTCCATTCTCTGAGGGCGATGTAGCGAGCCTGCGCAACTACTTCGAGCCTATAGAGTATGGCGAGAAATTTGAGCTAGGGGAAATAGATGTAAGGGGATATTCCTCCGGACACATACCAGGGTCAACAATGTTTGAAATAAACAACGGTTCAAGGACTCTGATAACAGGGGATATGAACACGGTAGATTCCATGTTGGTAGATGGGGTAAAGCCGATAAGATGTGATAACCTTTTCATAGAATCAACATATGCAGGAAGAGAACACCCGAACAGAGAAGAGCTTGTAAAAGAGTTCAGAGATGACGTTAGCGATACCATAAAGAGGGGAGGCGTAGCTGTCATACCCGCGTTTGCTGTGGCAAGAAGCCAGGAAGTAGCCATGATGCTTGAGAGCCTTGGTGTAGATGTTTATCTGGATGGCATGAGCAAAAGGATCGCAACAACATTCTTGAGCGATGGAAAATTTTTGCGATCTGTAAGCAAGCTAAAAAAAGCGCTCAGTCAGGTAAAGTTTGTAAACAATGATTCACACAGAAAAAAGCTTTTGAAGAACGGTGGTGCGGTGATAACCACAAGCGGTATGCTCGACGGAGGACCGGCACTGTTCTATATAAAACACATAAAGGATGATGAAAAAAACAGCATATTTCTCACAGGATACCAGGTTGAGGGCACCAATGGAAGAAGACTGCTTGACACAGGGATGATAGAACTCGATGGGGATATAGGAAAACCAAAATGTAATGTAAAGTTCTTTGACTTCTCAGCGCATGCTGATCACAGAGCTCTTGTGAAATTTATAGATGAATGCAGTCCCAAAAATGTTGTGCTCTACCATGGAGATAAGAGAGAGCTGCTGGCGAAGGATCTGTCGAATTACAACGTTCTTCTGCCAAAAGATGGGGAAAACTACGAGATAGCCTAGGAGTATACAGCGTAAGCAGCGAAGCCGTCAGCTATGACCTTTATCCTGCTCCCTCTCTGCAGGCTCGCTTTTTCTAGAGGTATCTCTAAGGTTACGGTCTCATAAGGGAAAACCGTGCTATTTTCGTGCAGAACAACGGATCCATCGACCATCACGTATATATCGCTAACCTCTCTTTGCCCTTCATTTAGCACATCTATCCTCAAAACAGCATCCTTTGCTGAAACGCTGATCTCTGTTATACTTACCTTTACGTCTCTTGCTGAACTGCTTATTTCGTTTAGATTCTCATACCCCTCTATAAAGCGCTCCAGATTGAATGTTATGCTCTGTAATAAAATTCCACCTGCGACTATAAGGCCTACTACTAGAATTGATGTTACTGCCACAGAGCTTAGGCTCATGCGCCCTTTATTTTCTCTGCCTTTCTATCAATCTCTTCAAGCTCGCTCTTCCTTATTGGCTTCCCTCTTATCTCCTGGATGAACTGAAGCACCTTGAGGTTGTCAGCAGCGCTGAGCTTCCAGTCTGTGGAAGAACCCTCTCTGACAGAGACGCCTGATGCCATTTCAAGAAGCTGCTTCCTTGCGTCCTTGCCTATCCAGCCTATGGATTCATAATACTCTAATAGATCTGGGAGGTTTTTTCTGCCGATCTTTGATATAAGGAATTCGAGAAGTTTTATGGCAAATGCATTGCTGCTATAGGTATCGGGTATGCTGCTTAAAACTACTTTAGGTCCATAGCCAGGTCCATAACCCGGCTCAAGGTCAATGCCGAACTCCTCCTCTGTTATGGGCGCAAGCTCAGCAGATTCAGGCTCCTCTAAAGTCTCATAGCCTTCCTGCATCTCCACAACGCTTTCGCCCGGAGCTGCTACAAACTCTTCAGGGGCAACAGAGCGCAAAAGCTGCTCTATCTCTTTCTCTTCTTTACTCTCCTCTCTGGTTTGCGGTGGTGGGGCTGCGGATGTCTCTATAAATGGATTATACTGCGTCGATATTACTTCGTACAGGGCCATAAGCTGCTGTAACTTCTCGTCCATCGAGCTTATGTCCTTCTTAACCTCTTCGAGATCGCTTCTCAGGGGCACAATTGTATCGTTAATCGTTCCCTCTAAACCAGTTATCCTATTCCTAGCATCTTCAACCCAGCCTCTCAGGGCTGTTACAGAGGAATCAAGCATGTCAACCCTGCTCATCAGAATGTCCGGGGCGCCGCCTTCCTGCGATGGAGTAAACTCCTGCTGTGGAACAAAATTTTGCTCAAAAGTTTCAACAGAAGGCTCTTCTTTTTTCTTTCTTCTAAGGTTGAATCGCATAATTAAACTATGCACTTTTTGCTTTATACTATTTTCCTTATCTCTTTTGCGGGATTGCCAGCTACAACAGTCTTACTGTTAACGCTCTTTGTAACAACACTCCCTGCGCCGATCGCACAGCCCCTGCCCAGCGTAATGCCCGGCAATATCGTGGCATGCCCACCAATCCACACATCATTCTCTATAACAACAGGCACATCTCTTATATTACTCCTTTTATCTACCTCAAGTTGATGCTCAACACCATATATGTGCACCCCCGGACCGATCCACACTCTGTCTCCTATGTCTATTCTTCCTTCATCAAGGAACACACAATCATAGTTTATGAAGCAGTCACTGCCTATGAAGATGTTCTTTCCATAATCACAGAAAAATGGTGCTCTAACCACAGTTTTATCTCCTATACTACCAAAAAGTTGCTTCAGCGTTTCTTTGTATTCCTCGCTCCCACGCTTCAGTGTGAGAAGCTTCTGGCACAGCGTGTATGCTCCATCAAGTTTTTGCTGAAGCTCGTCATTAAAAGCGTAATACCAGCTCATCCAGTAAGGATATTGCTCAGCTCTTTTAAATCTATCTCTGCATGGCTTCTCCACCCTATATCAAAATAACCATCCTTCTCAACAAGGTATCCCTCTCTTATAGCCTTTGAGAGGTAGATCTCTATTGACCTTCTTGAGAACTTTTCCTTCAGCAGACCCTCAAGCTCCTCTCTCTTCACCTTCTCTTTTTTTGCATTTATGTACGCTACACAGGCTATTATAGCGGAGACCTCATCTATCCTTGGTATATTTGTTTTCTTTTTTACCTCTTTAAAGGTTATGAAATATCTCTTTTCTCCCTTTGTGTCCTCAACGCCCCTTATCTCTAAACCCAGAGGTTGCAGTGCTCCTTCCAGCTCTTTCAGTATATCAGCGTATCCTTTACCAAATTCTGAGATGAGCTCGCTCTCTGTTGCTCCCGGTATCCTGTGTCTCCTCAGCATGAGAAGTTCCAGAGCTCTCTCCTTTTCGTCAGCCATGATCACCACACCGGTATAGCAACGGAAGAACTTTTCTTTCCTTTTTTTCCAGCTCTTGCGATCTCTACCTTCTCATTTATTCTGTCCACATTTAACAGGGCAAAGCCCTCTGTTATCAGAAATGAGAGAACATAGGCTCTCTCAAACGTCTCCTGAAAGTTCTTTCCCTTCACAAAATCAAAATAATCCATGCTTTTTACACCGCTGAGCTCTCTTTTTAGCTCATCCATCTTCTTTTCAAACTCCTCTCTTGAGAGAATATCTAAGTTATAGAGCTCTTTTAGATATATGGGCTCTATCTCATATGCGCTCTCTTCACCAAAAGCCCATTTACCTTTCTCTTTCGTCCTCCAGTAACCAGCAGCCTCTTTTATCCTTGCGGTAGTAAAAGTCTCTATGGTAGCTATGGGATGGTAGCACCTGATAGCCAGAGCTCTAAGCGCTTCCCTGCTCATTCCTTTTATTCTGAATTCAACGAGCATGGGATCTATCAGCATTGAGCCCAGCCTCTTTTCCAGCCATCCTTCCTGTGCCTCAATGATCTCCGTTAGCGTCCATAGAGCTTCAGAGTCCATATCGAGATCATCAAAGCTGTCTTTCAACCCCTTAAGCCTCTCTAGAGCTTCTTTTACGTCCAGGTTGAAGGGATCCTTGCCTTCCTCAATTATCTTTTTGCACAGCTCAAGGAATTCCTCTATCTCCTCATAGACATTCATGCTTCCCTCTTCATAGCCAGCGCTTCTCCGCTTCTCTGCACGACAATGATACCCATCCTCTCATCTCTCACAGTTATCTGGTTGGGGGTTATTATCAGATACTGCTCATCCTCTTTGACGCTGTTTATTATAATGTTATATATCCTCTCCCTGTTGTGCAGATCCATATGCACATCAAACTCATCTATAGCCCTGAACTTTGATTTTATGTTCTGCTGTATCGCTAGAAGAAAAGCCATTGTGGCTGCAGCTCTTTCACCACCGCTGTGTGTCATGGGATCCAGAAGCCTTGGCTCATTACCCTTGAAACCCACATATATCTCCAGACCGCTCTCCTCTACACTCTGACCGACAACCTTTATGTATCCATCCCCATCCACTTCCCTCAGAATTGCTCTGAACCTGGGCTCAATGCTCTTTATCAGCTCCTCAACCTTCTCTCTCCACTTCTTTTCTCTCTCCTTTAACTCCCCCCCGACAGCCTCTCTGTTTCCTTCCAGCTCTTTGCGCTTCTCCTCTACTTTATAGAACTCATCAGCAAAGCTTCTGTAGACCTCTTCCGCATTCTCTGGGATGTCCCCTATCCTTACTATCTCTTCCTTTGTTTTTCCTATCTCCTCCTCTATCTCCTTTGTTGTTCTATTGCTCTCTATTCTCGCACCCTGGGGCATTGTGGATTCTAAGTACTGCGCAATCCTCTTTATCTCTTCATTCAAAGAGAGGATCTCTCCTTTTAAAAGCTCAATTTTGAAAGCATTGAGCGCAGCATCAACCCTCTTTTTTACATATGCCTCAAGCGACTTTTCGCTCATGCTGCGCAGGAGCTCTTCTCTCATTTTTTCCGCATCTGCGCTCCAGAGACCTATCTCATTCTCAAGTCTCTCTACCTCCTTTTTCTTCTTCTCCGCCTCCTTCTCCAGCTTCGCAAGATTCCTCTCTTCACGCAGGACCTTGGCCCAGGAGAGCTCAAGAGCTAAAGAGCCTAACTTTTCCTCAAGCTTTTTCTTCTGCAAAAACGCTTCATAAACTCTGCTCCAGTAAGCCATGGTCTCATTGACGTTCGCAGAGCTCTTTTCAACCTCTTCAAGCTCACCTCTCACAGATTGAAGCTTTTTTCTGGAATCTATGATCCTGCTTCTATAACTCCCGAAACCCACAGCATCCTCAAGCAACGAAAGCTTCTCCTCAGGCTTCAGAGCGCTGAATCGCTCAAGGGTGTTCTGGTGCATTATTATGAGCATATTGCTCGGATTTATGCCTATTCTTCTGAAAATGGATTGGACCTCATATAAGCTTGCTTCCCTGTAGTCTATCTCATACCAGTAGCTTCCATCACTCTTTATGTAGCGAGATATCATCACCGTGTCTGAATTTGAGAAACCAAATGTTCTCCTACCATTCTTTTTGGAGTTGTCTATCAACAAAGAGACCCTGGCAGCATCCCTGCCCCATTTGATGAGATCGCTCAGCTTTTTCGAGCGCTCTGTGTATATCTGCCCGAAGGCCAGAGAGATAGCTAAAAGGATTGAAGACTTCCCGCTACCATTAGGTCCTACGACGAGATTGACCCCGTCCTTCAGTGGGATTCTAGCATAATCATAGCTCATGAAGTTCTCAAGCCGTACTTCTTTTATCCATGCCATCTTCCTTAAATGGATAGAAGAAATATTAAACTTTACATCGCATTTATGCATATGGTTCTGGCATGCAAGATATTCAGGGTAAACGAAGAGGGGGAGATAGCAGGCAAACTCAAAACTGTGCACAGAGAAGTGGAGGAGGAAGGAATAAAACTTGTGCAGAGCATTGAAGATGTGAGAAAGGATGGAAAAGCGATAAGAGCGGTGTACAGAGAAGATTACCTTATACACATAAACCACAGAGGGCAGAGGATAGCGCAACCAGCAACAAGGGATGTGCCAATAATCTTTTACGGTTCTTTTCTCATAGTCTTTGAAAAGAAGAGCAGAGCAAACCAGATAGCAAACATGCTCAGCAAGGAGCTATTTATAAGTCTTGGCAAGATTGTTGAGGCAAGGGTAGGAGCTGAGGTGCTACAGAACCTTGCGGAAGAGAGCAACAGCAAGGTAATATTCTTTGACGATATAGATATACCTGACATAAAGAAGCTCTCGCTCTATGGGCAGAGCTTAAGGGATACTGAACTATACGCAGAATATCTCAAGCATGGAAAGCCATGGTATGTGGTCTTTTCATTAAACAACAGGGTTGTTGGGTTGACCAGGAATTGCGTTGTTACGATGTTCAGCAGGGCGGATTTTGATAGTTTTGTGGATTATGTGATCACAGAGATCATACCTCTCATATGATATAGGAGAAGAGGGTCCTCAGAGCTTATGGGAGTCAGTTGAGAGATCATTAGTGAGAGGGCAGGTTATGAATGAGAGTAGACCAGGCTATGCTGGCTTTTATTCCTTAAGCTCTTTGCTCAGCCATTCCAGATAATCTTTATTTCCTTTTATAACAGGTATGGCTAATATCTCTGGTATCTCATAATGATGGTTCTCCTTAATGGCTCTTTCAACTTCATTATAGAGGCTCTTTTCGCTCTTGATAGCGCATAACCACTCTTCTGTTCTTTCAATTCTGCCCTCCCACCAGTATGTGCTTTCTATTGGGCCCAATATCTGAACACAGCCAGCAAGGTGTTTCTCTACCAGAGCATTGGCTATTCTTTCAGCATCTCTTTTACTCTCTACAGTTGTGATCACCTGGATATATTCTTCCATTTTTCTCATTGAGACCTGTATACGCCTTTTTCTTTTTCCGCTTTCCGTATTCTTTTGTTATGCTGATTTTTCTAATCCCTATTGCTCATATCACATCCCTTCCTGCAATATGTGTCTTTTTGGCTTAAAATCTATAGTATGCTCAAAGTTATTAAATAGAAATAAAAGTAATATTATTTGGTGAGAAAAATGGGAAAACTTGATGGAAAAGTTGCTCTAATTACGGGAGCAGGATCTGGCATGGGGCGGGCTGCTGCAAAGCTGTTTGCAGAGGAAGGGGCTAAAGTTGCTGTGGTGGATTACGTTGAAGAGACAGCTAAAGAAACAGCAGAGATGATAAAGAAAGGGGGCGGAGAAGCAATAACAATAAAAGCAGACGTCTCCAGATGGGATGATGTAGATAGAGCGGTGAGCGAGACTGTTAAAGCCTTCGGGAAGCTGGATATTATGGTGAACAATGCAGGTGTATTCGACAACATGGTGCCATGCGCAGAGGTTGACGATAACCTGTGGGACAGGATCATAAACATAAATCTGAAAGGATGCTTCTACGGCTGCAAGAGATCAATACAGGAATTCCTTAAACAGGGAAAAGGTGGGGTTATAGTGAACACGGCCTCTGTTGCTGGGATAGGGGCTATGGCTGGAGGAACAGCCTACACTGTATCAAAGCACGGAGTTGTGGGGCTGACCAGACAGGTAGCATGCGAGTACGCAAAATCAGGGATAAGGGTAAATGCTGTCTGCCCCGGAGGCATCACAACAGGGATGACGCAGGATCTCTTCAAAGATTCACAGTTCGCACAGCTCATAATTGGTATGGTGCCCATGGGGGAGGTTGGCAAGCCAGAGGATATCGCAAAGGGAATGCTCTATCTGGCCAGCGAAGACTCAAGATACGTCACCGGGACGCTGCTGACAATAGATGGCGGCTGGAGAGCAAAATGACCTCTCTGCTCCTTTGATAAAATTTAACTCTACACCATGTAATCTCTTATGGTGTATGAAACAATAGTCCTCATTGCAGGCTCTTTCCTTATAGGGTTCATAATAACAGGTTTTGGTCTTGGTGTAGGATTGCTCATAGTTCCTGTCTTCGCCCTTTTCTTTGCTCCAGCAGAGGTAAATGGTCTTGTTGTGTCTATGGTGATTATAGCTGATCTTTTTACTCTCCACAGGTATTGGGGGAAACAGGACATGAGCAGCGTCATAACTATGCTTCCATTTCTGGTGATAGGCATATTTTTAGGCTCCTTCATACTCTCAGGCGGCTCCTCATATCTGAAGTTAATAATAGGTCTCCTCTGTCTCCTCTTCTCCATATTGGAGTTGCTCTCTATAAAGGGTGTGCTGAGTTTCAAAATACCGAAGAAGGTTTCTCCCATAGTAGGGGTGGGCGCTGGTGTAGTGTCAGCAATAGCCCAGGTAGGCTCTCTCCCGATAACCATATACTTTTCACAGGAAAATTTCACCAAAGAGACCTTTCTCTCAACGCTCACAATGCTATTTTTCTTTACCAATGTGGTCAAATTCTTTTCATACATCTCCTTTGATATAATTGAGCTCTCAACAATCTCAAAAGCCCTTCTATGCATTCCGCTCATTGCCCTGGGAAGCTATGCAGGTTTCAGGGCAAACAGGGGGTTGAAACAGGAGAGCTTTTTCACCATTCTGATGGTTATGGCTATAGTTCTCAGTTCCCTCGTGGTTGTGTTCTCTCTTTATGAATAAAGCTCTTTAACCTTTGATCTCCATGCTTCCAAAGGCTTCATTCCAGTAATTATTCCAATCCTCAAGCTTTTCTGATCTCCAGTGCTCAGCCTCAGAAGCATAGAAGTCCACCTCTGGCTTCTTGTCTTCAGGTATGAATGGAGCATACGGGTGCTCTTCCTGGAGTGTAGAGAATTCTTCTCTTATGGGAGCTAAAAGCTCTGGATTTGTGAGAAGATCCAGAGCGCTGAAGGCAAGCACCTTCGCCCCTGCTATCATGCCCTTATGCCCCATAGATGTGGGAGTTGCAGCAACTATGCTCCAGTGGTGCCCGGGGCTTCCTGGCACATATACGGGAATACTCAGGGTTGCTGTTGGAGCAACCAGTGATACGTCTCCAACATCCGTTGAGCCTCCTGTGGGGCTCGCCTCTTTTAGCTCTTCAGGCTCATCTTTGAGCCCTTTATCCTCTGCTCCTATCTCTTTCTGTATCCTCTCAGCGAATTGGATTTCATCCTCGCTCCATTCAGGCATGTCGACTAAAGCTATATTGTTCTGTATTATCTCTGCTAAACCTCTGTTGGCATACATCTGATGGTATGCCTTTATCACATTGACATCATATGTGCA
>WOYO01000016.1:0-3095 GCA_011620765.1 Thermoplasmata archaeon
TTCAGAATGCCCATGGCGCTCAGCTTCTCTGGCAGATAGACAGATGTCACATACTCTAAACCATACTTTGCCAGAGCCTGCTGCTCTGCCTTCTTTCCCAGGCTGAGCTGAAGGTTTATCTCACCCTTCCAGAATTCGTTATCAAATCTGGGATCACTCAGCTCTGCATTCAGCGCTTCCACATCCCTCTCTGTCAGCACATCTGTGGGCAGATCATAGTTCACTATATCTGAGGGCGTTATGCCGACAAACATTGCTCCGGGTGTAGCTAAATATTCACTTATGTGCGCTGTCTTTATTGCTCCGTAAGCAACGCTTCCATATATCCTGTAGCTCCATGGATCCCCATCTGTGAAAACAACTATGGGCAGATGCAGCTCATCATTCATCCTCCGCAGAAGCCTTCTGGTGCTCCTCGCTGGCTGACCCTTTAAGTGCACCAGTATAGCCCTGGCGTCCTCATCGAATCGGTTCTCCGCAAGCCTGTCAAACATACCTCCTGTTTCTATAGCTATTACAAAATCCGCATCGCATCCTTTAAAATTTATCTTATCTTTCTCAACGCTATATGGTATGGTGTATCCTGCATCCCCGACATCATCCCTGCAGTTTATCACCCTCGTGCCACCTGTCCTTATCCTTTCTTCAACCGTTATGTTACCGATTATGCTTGCCCCATTCTCCTCCGGCCTAAGCTTCATCTCCTCTCTCAGATGCTCTGTGAGTATCTCTAAATCCTCAACGAGCTTGTCGCTCTCATCCTGAGAGTTGAACTTTGCCTTGTTCCATCCTTCGCTTATATAGTACATCTCCCTGAGAGTTGATGTCTTGTTTGTCTCCACCATATCCTTTACGAAGTCCGATGTGTAAACGGTGCGCAGAAGCATTGATGCACCATCCAGGCTTTTCGCGCTTCTTACGCTCCTGGAAGTGCCGTACTTCCAGACGCTGAACTCATCGCTGTACTCAAGGTTGCTCTTGCTCCTCGTTGCTATCTCTATTCTGGGCACCTCTCCTTTACGCATCTGCTCATAAAGGCTGCTTATTATCTCCGTTAATTCCTCAACTACGCTCATACCATCACCCAGGGCTCAGCCCCATACACCTCATCTATCCCCTCAAAGTAAAGCTCGGGCTCATCATAATCCCCCTTCTCTATGCCCGATAAGGAGTAAAGGATCTCAAAGAGACCATTGCTCTTTATCCTCGGTATCTTGAAGACAAGAGCATTCTCATCCATTGTGCACCCTGGCTTGGATGATATCAGCTTCGCTTCCTTCGGCACCGTAGCATAGAGTGTAAAGCTCTTTGCCCTTGACGTGTAGTTCTTCACTATCAGCCTCACATTGCAAACTTCGCTGTAATTAACTTCACTCTCTATTGTCACAGCATCCATTATCCTTGCTATAACCGGCTCCAGATCTATGGGGGGCTTGCCGAGAAATGAGGCGCATCTCTCAGCCATCAGTGGAAGGATCTCTCTTATTATCCTCTCTTTTTCCTTCTGCTTTTTGTACTTTTCCTTCTTCTTCATATGCGACTGGAGCTTCCTAGCACAGTCCCGGAGAGCGCTCTTTATCTCATCCTCAATCTCAGGTATTTCAGCTATAGCCTCCTTTGTTTCAGAGGTAAATGGCACATTTGTTGATGCGACATGCACAAGAAAAGCAACAGGAGCGTTTGGCAAACCCTTACCGCCTCTCTGCTCCAATCCGTACCTCCTCCAGTCTATGCTCTCTATGGCTTTAGTTATCACACATCCGCCCTGCTGATAGAGCAATGGTACTTTGTTTGCGAACCTCATAATAACCGGCTCTTCAGCACTCTTCAGATAAGCTATCGCAGCCTCTACAAGAAATGGGTGCCCCCCGTAAACCTCTGGCTCCCTTGTTGAAACAGCTATAAACTCTGTATCGAACTCATTCTTGAGAGATCTCCTCAGAAGTGTCTCTGATATTGGACTCAAGCACTCTGCCGGTGGCACAGACACTTTTGTGTCCTTTAATGCTTCATAGAGCTTTTTTGTCACATCATAGCTGAGCTTTTTAGGATCCTCCTCACCCTTAAGCCCCGCCCTGGAGCATACGTCTTTGGCTGTAGTATAACCTACCCTGCTGAACTCATTTACAAGAAAGGATAGCACCTTTTTTGAATCTGTGGAAGAGAGCATCTTCATCAGCTGCCCTATTTCAATGCCGTGCGGATGCGGTTTTATCTCCTGGGTTTTCCTTGGCATCCTAGTTGTCACTCTCTCAAATATCGTCGTTATGCCTCCAGGCTCTCTTAAAGTTATTCTTGCATGGGGGTTCACTATTGAAGTCTCTTTCAGATATTCAAAGATGGATTGCTTTTTTTCACGCACATAGCGTCCATTCACGCATAGCTTTATCTGGGTGCCACTGCTCTGTTCCCAGTGAAAGAGCTTTTCATCACTTATCTGGGGTTCATTTTTTTGAGTGTCAATCCGCACCTTACATGAATATGCCGGCATAGTCTCTCCAACCTTTGTTATTATCTCTGCGGGTAAACCTGTGCTCAACTGCGCATAGAGCACACAGGCGGACACCCCTATTCCCTGCTGACCCCTTGACTGACGTATGGAATGGAATCTGGAGCCATAAAGGAGCTTTCCAAAAACAGGTCCCACCTGTTCCTTTGATATCCCTGGTCCGTTGTCAAGCACAGTAATAAAGAAGTGATCATCCTCTCCTTTTTCTATGGTTACAGAGATCTCCGGCAGAAGCTCTGCCTCCTCACAGGCATCAAGTGAATTATCCACGGCTTCCTTTACACATGTGAACAATGCTCTGGTAGGGCTATCAAAGCCAAGCATGTGTTTGTTCTTCTCAAAGAATTCTGCAACAGATATTGCCCTCTGCTTTTTTGCAAGCTCATCTGCTATAAATGCCATTTATAATATATTGGAAAGTGTGTATTTAAATGCTACGAAGATCAAAAAGATAGCTATTTATACAGAAAAAGCAATTTTGCTTACCCGGCTTAGCTCAGTGGTTAGAGCGGCCGGCTGTAGCCTAAGGTCGCTCGGGCAGATACCGGCAGGTCCCCGGTTCGAATCCGGGAGCCGGGATCCTTTT
>WOYO01000016.1:3195-16885 GCA_011620765.1 Thermoplasmata archaeon
TTTTGAACCCGGGTCTCCGGCTCCGAAGGCCGGAAGGATATCCGCTACCCTACAGGCCCGAAGAGAATAGAAGACGTGCGATTTATAATTATTCATTATTGATTGAGCATCTTCTTTAGTATTGATAAGGATGAAATAAAAAAGAAAAATCATCCAGAGCGCTCATTACAGGTTTATTAACTGCCCAACAATCCTCCGATCCTGACGGCCACCCCATTTATCACTATCTGACATGCTGGTATCTGATACAGGCGGAAAAGAAGAGGCACAGTGCGCAGCAAAGATGATATGGGGAGAGCAAGATGCCGTACACCACAGTGATTATGAGCGCGGATAGAGTTACCGCTACATAGGTGGACGAAAAAATCTCGCCCTTCTATAAACATAGATAGTATATAATTCTTTCAGCCCTACACACTGTGTCATCCCCCTGGGAAATATATATATATATAGAATAAGGTCTATCAAAGTTGTGAAAAAAATGGGAAATATATGGTGGATAGGCGCATTTGTGTGTGTCATGATGCTTATTGGGATGGTAGTCCCAACCAGTGGACATGCGGAGACCAGAAGTGCAGATATAGAAGTTCTGGTAGCGAACGGGGATTATGGTGTTGTCAGAGTCGGGAACTATATCATAGAAGGAACCCCAGAACACGTGGAGATTATAACAGAAGGTTGCGGGATCGTATCGGCCTATGATTACAGATATGCCCCCGTGAAGGAAGGTTATGATGTTACTGTAGGTTATGAGGTTACTGTATATGATAGTCGATACGGCCAGGAATTGATTACTTTATCTCCGAACCTCAGCGTAGAACTAGCGGGTTAGGAGATCCTGAGGGATACTGATGCCCAGTAAAATAAAGCTGAAAGAGATCCTGCTGGATGCAGAAGGAGAAAGGGCTGGATGGAGAGATCGTTTTGCCGGAGCGCTGCTTGTGGTGGCGCTTATCCTTCTCTCTTTTCTATTAGACTTTATTGTTTACAACATCCTTGAAGCAATATATGGAGCGAAAACCCTATACCTTATGGAAGAGAGCAACCCTATGGTAGAATGGTTACTGGATAATCTATGGCTTCCTATATTTCACATCTTTATTCTCATTGTGCTATCCATGCCTCTATGGAGGGATCACCCTGCAGAAAAGATAAGGGCTTCAATATTCTTTTCAGCGACACTGCTCCTTTACTTTCTCTGGGGTTTTGTTCTCGAAGGGTTTGAAAGCCCAATTTTGTTACATTTGGGTGGTTTTTTACTCTATTTTGTGCCTTTATTTCATGCGATATTAGCATCAAATATCAGATATAAAATGAAAGGAGCATAGGTTAGGATATCCTTTTTGATTGGAATAGAAAATTTTCTAACGAAAATAGACACCACTGGTAAAAGCCTGTTTTCATATAGTATACACATAAACAGTTTGCAAAAGGTTTTAAGTAAAGAATGTGATTGAGTTTATGAATCTTTACAAAGCGATGGCAATAACATTTGCTTTTACTCTGTTGATAGCGCCTGCTCTGGCAGAGTTTAAGGGTAAGCAGGGTGAGAGAGCCACATATAACTCCCTGACAAATGGACAATCTATGGGCACAGCGATATACAGCGTTGAAGGAAAATTTAGAATAGGAAATGTAGTAACGCAAAAATTTCAGATAACAGATTCCTCTGGAGGGAGGATAGAAGGATATCTTGATAACAACGGAAAGCCGATAAAGGTAGATATCTTTGATTCAAACTCCTCACAGGCAACCATGACTACAGCATTCGACCATCAGAAGAGGGTAGCCACCATAAGTTATGAGGCACCTGCACTTTATGGGAACAACACAACGGCCCAGAAACAAAATATAACTGTAAACATAACCTCGAATACTTATGATATGCTGTTTTTGCCCCAGTTTCTGCGCTACATGCCCATAAAAGAAGGATATAAAACCAGCTTTCAGCTTTTTAATGCTCCAGGAGCTGTGATGGCATCTTCCTTTGCTCCCCTCTTTGTGATGATGGGGATCACACTGGACCCTTCAGCACTTGCTATGGCTGATGCCACACTTCAGGTTGCAGGTAGAGAAAACATAAGAGTTGGTAGCAGCACCTATGATTGCTATAAGGTTATAGTCAATGTAACCATGAACATACCGCCACAGTTAGCAGCTATAGATCCTTCCCTGGCCTCACAGAGCTCTGAGCAGCAATACTGGTTAAAAACAGACGATCTTCTGTTAGTAAGAAGCTACAGTGAGGAATCTATGAGCGCTCAAGGCACGCAACAGAAGACAACATATGAAACCAGATTGACAAACATAACATATGCCTGAAGTAAGGTTCGGTAAAGTCTTTCTTGGATGGTGTGATAGCTGTAACCTGCCTCTTTTAGATCACAGGTGCTCCATATGTGGATCTGCTGCGAGAAACGTTGCTATCACACCACCGGCAGACTACAGACCTGCATTTCCAGAGGAAAAAGAGCGTTTAGAAAAGACGATAAGAAAAGATTTTGGAATAGATCTTTTTGAACTTGACTACCCCCTGGTATTCAACAAAATACCAGACATCGATATGGCTAAAGAGATCATATGGAGGGGTAGAGTCATAGGGCTGTACAAATTCGACATCTTTCGCCAAAAAGAGATCTTTCTCCCGAAAGTTTGCTTTGCGCAATTGCTTATAGACCTCGGCACAAAAAAATATGTGGTAGCAGATGATGGAGCCATAGATTCCATAAAAAAGAGCTCCAATCTTCTGTGCCCTGGGATTATAGACGTGGGCAATTTTGACGTGGGAGAGGAAGTTATAGTTGTGGATAGGGAGCACAGGGTAATCGGTGTTGGTAGCGCAAGAGTGAGCTCTCAAAACATCCCTGAGAGAGGTGTGGCAATAAAGGTGAGGCAGAGGGGAGAACCGGAAAAACTTGATAACTCTTTAGGGTACCAGTTCAAAGAGTTCAAAGAAAAGACGCTGGATGCAAACAGAGAGCATATGGTGAAGCTCATAGATAGAGCGAAGGATTTCATAAAGGAGATCTCTGAGGAAAAGGATGTGGCATGCTCCATAAGCGGGGGTAAGGATAGCACGGCAACACTCTTGCTCATGCTTGATGCTGGTGTGAAGCCGAAGCTTCTTTTCACTGATACAGGGCTTGAGTTCGATGAGACGATAGAAATGGTTCACAGGATAGCTGAAGAGTATGGGCTCGAGCTCCTTGAAAAAAAGGCGAGAATGGACTTTTTTGACGATCTGAAGATCTTCGGAAATTCGAGCAGAGACTACAGATGGTGCTGCAAAACAAGAAAAATGGCGCCGATGTCTTACCTCATAAATGAGAATTTTTCCGACGGGGTGCTCACTTTCATAGGACAGAGAAGATATGAATCGCAGAACAGAGAGAAGCATGGAGCTGTGTGGGTAAACCCATGGCTAAAGAAGCAGTTGAGCGCCTCACCCATCCAGGACTGGAACTCAATGGAGGTGTGGCTCTATCTGTTCAGCAAAAGCGCTGTCTACAACCCTCTGTATGATCTCGGTTTTGAGCGCATTGGATGCTGGTTGTGTCCCGCAAGTGATCTCTACGATTTTGAGCTCTACAAGCATAAGGATTATGAAAGGTACATTGAATATCTCAGAGAGCATTACAATGAAGAAGCTATCCAGCTAGGGCTATGGCGCTTCAGAAAAAAACCGGGATGGTATGATGGGGAAGTGGAGAGAAAAGCAGAGCAGGATGTTGCCTTCGTTGATGAGGGCTCAAGAATAAGGTTTTTCGCCCCCGAAGAGAGGGTAAAGAACCTGGGAAAAGCCCTTGGCATTGAGCTTATGGGCTCAGAGATCCTTGTTAAAGACGAGAGAGAGAAAGAGGATATAAGAAAGATAATCTACAAAGCGAAGTATTGCGCGGGCTGCGGGCTGTGCGAGAGCGCCTGCGAAAACGGTGCTATTTATATAGATATAAAAGAGAAGAGGGCTCTGATAAAAGAGGAACTCTGCACCTCCTGTGGTGCCTGCCTTTCTTCTTTATGCCCTGCAGTGGAGTACCTTGGTTAATCAACAGATGCAGAGATCTACTCGCCCTCTATGTCCTCCAGAAGGTTCTCAAGATCCTCTTCGTGTTCTACTTCATCCTCGAGTATATCTATGATCTCATGAGCTGATACATGATCTCCTTCTTTTCCCAGGTACTCGAGCAATTCCTTATACACCTTTATAGCGCACTGCTCGCCCTCGATGTTCTGCTTAAGGATCGCTTTTGTATCCGGGTTATCAGGTTTATTATACTTGCAGTTTGCTTCTTTGAACCATTCATCAGGGCTGAGCAAAGGCTTTCCGCCGAGCTGCACTATGAGCTTTGCCAGTTCCTCTGCATGCTCCAGCTCTTCCTTCGCATGCTCTTCAAGCTCTTCTTCAACGTTGGGATGCATCCTGCCCTTAACTATCTTTGCACCTACCCAGTACTGGTAGTATGCCAGCCATTCATCCGCAAATGCTTTGTTCAACTTTTCGATTATCCTGTCCACATTAGGACCAGCGATCTCTCTTCCAAATTTGCCCACCTTATCACCTCGTAATGAATAATGCGTGTTAGTTTATATAGCTTTCTCCAGACCCTGATCTGAAAGGTACGGAGAGATCCAGATCTAAATTTAAATTAAACCACAATCACATTAACGATATTATAGTATTTTTTAACCAGTTTTTTGACTATGTGCAGATTCTTTCCCTTATCCCCTATGGCCTTCCCCTTATCTTTAGGGTCTACCGAAACATAGGCAACCCTGCCTGCGGTCTCATCCCTTATGTCGAGAGAGGTTAAAGGAAAAGGCTTGAAAAGATTCTTTATGAATTTTTCCTCCTTATCAAACTCCACTATCTTCACTTTTTTTTTCAATAGATCCTCAAGCTTCTTAAGCCTGTGCGCTCCCTTCCCTATAGCCTGCCCCAGCTTTCCTTTGTCCACAAGAAAAACAATAGTATCACCCTCCTCCAGAATCTCTTTTGATCGCACCTCTGTTACGTTCTCAAAGAGCTGCATGTAGCGCAGGGTATCCTGTGATATCACATCCCACTCAGCCATCAGCGCCCCTGAAGGAGAGTATACCCGAATCCCCCTCTTCCTTCACTCCGATAACGCTTACCGGAAAAGGCTTACCACATATCACACCCAGTTCCATGGGTGTTATCGCAAGTTTTATAGAAGGTATCCTGTTTTTTTCACACATGCCCAAAAGCTCTTCATCATACCTTTTCGAGAATATCACGAGCTTTACTTCCTGCGCTTTTATTAGATCCCTTACCTCCTTTTCTCCCATCGCATAGCTGCCTGTTCTAACAAGCAATCTAACGGATTCCTCTACATTCATTTTTTTCTCCTCCTTTTTACTTTACTTTCCTTTAAATATGAGCTTTACTCCTCCCGTGCCCAGGTTTATAGGTTTGCCAACAACTATATTCTCCGAAACTCCCTTCAGTTCATCGACGGATCCTTTTATCCCGGCCTCCAGAAGGTGATCTACCGTCAGCTCAAATGCTGCTCTGGCAAGAACACTTGGCTTCTCACCAGCAATCCCATGTCTCCCAACAGCCCTGATATCCCCATCACAGGTCATGAGATCAGCAACCAGCATGATGTGCCTCATATCCACAACCAGTCCCTGCTCGCGAAGAGTGCTGTATGCTTCGTTGATTATTGTATTTCTAGCGCCCTCTATACCGAGCACCTCATACATCTCTTCTATGTCATTTGTTACTGTCCTTGTTTTGTCAATACCATCTATCTGCATTATCTCCTTAAAGTTTGATCCCTCTGTATAAAGAACAAAGCCTTCGTTCTCTGATCTGACTATTACCCTATTTATTCCATCTATTCCTTTTATCTTCAGATCCCTGAGCGTGTCTATCAGGCTTTGAAGCTTTAAATAGCTGGGTTGAGCCAGGGATACCACTATCGTATCCCCTTCCATCTTTGCCTCTATGCCCTTAATCTTCTTTACCCTGATAAGTATGGTCTCCACATCAATACCCCTGTCCTTCATTCTTCTTAACTTTGGGATTATGTTTACGTGCATGTTGATGACATCTATCCCTAAGTCTGCGATATCTATAAGTGTGGTCACCTCTATCTGGGAGGCTATGCTCTTTGCTGCCTCAGCATTATGTCTTATATCTTCTTCCAGATATATTGTTGTCATGGGTGTGGCGGGCTTCCGCCTGGCATCAAATATCTCTATGAGCCTTGGTAGCCCCAGAGTAACATTTATCTCAGCTACACCGGCGTAGTGAAAAGTACGCATCGTCATCTGTGTTCCAGGCTCTCCTATGGATTGAGCTGCAATTATTCCAACAGCCTCACCAGCATCAACCCTCGCTCTTTCATACTCCTTCAAAGTTTCTTTCACCACTTTTTCTATGATCCTATCATTAACATTTTTATCTGCCAGAGCTTTTGCGATCTTATCGATAACCTTCGGCGGGAGCTTTCCTTCTGCAAAGACCTCTGCCTTATTTCTTACATCCTGTTCCCCAAGATGCTCTTTCTCCGATGTAAGCTCAGGCTTCTTTGTTGCTTTTTCTTTTTTCTCTTTTTTTCTTTCGCCCCTGGGCTCCTTTTCTTTTATCTGTATGCCAAAAATCTCTGCTACTGCTTTTGTATTACCCCCCAGCACAGCCTCAAGCTCTTCATATCCTGCCCTTTTGACCTTATCCAGAGTATACCCTTTATCTGCTAACCTGGATGCATCCTCTTCGCTTACTCCCCTTTTTACGAGCGCATTGATAGTATCTCTCTTTCCCATTATTCACCTCTCATAATCTTGTTTACAATACTATCTACATCTACGGTCTCACCCTCTATGGACTTTGATGGATCAACCCCGTCATCTCCATAAAGGAACTGGATAACTTTGTCTGCAGGATCCCTCACAGTTTCGTCATCGTCTACTTTGAGGTTTTCCAGCGCGTTTATCAACCTCCTCTGCATATAACCGCTCCTGGAAGTTCTAACAGCAGTATCAACAAGGCCTTCTCTCCCGGCCATAGAGTGGAAGAAGTATTCCAGAGGCTTTAGACCTTTTTTGTAGGATGACTCTACAAAGCCTCTTGCTTCGGCTCCTATATCTCCCTTCTTAAAGTGCGATAGGGTTCTATGTTCATAACCCCTTGAGATCCTTTCACCTCTTATGGACTGTGGTCCTACAGATCCTGACATCTGTGATATGTTCAGCATAGATCCTCTTGCACCGGTTCTTGCCATAATAACAGCGCTGTTTTCGCTGCTTACATGCTTACTGGCTATCTGTCCACAGTCATCTCTCGCTTTTGCCAGTATTCTCATTATCTCAAGTTCCAAGGTCTCCTCAAGAGATCGTCCAGGGGCCTGCTCCAGTTCTCCTCTTTTATATATCTCTATAAGCTCATCCACTCTTTCTTCCGCTCCGTCAAGGATCTCCTGTATCTGTTCCTGCGCCTCCAGAGGTATGTCCTCTTCATCTATGCCTACAGTAAAGCCCATAAGGGAAAGCATTGAGAGACTGAGTTTTGATGCAGCATCTAAGAAATCCTTTGCTGCTATGTCGCCATACTCCTTAACGATCTCATTTATTATCTTTCCGTTAAATGCCCCAACAGCAACATCATCTATTGTGCCCTTTACAAGCTTTCCATTTCTTATCACAACATAGGCATCATTAGGACAGTTCTCTTTATCGCATTTCTCACAGTGCTCGCATATCTTCGCCTTGAATTCCATATCTATCTGCGGTAGAATCAGCGAGAATATCTCTTTACCCGTAAGTTTCTCAGGTGCCTTATCTATGCCCGCTCCGCTCAGTATTCTCAGCGCAACACTTTTTTCAAGCTCATTAAAGCCGTGGGTGAGGTAATAAAGACCTGTTATGTGATCATGGATGCATCCGATTATAGCTCCACCAAACCTCGGGCTCAGCAAATGAGCTTCAACGCTCATCAGAGATCTGGCCTCAGCTATTGCCTCCTCACTCTGAAGAACGTGCAGATTCATCTCATCCCCATCAAAATCCGCATTGTATGGAGAGCAAACCAGAGGATTAAGTCTGAAGGTGCGATATGGAAGGATCTTTGCCCTGTGACACAGCATGCTCATTCTGTGCAGAGATGGCTGCCTGTTGAATAGAACAGCATCGCCATCAATGAGCTGCCTCTCAACTACGTCCCCAGGTTCTATACTCTCCGCAAGATCGCCTCTGTTCACCTCAGTTACCCTTAAGCGAAGGTTATTCTTTTTTATCACGTAGTTCGCCCCGGGATAGGCATCAGGACCATTTCTCACAAGATTTCTGAGATCTTCGATGTTGAATTCTGTAGCCCTTTCGGGCACTGTGAGCTCCTTCGCTATATCTAAAGGCACTCCAACCTCATTCAGGCTTATCATAGGATCCGGGCTTATCACAGTCCTTGCTGAAAAGTTAACTCTTTTACCAGAAAGATTTGAACGAAACCTTCCTTCCTTACCCTTAAGCCTCTGCGCCAATGTGCGTAGAGGTCTGCCTGATCTGTGTCTTGCCGGGGGTATGCCTGAGGTCTGGTTATCGAAATAGGTTGTGATATGATACTGAAGCAACTCCCAGAGATCCTCCACTATGAGCTGCGGTGCTCCAGCGTCTATATTTTCTCGTAACCTCTGATTTATTCTGAGTATATCCACCAGTTTATGCGTGAGATCGTCCTCAGATCTCTCCCCTGTTTCCAGAGTGATAGAAGGCCTCACGGTAACGGGAGGCACAGGTAGAACTGCGAGTATTGCCCATTCCGGCCTTATCCCGTATCCTATGCCCAGAAGTTCGCAATCTTCATCGCTTATCTTTTCAAGCCATGTGCGCACATCTGTAGGCGTTAGCTTGGAGTTCTCTATTCTAAAGGTTGTTGGCTTATCAAGATTAACCTTGAGGCTATCAGCCCCGCAATGGGGGCAAACAGTAGCCATAGAGGCTTCCTTTATCAGGCGGTCTATAACTCTGTCAGTATCTGAGCCTTCTTCCTTTGCTCTCACAAGATCATTTAAATACTTCTCTCTTTTCTCATCGCTCAGCGTTATCCTGCCACAGTTTGAGCATGTGGCGTTCAACCAATTTTTTATCAGTTTTGCATAACCCACATGCACTACCGGCCTTTCAAGTTCTATGTGCCCGAAGTGACCAGGGCATTCATCAACCCTTTTGCCGCAGGTCCTGCAAACGAGGCCGGGCTCTATGACGCCCAAACGTGTGTCCATGAGGCCCATAGTTATTGGAAAACCATCTTCACCTATGGTATCGGGTGTTATCACCTTTGTCACAGAGAGATTCCTTATCTCATCAGGGCTCATCATCCTGAACCTTATTGATCCTATGCTTTTCGGTATCATTTTATTCCTCCCATTTTTATATTATATCCTCCAGCTGCAGTGCTGGCACAATGCACATACTCTTCAGCTCATCAACGAGAAGCTTGAAAGCGTAGCTTGTTGATACGGGATATATCTCTGTTGTATTCCCATGTATCGGGCATCTAAGAGTTCCATCCCTTGTCATCATGGCAAAATGACCGCACTTATTGCACACATAAACACTAACGGCATCAGAGTTATCGAGCAAGCGATCCTTCACAACCATAGCAGCTCCATGCCCTATGAGACAATCGCGCTCCATCTCCCCAAACCTCAAACCTCCTTCTCTTGCCCTTCCTTCCGTTGGTTGTCTGGTTAATATCTGCACAGGCCCTCTTGCTCTTGCATGCATCTTGTCCGCGACCATGTGGTAGAGCTTTTCATAGTAAATTATGCCAACAAAGATCTCTACATCGTACATTTTCCCTGTTTTTCCATCGTATAAGACCTCTTTACCATTGGGTTTGAAACCATAGGCCTTCAGCTCTTTTCTTACATCCTCCTCTTCTTCTCCACTAAATATTGTGCCATCATTGAATTTTCCACTCATGGAACTCCTTTTACCCCCGAGCGCCTCAAGCACGTGCCCAACGGTCATCCTGGAGGGTATGCCATGAGGATTGACAACCATATCAGGCACTATACCCTGCTCATTGAATGGCATATCTTCTTGCGGAACTATGAGGCCAACAACGCCTTTCTGCCCGTGTCTGCTGGCAAATTTGTCACCGAGCTCTGGTATGCGTTCTTCCCTCAAACGAACCCTTACCATAATGTTGTTGTCACCAGAAGGAGTCAGTATAACCTTATCAACTGTGCCTTCTTCCCCGTGCTTAACCCTGAGAGAGCTCTCTATGCGCTTCTGAGGTGCAAGGAGCTCTTCCGCCTCTTCGAGGAATCTTGAGGGTGAGGTTTTACCAACGAGCACGTCATTTGATCCCACGGATATCTCTGGTGTTATTATACCATCCTCATCCAGATTTTTGTATGCAGCCTGAGAGCGAACCCCTCTCGTGTCAGGCGGAGGTATCTCGAATTCATCCTTCTGCCCGCCCATGTATCTTTTGCGTTCTGTTTCATACGTATTGAAGATCGTGGATCTCCCAAGGCCTCTCTCTATAGAGTGCTTGTTGAGCACTATGGCATCCTCCATATTATATCCATCATAGGAGAGCACTGTAATGACAAAGTTCTGGCCCGTAGGTCTTTCAAGATAGTGCGTGTATTTCATCTGATGTGTCTGGGTCAAAGGCTTCTGCGGATAGTGAAGCAGGTGCGCAGTTGTATCCGGTCTTATGCGATAGTTTGATCCACTCAAGCCTAATGACTGCTTGAACATTGCTGAACCCAGGGTGTTCCTAGGGCTTGAGTTGTGCTCTGGATATGGTATCATGCCCGCAACCACGCCGAGCATAGCTATGGGATCTACCTCCATATGAGTATGCTCAGGTGTGAGAGAGGCTTCATCAACAGCAATGTAAGCATCTTCCTCCTCCTCTGCATCAATGTACTCTATAAGACCGTTGGAGATTAGATCCCTCCATGAAAGCTCATTCCTTTCCAGCCGCTCAAGAACCTCATCGGTTATTCCATGCTTTCCATTCTTTACGACTATGAGAGGCCTTACAGCTCTGCCACCATCACAATTTATCATTATCTCATTTTCATCCTCATTGTACCTCACATTGATCTCTGTTGAGATCTTTCCTTTCCTTCTGAGATCTCTGATCTTTGAGACAAATTTGCCAGGCTCATCATGCAGCCCTATTAGATCCCCATTGAGGTATACTCCCGTGCCGCTCTCTCCCTTTCTCACATCTTTCAATCCATTAGAGAAAAGTATTTTTTTCACCTCTACTTCATCAACACCTTTTGTTATCTCAACACAGAGCGCCAGGTTCTTTATAAGACCACAGTTCGGCCCCTCTGGGGTTTCATTGGGGCATAGACGCCCATACTGTGTTGGGTGCAGATCTCTTGCCTCAAAGTGAGGCTGAGAACGGACAAGGGGGCTCATAACCCTTCTCAGATGGCTCATCATAGAGACATTTGATGTTCTGTCGAGCAGCTGACTTATTCCGGTTCTTTCTCCAGCCCAGTTTCCTGTAGCAAGTGCCCTCTCTACCCTCTGGGTCAATATATCAGGCTTGACATATGTGGAGATCTTCGGGGCTTTTCTCTCCCTCTCTCTCCTAGAGGTTGCTCTCTCGAACTCATATTTTACATCCTTTAAAAGGTTTGTTAGAGCAATGCGGAACTCTTCTTCCATAAGGTCTCCTGCCAGTCTTAGCCTCTTGTTAGCGTAATGATCTTTATCGTCGGGCTCTCTCTTTTTTAGAGCGAGAGCTAGCACAGCCTCCCCCATTCTCGCAAGGAATATCGCCTTCTTGAGCCTGTCCTCTGGTGTGGTGCCCAGGTGCGGCAATAGAATTCTGTCCAGCAAGTTGTTTACCCTGTTAAGCCTGTACTCTTTTGCCTGTCCCCCGGCTATCTTTTTTCCGAGATAATTTATCGCATCCTGATTCGTTATAACAAGGTGCTCCTCTGCGCACTCTTCTATATTCGCATAGGCAAAGCGCTCCATTGCAGGGTCGCTCACAATGTTATTAACTATCGATTCATCAGATTCTAAGCCCAGGGCTTTTAGCAGTATTATCATCGGCAGATCTCCAGCTACTGTTGGCAGTGTGCATGAGAGAACACCATCCTTACGCAGCTCTATTGTTATGAGCGCTCTATAGCCTTCATGCTGTGAAAAAACCTTTGCTGTTGGAACGTCTCTGCCATATTTGGGCGTATACTCCACAAGCACCCTGTTTGGTGCGAGATCTTCTAAAGATATGAGCGCCCTCTCTGTGCCTCCTATTATAAAGTATCCTCCCTCTTCCGCCGGATCTTCTTTTGCCTCATTTATCAATTTTTCAAGGTACTCCTCATCATTCAGTTTCGTGTTGTAAACCCGCTCTATATTCTCTTTGCGCAGGATGCATTTGCTGGATCTCACCATTATGGGAAGCTTCCCTATGTGAAGGTTTTCCCTGCTCTGCTCTATGCCGCCTTTGTAGAGAATAAACTCTAACCACAGGTCAGAGCCATAGGTTATGTTTCTCAATCTGGCTTCCATAGGGAATATGTACTTTTGTGTTCCATCCGCTTCTCTAACTGTTGGCAGGTCAACGCTTATCTTTCCAAGCTTTATTTCATAATCCTCAACCTCAGGTCTAAAGACCCCGGGGCCAGAATCTTCACTTATGATCACCGTATCCACTATTCTCTGAAGCCTGTGCTCCACAAAGTCATTGAAAGACTCAAGCTGATGTTCTACAAGGCTTTTCTCTCTGAAATATGTATCTATAAGCTCCCTCATTCTTCTATCACCACTCTATAGTAATATGAGATCCCTGAAATGGGACTTGTCCTCTTTATCTTTATCACATCCCCGCTCTTTGCTCCAAGATCCTTTATTGCTGGATCGTTCATATTTATTCTTGGCAACTCCTTTTTTGTTATCCCGTATCTAGCTAAAAGCTCGTCTACCTCTGCCTCACTCATCAACTCATGGGGCGGAACAAGCACATGTTTTCTCACTTCCATTTTTTTCCTCCCTTTCAGCGGGCCTGGAGGGATTCGAACCCCCGGCCACCTGGTTTCTTCCATTGGTTAAAAGCCAGATGCTCTACCTAGCTGAGCTACAGGCCCTATATCAACGTTAGATCAACCACCTCAACGCTACCAACACCCTTTATCTTCTCTATCTCGCTATTGAGCTCTTCTACCCCTTCGTCTTCAGCCAGAATGTTGAAGAGCAAAGCTTTCAAGCCAAAAGCTATGTCTGATATCTGATAACCTCTGAACTGCACATTGGCTGGCATGATCTTTTTTATCTCACCCGCTATGCTCTCCAGATCAACATCTACATTGTCTGGCAATACCCTGATAGTCACACTTACCTTACCCATTCAAGGACCTCTGAAACCACATTCTGGGCAAACATAAGGAACACTCTTATCCCTGCATCTATAGCATCTGCCGATCAGAGTTTTACCACATGAAGGGCAGAGGAATACTGCATCTTTTCTTTCCACAAGCGGCGTACCACAAGAGCTACAAACTCCTCTAGACATGCAAAGTGAAGTGTTTTTTAAGTATTTAAGATTATCTCGCTGATTAGTATTTTTTTATTGATCTTTTATGAGGGCATAACGAAAAAAAGAAATGTATATATACTGCTTATTGCAATATATGTCAGGAGGGAATAAAATGAAAACAAAAGCGTTGTTCGCAGGAGTTTTTGC
>WOYO01000068.1 GCA_011620765.1 Thermoplasmata archaeon
TGCTGGTGGGGCTGGGCAGCAACTTTGCTGAGACACGCCTTCGGACCGACAGTAATGAGGGAGTACTTCCCGCAGAGCTATGGAATAGAGGGCTAAAGCCCCCTTTTTCTTTTTTTTTGTTATTTACCCTATTTTTAATTCTTATTTTTAATATTTTTTAAGTGTTTCTTTGGTCATTATGATCTTCCAGAAAACAAACGTAGCAACGGTTATCAGATGCCCCCTAGTAAGATCCTTCATTATGCCCTGGCAATAGAATAGCTCACATAGCTCTCCATTAGCTGCGTGATCTATCAACCAGAGATCATACTATCCCCTGCTGATAGCAGCTAATTACCATTTGCCCCGAAGATCATCACAGCAGCCGCAGCCACAGAGAGCAGTATAACTCTCCTTCTTTCAATAATACTCTATGTTTCTTCATATACCTGGGGCTCTATAACCTTCTTTTTCCATCCATCTGTGCTGAGAAGAGCAACGCCCATGAGCGCTGCCACCACGTTGCTCATAGCCATTCCTAACCATATTCCATTAGAGCCAATGCCCATAAAGATTCCTAAGCCATAGCTAAGAGGAACTCTCACAAAGATCAGCCTTGCAAGCTCAGTCATCATCGCAGGAACGTTGTGCCCACTGCCAGCAAAGGCTCCATTAGCTATGCTGAAGACCGTAAAGAATGGCATGCCAAAGGCAAAGAGAGCTATGAATGAAGATCCTTCCTTTATTACAGCTTCATCTCTTATGAAAAAGCCTACGAACTCAAAGCGGAACAGAAAAGCAACGAGCGCAAGGATGCATGAAATCGAAAAGGCGATCTCCAGAGAACGCTTAACAACCTTTTCGGCATATCCCACATCTTCTCTACCGAGAGCCTCACCGACCATCGTTGTGCAGGCTGCTGCTATGCCTACAGAGAACATAGTTATCATGCTCATGAGCCTATCTCCTATGCCATAGCCGGCAAGCGCTATCGTGGATTCGGGCACCATGGCAACGATGTACATCATGAGAAAAAACCCTATAGAAGAGCCCCCATGTCCGATTATTGCCGGAAGTCCAATACGAAGTATTTTCTTTGTCTCCGTAGGATCTGGCTTCATCTCTCTGCTTTTTATCCTGATCCCTGTCCTTCCAGAGTTGAGTATCCACAGGGAGATAAGAGTGGGAGGTATGTAGGATATCACTGTTGCTATAGCTGCTCCGGATATGCCCATTGCAGGGATGAAGGAATAACCCGCTATAAAAAGCGGGTCTAAGATTATGTTTATTATTACAGATGCCCCCATTATTGACATGGATAGAACCATTCTGCTTCTCCCGCGGAATATACCATCGCATGACATCGTGAGAAATATGAATGGCAAGCCTAGAAATATTATGCTTATGTATTCTATAGCTCTCTCTGTAACCACCTCCTCAGCCCCGAGAAGAGAGATCAGAAAAGGTGTGGAGAAAAAACCGAGAAGCGCAAAACACAGTGATAGCAACAGCATAACCCCTATTATCTGCGAAGCAGCATAACCTGCTCTGTCGTCCATAGCAGCCCCAGAGTATTGAGAGATAAGAGCTACGGCTGCAGCGCTGAATCCAAAGCCTACCGCGATTATAACCCCGAACACTGGCCAGGAGATCTGAATGGCAGCCACAGAAGCCGCCCCTTCCATATTTCCGATCCAGAAAGCGTCTGCAAGATTGTATAACATATTCAGCAGCTGTGTAACCAGAATGGGCCATGAGAGTGAAAGGATCTTTTTGCTTAAACTTTCTTCAACCATTCAGAGAACATAGGCTTATTATAATATAAAGCTGCTGCGTTAAGTTTTTAAATCATGTGATCAATTAGGGTAATGGAATCAAGGATAATCGCTGTAATACTGGTACTGGCGATTCCGGTGCTGCTCTGGTTTTCTATCTCAAGATCCCTGGCATCGCTGCTCGCTCTGGTGTTCTTCTTTGTGATCCTTTTGCTCTCTTTGCTTGCTGGTTATATAACCAAAAAATTCGCATCTAAAAGGCCAGAGGCAAAAAAGAGGTATACTACGATAAGCACAACAAGTGTTATCCTGATATCTGTGCTTCTTATATCCTCCGTGCTCTTCGTTATTATCCCCATAACACAGCCAAAAGAAGGAGTCTTGAAAGAGAATGAGGTATTGGTGGAAATAGATAAAGCTGATGTCAAAGGCATTTCACTCAAAGCCCCTAGCGGGAATGTTACCCTCTCGCTTATGGATGAGTGCAACGTAAACAATATGGATGTAAGAAAAGGAAGCATAACAATGAGTTTGGAGAATCCTGTTTTTAAGGAAGTGCACCTCGAAACCACATACCTTGATACAACGATTGATCTCTATGGCATAGAGATACCTCTCTCACTTTATGGTGAAACGAGGGTCCCAATGACATCAGCGATCTCCTCCATAATGAAGGAGATCACGCTTGAGGACACTGAATTTCATACACCCTCTTTCAGCGCCAGCTCCATGTACTCAAAGGCTCTAACGCTGAAGAGCGCAGGAGCGCCAGCAATCATAAAGGCGGAAAAGCTAAGCATACCAGAGCTGACGTTGAGACCTCTCTTAAGCTCCCTGATCTCAGGGAAAAAGATCTCGCTGGATGAGATCGAAATAGAGAACGGATCTTTCATCCTTGAGAATGTGCCCATATCTTTTGACAGTGCGGTCTTGCAGAATGCAGAGCTCGAACTGGACATAAGAGAGCTTATAGGACTCAATAGGGATGAGCTTCCGTCTCTGCTGCCAAAAGCTCTGAGATCTCTCCCCTCTGCGCTCAGCAAACATGCGCTGGAGCTCAATGATATAACTTTAAGCCTTGCTGGCGAAGTGAAAACCAGTGCATCCAGAATAGAGAACATGAGAATAGGCTGAGGATCTGATAGGGGACATATAAAGAAAAAAATATATTTAAACAGATCATTCTTACTCTATGTCCGTGAGCAGATCTGTGATATCTCACCTGCCTGTGGTAGGTCTTATGAATGGTGCTTTCTCTGTGATCTCTGGAGGGAGCAGACTTGTTGGTAACCCTATATGGGAGCTCTGCGCCAGTACAAAGCTCTGGTCAATGGATCAGGAAAAGCTCAGAGATAAGCAGTTCAGAGCTATAAAGTATGCATTCAACTACCATTACAAGCGCAACCCTATTTACAAGGATTACTGTGCTAAGAACGGTGGTTTTGAGCCATCTATGCTAAAGACATTTGACGACATATACAAAATACCACAGATACCTGTTGAAGCTTTCAAGAAAGGATCTATGGCAACAATGCCTGAAGACAAGATAAAGACGGTGGTCACAACCTCAGGCACCTCTGGTTCTGTTAGCTATCTGCCAAAGGACGATAGATCTCTTCT
>WOYO01000072.1 GCA_011620765.1 Thermoplasmata archaeon
CATCATAATCTATGCCGGTAGCATACCTCAGCTCATCAGCCAGATCCTTTACATCGATGGCAAAAGAAGTAAAGAGGCATGTGCCGCTTGAGTCTATGGCTGCAGTGAAATCCTGCATCAGCTTTACACCAGCTGCCTTTCCTTCTATCGCTGAAGGCTCTGCTTTGAACGGAACGCCAACAACCTCAAAGGCTATGGCATAGCCCCTCACATGGCAGCCCCCACGGTTGCTTGTGGCATACTCAAGGGCCATGCCCTGAAAAACCCTTGGATCGTAGGCAGGAAACTCCTGTTTCTTTGAGCTCATTGAGAGCTCAGGGTGTCCGCACTGCTCAGCAAGCCTGTAGGAGCCCAGAGCAAGCATATCCCCTATGCCCTCTCTATAACCTGTCTTCCTTGCAGCGTCAACGAGTATGTCAGGATCACCGAATCTAATCTCTGTATCGCTCTTCAATGCTCCCTTCTCATAGAGCTCCATGGCGCAGGACAGGGTGGAGCCAAAGGATATGGGATCAAAGCCGAGATCGTTAGCGATGAAGTTTGCCTTTGATATAGCTTCAAGGTCATCAATACCACACTCAGCGCCCATCGCCCAGATAGCCTCATACTCTGGTCCCTCACCCATGCTCTTATACTTTCCGCCCTTTACCTCCACAACTCTGCCGCAGTTTATCATGCACCCGGCGCAGCCCTTATTCTTGAGCAGGTATCCATTAGCTAAAGCTTCACCGCTTATCTTGTCTGCGCCTTCAAAAATGGAATGCTGGTGATTGTAAGAGGGTAGGCCACCCTGACTGTTTATCACATTAACCAGCAGCGCTGTGCCCAGGACACCAAGCCCGTTTGTTGTGTCATTATTCCTTATCTTTTCGGCTATCCTATCCAGAGCCTCAAAGAAGTTTTTGCTGTCCTCTATCTTTATTCCCTTACTTCCTCTAACAGCTATTGCCTTCAGATTTTTTGATCCCATCACAGCCCCTACACCACTCCTCCCAGCAGCTCTGTGCTTGTCATTGATTATGCATGCGTACAGAACTTCGTTCTCACCTGCAGGGCCTATGCAGGCTACCTCTGTATCAAAGGACGTCTCTCTCTTTATCTCATCATCTGTCTCGCTTGTTGTCTTGCCCCACAGATGCTCTGCGCTCCTTATCTCAACGTTTTTTTCATCTATGAATATGTACGCAGGGCTCTCTGCCTTTCCTTCTACGACTATTGCGTCATATCCTGCATGTTTTATCCCTGATCCAAAGTAGCCCCCAGAGTTTGATCCTGCTATCGTTCCTGTGAGAGGAGCCTTTGTCACAACCTCATAGCGTCCTGAAGCAGCAGCTAACGTTCCAGTTAAGGGCCCGGATGCGAATATGATCTCATTTTCTTCACTCAGAGGATCTATTCCCGGGTCTATTTCATCGTACAGTATTTTATCCCCGAGCCCTCTTGCTCCTATATAAAGCTCTTCATCCCTTAACTCTTCCTCTCTTATCTTTTTGTCTGTGAGATTTATTCTCAGCAACTTCCCCATCCATCCGTTCATTCCACCACCTCGGTCATTCTCTTTGCAGCCTCCAAACGTTTTCTGTGCTGTGCTTCTTCATAATCTATGAAGGATATAGCACTGGTGGGGCAGTGCTTCACGCACTCTGGATCATAATCGCAGAGATCGCACTTTATAACCTTATGCTCTCTTTCGTCATAGTTTATGGCGCCAAAGGGGCAGGCAAGGATGCACATCCTGCAGCCGATGCATCTATCCTTATCCTGCATCACGTTGTTGTTCTCATCCCTGTAGTAAGCATTTGATGGACAGGCAATCATGCATGGTGCTTCATCACACATAACACAGCTTGCAGGCACTATTGCTCTCTCAAGAAATGTGACCCTTATGCGTGAGAGCAAGGGGTTAAATTCATCGTAATGCCTGAAAGAGCAGGCAAGCTCGCATCTCATGCATCCTGTGCACTTTTCAGGTTCTATGAAGAGGATCTTTCTCATAAACTTATATGAAACAACTGGGTAATAACTCTTTTTTATGATCATCCATGCATATCGATCAAAAGATCTCTCCATATCCCACATCATTTTGTGCCTCGGGAAAAAATGTCTAAAGATCAATGGTCCGGGTTAATTATTTATATCAAGAACAGGATAAAAAATGTGAAGCATCTGATAATAGGGAACAGCGCAGCTGGTGTAAATGCAGCCCTTACGATAAGATCTCTAAGGCCGGAAGACGAGGTAACGATAGTGAGTGAGGAAGCGTACTATGGGAGGGTTCTAACCTCATACTATATCGATGGACGTGTGGGGGATGATACAATATTTCTGGTAAAAAATGGATTCTATGAGGACAAGGGCATAAAGACAATGCTTGGTATGCGAGCAACGTCTATAAATTTTTCTGAAAAGGAGGCCATTCTTAAGGATGGCAGTGCTATAAAATATGATAGACTGCTTATAGCAACTGGTGCTTCACCGCAGAGGATAAATGTGGAGGGTGAGGATCTAAAAGGGGTGTTCTATCTACGCACAATAGAGGATGCAAGGAGGATAAGGAGCTACGCTGCTAAGAGCGCCGTTCTGGTGGGCGGTGGTCTGGTTAGCATGAAAGCCTTTGAGGCCCTGCACAACATGGGCATAAAATGCACATTTGTTATTAGCTCTTCTCATATACTATCCCAGGTGCTTGATAGAGAGAGCGCTGATAGAGCAGCTAACCTTATTTCAGATATGGGGGCAAAGATCTTATTCAACACAAATGTGAAAAGCATAGAAGGTAAGGGTAAGGTTGAGGGAGTTTTGCTGGATAACGGGCAGAGGATAGACACAGACATGGTCATAATAGGAAAAGGAGTAAAGCCGAGCACGGAGCTGGTTGAAGGATCAGAGGCTAAAATCGGAAGAGGAATAATCGTTGATAGGCATATGCGCGCTTTTGATTCCGTCTATGCTGCGGGGGATGTTGCGGAGGCTTTTGATCTCTTGAGAAATGAGAACAGGGTTAACGCCCTATGGCCCATAGCATGTGAGCAGGGCATAGTAGCGGGGTATAACATGTCTGGTTATGACAGAGAGTATCCTGGAGCTATCCCGATGAACGCTCTATCCATAGGAAAAATGAATCTCTTTTCTATCGGTCTCACCAGGGGCTATGAGACAGAAACGTATGAGAATCCATACAGAAAGCTCTTTTTCAGGGGTGACAGGCTTATTGGCGCTGTTCTCTTCGGAGATCAGCCCGCAGGGATATTGAAAAAAGCCATAGTCAAGGGAATGAACATAAAAGGAAGGGGAAAGAGG
>WOYO01000044.1 GCA_011620765.1 Thermoplasmata archaeon
GTAATGAAAAGACATTTCCCTGATCTGAGTCTGGGATCTTGAAATAGAGAACGATCCTGCGATCATTTTTTTGTCTTATGGCTGTGAGAGAGAGTTACATCTATAAACGTTATTTCTGTATGATGCAATCTTATCTATACTGATGTGTGCGAAAACGCTAATTATATATAGGCAAAGTTCTTTCTACATTGTTGCTGGATCCAGGCTTGTTTTTAGAGCTTTGTTCAGGTATCCTAGGAGTAATTCTATCTATAATCCTTTTCAAGAAATACTTTGTTATACCAACAATAGCAACTCTGTGGCTTTCTCTTTTCGCGCTCATTCATGGTATTAATAACCTTATCTGGTTTTATTCTGATCTACCAGAGATAGAGAGCCTATTTCTAGCGATAATGGGCTATGTGACCTATGGCTTAATGCCCCTTTTCGCAATGCTCTTCACAGCCGAGCTCATAGGCCATAAAAAGATTATATACGCCATATCAATATTCATCGCCTCACTATTTTTGATCCTGAACGCACTATTTCCTCCTCAAAGAATATTTATAGAAGGTATAGGCTTCTGGGTACCATCCAAGGAGAGTTTCTATCCCTACATGCTCTCTATAGTTATGTGCTTTTTTCCAACGACACTCTTCTTATTTTACTGGAAGAGCACAAAGGACAAGAAAGGGGTATACCTAGCTACAGGCTTTCTGCTTATGGCTCTATTTGAATCCTTGCTTGAAGCAAATATGCTTTTGCCCCTGTATATAACGAATCTCTTCGAGCTTGCGGGGCTGCTTATACTGTTTTTTGTTTATACAAGGAGGTATAGATATGGATGAGTCTGCTGGCGAAGAAGAAAGACACATAGGTTTTCTCTCATACACGCTGATGATACTCTCAATGACTATAACAACTTCCATTTTCTTTATAGGCTGGATATGCTCTACCTTAGGGCTCAACCTTTTACAGACCATTGTCTCTGCACTTATAGGTAATATGGTGGTTGCTATTGTGATGTTTCTCAATGGCTACCCTGGACTGAAACACGGGATATCTTTTCCAATCCAATTGAGATACACCTTTGGCCACAAAGGCTCTGCCTTGCCCCTGGCTATCCGGATCATTATCTCCTTATTCTGGTATGGGGTTGATGGATATATAGCTGCATGGGCAATAACTGAATTGATCCTCACGATAGCAGGTTTTGCACCAGAATTCATAATATCTCACGTGCATGTTTATGCCCCCTTCATCTTCGTGGGCTATCTCATATTTGTGTATGCTGTCGGGTCCGTAAACAAGTTGAAAGGGGTAAAGGCACTTGATGTTATAGCAGGCCCGCTGCTTCTCACATTCTTTACCGTCTATACAGTATATCTCCTTTCCTCCCCTGCATCTCTCCCCCCTGTTTCTGGCGTAGACTGGTTTAGTAGTGAATTTTTTACCGCTGTAGCAGTTCAAACTGCGTGGTGGGCAACAATAGCGACAAATGTATCTGATATCTGCAGGTTTAATAAAGGTAAGGACAACCCTTTCAGATCTCTTTTCATTCCTCATATACTGGGACTTGTGTTACCCCAGCTCTTCGGTACAGTTCTAGGCTGGTTAGCGATCTCAGTGACTGGCGGCGCTTACAGCCCTATAGATATAATAGTGTCTCATGCTCCGAGCGCAGCTGTTGCTCTGTTTGGTCTAGTCTTTGCTGCCCTCGCAACCGCCAGTACAAATCTCACAGGCGACATTCCCGCAGTTGGTAATGGTTTGTCGAGCTTTTTTGGTCTGACATGGAGAAAAAGCGTGGCAATCTCCACAATCATTGCATTCTTTGTTGGCCCGTGGTGGGCTTTCTCGCAATCAATAGATGTTGCTAACTATCTTGTAGATTTCACAACAGCCTATGGCTCATGGCTTGGACCGATATGTGGAGTTATGATAGCGGACTACTGGGTGGTGAAGAAAAAAAACATAGAAGTAATGAGCCTTTATGATGCTGGTAATAAAAGTATTTTTGTAACAAGTATCGCATCTATGCTTTTAGGTATAATCGTTGAGTATGTCATAGGGATAGCTACAGGGACACTGAAATGGTATCTCATACCTTTTCCAGGAACGGAACTCTCCTGGTACTACGGTTTCATCGCAGCTTTTGTGCTGCATATCGTGCTTTCTAAGAGGTAAAGAGCTCTACCTCTTTGGGCTTTCCTTTTCTATAGATCTTTGGTCCATCGATGGTGCTAGCAACTATTCTGCCCTCCTTTATCACCAAGAGCGGTGGGCCCAGGATACGGAGGGCATCAATCTCATTTTTAGCATTTAGTAGAACAAGATTCGCTTTTTTGCCCGGGGCGATTCCGTAGTCGTTTAGACGTAGAGCTTTAGCCCCATTTGTTGTTATAAGATCGAGGGCATTCAAGAGTTCTTCCCTTGAAGTGAAGTGCGCAAGATGCAATGCCATGAAAAGCACCTGCAGCATGTCCCCAGTGCCCAGAGGATACCATGGATCGAGCATATCATCATGCCCGAGACACACATTTATGCCGCTATTCAGGAGCTCCTTCATCCTTGTCAAACCCCTGCGCTTCGGATAGCTGTCAAAACGCCCCTGAAGATTTGCATTAACCAGTGGATTTGAGACTATAGTTATTTCAGCCTTTTTCAGAGTGCCAAAGAGTTTGAAGGCATATGCATTGTCATAGCTCCCCATTGCGGTCGTATGTCCTGCTATGACCCTCTTTTGATAGCTTCTCTTTATTGTTTCTGCCGCCACAACCTCGAGAAACTTTGAGTCTGGATCATCTGTTTCATCTACATGACCATCAACATCTTTGTTATGCCTCTGTGCTATATCAAAGGCTATCCTTATAGAATCGATACCATCCTCCCTGGTGTATTCGTTATGGGGGATCATGCCTATACAATCAGCTCCGAGTTCAGCAGCCTTTTCGAGCAATTCTGCATTCTCTTTTTGCGTCAGTATTCCATCCTGTGGAAATGCTGTTATCTGTATATCACAGAGATCTCCGAATAATTTTTTTGCCTTTAACAATGCTTTTAAAGATGTCAGCTCCTTTTCTGTAGTGTCCGCATGGGTTCTTATGAATGTTGTTCCATATAGTGTAAAGATCTCTACAGCTTTTTCGCATCTTTCAATAACGTCTTTTTCTGTTAGGCTCTTTTTTCTTTCTTCCCATATCTCTATACCCTCTAGTAATGTTCCTGAAGCATTGTACCTTGGCTGTCCTGCCGTAAAAACAGTATCAAGGTGAAAGTGCATGTTGAAAAAGCTTGACGTTAATAATCTGCCACCAGCATCGATCTCCTCTCTTGCTTTATCATTCATTCTGCCATTTGCTTTCTCTTTTATTTCTTTTATCCTCCCATCTTCGATCCCCACATCAAATAGTTTTTCAGAGCCTAAAAGCCTGCAGTTCTTTATGAGAATATCCATAAAATGATGCATACTCACAATATATATAGATTTGGACTCTTATTCCTCGTTTTGAATTCACAGAACTTTGATCATCTTTGGGCGCACAAGAAAAATGCAAAACGCAATTGAAGCTTTTGAATGGTAAAAGAACAATAGATCTTAGTATACAAAGAATGTAGCTTCCACCCACACCATTTTTATAACAGATCATATAGGTTAGCGGGCAATAAAACAGGCATAGCATCACTTCAGGATCAATCTGCAGCGCTTATCCTTCTCTGACCATCACAAGAGCATCCTCATCCCCATAGTATCTTTCTATCCTCCCCTTTTTCTGAAAGCCGAGACGTTCATAGAATCTCTGTGCAGCCTCGTTGCTGACCCTTACCTCAAGCCAAACTCTTTTGCAATCCTTAAAAACCTCATTCATTAGTTTGCTCCCTATGCTCTTTCTTCTGTTCTCTGGACGCACAGCTATGGAGATTATGTGCCCATTTGCAGGATCGTATACAACATAGCCTGAGATCTTATCCTCCTCATAAACAAGAAAGCTATAATAATGCGAAAGGTACATAAGGGTAGAGACGCTGTAAGGGGTTTTTGGAAAGGAATTTCTCTCTATCTCAAGGATCTGCATGAGATCCTTTAGCTCAAATCTTCGTATCATATCCTATGCCCACACTTTTTGTGTTTGGAGCGATCCTCTTTTTCGTATATTTAGCATTCATAACATCCACCTCTCAAGGTTGTACGCCATATCCCAGAACATGTACTCATACCTGCTAGCCGTGGTGAATATCTCTTTTGCATCGCTGTAGCTCTCTATGGAATCCACAGGTGCTCTGAGATCCTCTACGAGCTTTTTTGCACCATCATCCAGATAAACGGAAGCCCATGCTCTATAAACTTCGTTTTTGTTGTTTTTCAGCCTTTCTTTGTTCCTTTCAGCAATCTCTACATAGCTCCAGAAGCAGGGTAGAAGTGCTGTTAGGCCCTCAATAGGGCTCTTTGTGTAAGCAGCTGATAGAAGAAAGTTCATATAAGCAACATTTGTGGGGGCGGGCTCAGCGCTTATTGCGTCCTCTATCGATAACCCCATGGCTGAAAGCATCTTTTGATAATTTTCAAGCTCTGTTGTTGCCTCGCTCTGTGCTAGAGCAAGGGTCTTCTGCATGAGCTTTGCATCACTCTTTGAAGCTATAACACACATGCAGCGCATCAAGCCTATAAGATAGTTATAATCCTGGAGGATATAATAACGGAAATTTTCCTCAGGCAGAGTACCATCATACAGCTTCAGGACAAACGGGTGCTCCATTATCCTATCCCATATGTGATCGCAGTCCCTTCTCAACATCTCTGTTACTCTCATCTTATCTTTAACCCTTTTATAACAACGTAATCCCCTTTTTTATATCCTTCTACCGGCTTCTCTACGCTATCATTGCTGTACCTCGGATGGCATGTGAGGGTCTGTGTGCATATAAACTCCTTAAAACCAGCGTTTTTCAGTATGTCTGTTACGCTCTCAACAGATAGCCATCTGGCGCCCCTGAGGAACTCAACCGGGAAAGGATCAGCCGGCGATCTTTCAGGATCGTACCCAGAGACATTTGCCAGATCGTAGAGCATGGCGTATGATCCCTCTTTAGGCAGGATCGAGACAACAATTGCTCCACCCTCCTTAAGAACACGATAAGCTTCCTTAACAGCTCTCGCTGGATCTTCCATGTAGTCCAGAGACGTGCAGAAGAGCACCATATCAAAGGTATTATCTTCATAGGGTAAGGAATAGGCGCTTCCTGTGTGTGTTGAGACACCGCGCTCAGATCCTTTCTTTGCCATATAGGGGCTCAGCTCTATCCCCTCCTTTATCCCGAGCTTTGACTCAAATAGAGCTGTCCCGGAACCAATAGCCAGAGATCTTTCAGGAATTTTTCCTGTAGCCTCTTTCAATGCCAGAAGCTCAGATTCAAAGATGTTCTGATTCTTTGAAAACCATGAATCATAATCTTCTGGTGCGCTTTCGCTCTCATAATAGAGAGAGGTAATGTTGTGGTATAAGGGACCATAGCCTTTTCCTATGCCATGGGGCGCAAGCTCTATGGATCTCTGCACATAGCTCTTTGCTGCCCTCACGCTCTCTTCAATAGCCTTTCCCTTTGCTAATGAAGCCGCTATGGCCGCTGAAAAGGTGCATCCTGTTCCATGGGTGTTCTTTGTTTTTACCCTTATGCCTTCTATGGCTATAAAATCGTTTCCGTCATACAAGAGATCTGTGCTCTTATCACCTGCAAGATGCCCCCCTTTTATTATCACATTTTTTGCGCCCATCTCATGGATCTTTATTGCCGCCTCATTAACGCTTTTCTCATCAACCACTTTTATGCCAGATATTACTTCAGCTTCAGGAACATTTGGTGTTATGACATAGGCCAGAGGCACTATTTCCTCAATCATCGCTTTCTCCGCTCCTCTCTTTAAAAGTCTGCCCCCCGTCTTTGCGACCATCACAGGGTCAACGACCAGCTTTTCTATGTCCCTTTCTCTGATCTTTTTTGCAACGCTTTTTATTATCTCCTCGCTTGAAAGCATTCCTGTTTTTGCTGCTTTTATGTCTATGTCGTCCATTACCACATCAATTTGCTCCTCAACGGTGTTTGCGGGAATATCATAGGAGCCCCTGACCTCTGTTGTGTTCTCAACAGCAATGCTTGTCACAACACTTGCTCCATAAACGTTGAAGGCTAAAAAGGTTTTAAGGTCAGCCTGTATGCCGGCTCCGCCACTTGGATCAAATCCGGCTATCGTAAGCGCCTTGCCCTCATACATAAAAATGGATTGGAATATTGGTATATCTCTTTTGCCTATAGATTCCCTGTCATTCTATTGAGCTTGTCCATGTACTTTTCAAAGAGCTTTACTACCTCTTCTATATTGCTGTTCATGATATCACCTCAGGGGGAGGCAATACCGATCGAGGTTAAAAAGATTTCTATATAGTTTATAGAGATGCTCAAGGATAGTACCTGTTTATAGTTCTGGGAAATGGTATTGTATCCCTTATGTGGTTTAGCTTTGCTATCCATCGCACAAACCTGTCTATACCAAAGCCAAAGCCTGAGTGCGGAACACTTCCATACCGTCTCAGATCTATATACCACTCATAATCCTTCTCGTTGAGGTTGAACTCCTTTATGCGTTCAATTAGCTCATTTTTATCCCACACACGCTCCCCGCCACCTATGATCTCTCCATAGCCCTCCGGGAAAAGGAGATCATGACATAGCAAAACCTCTGGTTTTTCCGGGTCTGGCCTGTGGTAGAACCCTTTTTTCCTGGGGAACTCTGTTATAAATACGGGCTTTTTTCTTTTAATGGTCAGAGCATACTCTTCATCAGCCCCAATCTCTTCCTCTTCTCCAATACCAAGCTCTTTAAGAGCCTGCTTATATGTTAAGCGCTCAAATGGTGGCTTTATGCTCTTAAGAAAGTCTACATCTCTGCCAAGCTCTATCAGCTCGCTCTCGCATGAATCTACAACACTACCTATAGTGCTTTCTACCATGCGCTCTTCGAAGCGCATCATTTCCTCATTGTTTACCCATGCAGCCTCAGCCTCACAGTGCCAGAACTCTGTGAGATGCCTGGGCGTTCTTGACTTCTCAGCGCGGAAGCTCGGGGCTATGGTGTATACCTGCTCTAAAGAGTATATCAATGCCTCAAGGTAAAACTGGGAGCTCTGCGTCAGGTATGCTTTCTTACCAAAGTAGTTGAGCTCAAACATCGCAGACCCTCCCTCAACCATCGATGTGACTATCATAGGGCACTGTGTCTCATAGTATCCTTCTTCATTAAAAAAGTCTCTTAGCGCATTAAAAGTAGCAGACCTTATCTTGAATATGTTGCTGTATCTTCTTGCTCTTATAGCTATGTGCCTTATATCTAAAAGATATTCCTCGCTGTAGTCCTCCTGTATGGGAAATTTTTCCGCAAGGGATATTATTTCAAAGGTCTCAGATTCGAGCTCCAATCCGCCTGGCGCTCTTTCATCCACCTTAATCCTGCCCTTTATCACCACAGAACTCTCAAGCGAGACTTCAGAAGCATTTTTAAAAGCTTCTCCCTTTTCTTTTTTAACAGTTACCTGTATTATGCCAGTTGAATCCCTCACAACTGCAAAAACTATGCCACCACTGCTCCTTATCCTGTATACCCAGCCCCTTATCTCAGCAAATTCTGGCTTCTGAGAAAACAACTCCTTTATTCTCATCTCTCATTTAAGGTCTTATCTCTATTTATTTTTTAAGAAATCGCCAGCTCATGTAACATGTTAGTATTAACATTAGAGCATCCTGGTGTATAGTTTGAGCACCCAAAAACAGAGTGCCGCCTGTTCATAAAGAATTTACTAGAATAAGTGCCGGGGGTCGGAGTTGAACCGACACAAAATCGCTCTGCAGGCGATCACATTACCGCTCTGTCACCCCGGCTCTTTTTTTACATTGCCATTCTTGAAAATAAACATTTCCTTGGGTAGCCACCCAAAGCTATTTAGATCCCCCACACACTCAGTATACCCATTGAAGCTAACGTGACTATCACCCCTGCAATGATAACTCCCAGGAATATGGAGGGAATAGCGTCTTTTTTGTTCATGCGCAGGATATAAGCAGCCAATGAAGCCGTCCAGGCACCTGTTATTGGTAAAGGTATTGCAACAAAGACTGCTAATCCAAGAAATTCGTATGCTTCTATGCTTCTGCTGGTGCGCCTAACAGCACTATCTGAGAACCTATTAAATGTTTTTTCAAACAGCCCTGTCGCCCTTATTAACCTTTCAACTGGCCCCAGGAGCCATAAGATAAATGGCACCGGAATCATGTTTCCAATCACAGATAGAACATAGCTCTCTACAGGGCCTATATTAAAGTATCCTATAGCTATGGGTATAGAACCCCTGAGCTCAATAATTGGGAGCATAGCGATTATAACAGTTGTTAGCCAGGGGGGTAGAAAACTTAGAGCCTCTATGATCTGTTCTTCAAATGCCATCCATCTTTTGCACCACAATCTTGCATTTCATTGGCATTTTGATCTTTGCCCTTCTGAAAGCCTCTTTTGCCGCTATGACCTTTTCTTCATCAACCCAGGCTTCCATTATTATCTGGTTCGGGTAAACCCTGGCTGCTGTGCCTACAGGTATACCAAATGCGTGCCTCATGCCCTGAGAGACCCTATCAGCTCCTGCACCGACAGCCTGCCTGTGTTCTCTGAGCACATGATGGGGGTATGGACGAACACGCATGTAATAATTTTGAGAACCACACGCCTCAGCCAGATATTTATTTACAGTAATTCTTGTGCTCTCAAGAGCACTGTGGGTTATCTGCACTTCTTCTTCTGCAACAAGAAAAACCTTGTGAGAACGCTCTTTTTTAAGACCGTGCTCAAATATTGTTATCTTGGGTTGAGGCACTCCTCCCATGAATTTCCTGCGGGTATAGGCCGGTCCTGTTATGCTACGATACATCCTTGCAGGTTTTCTTACCATAAGGGCTCAATGCATTTTTGGTTAAATAGCTTTTCTACTCTTATTTTTCTCAATCTCGCACTCTATCAATATAGAGAGCAGGAGCTTTTTATCCTCTTTTTTTAATTTTTCGTGGTATAATGCAGCTTTTCTTGTTCTTCCATATCTGTCTGAAAGTATTATGATCTCTTTTTCCCATCCATTTACATTCTCTACTTTTCTATCTATGCATAGATCCCACCCTTCTTCCTTTATTTCACACTCCAGTCCGAAGAGCTCAAAGAGGTCAATGAGCTCTTCATCGTACACCTTTACAGGAAGTTTTTTCAATCTCCTTCCATGAGCATCTATTTCCAAAGATCTTATCCTGCATGAAGATATAGGCATAAAGTCATCCGCCAAAACCCATGGCACCTTTATGATCTTCAGCTCTTTTCTACCCTCACTCTTACGCATTTCGTTCATATCTTTAGCAACCCTGTAAGTTTCTGGGGAAACAACAATATAATCAAAATCCTCATAGAGCGCAGGCCCATATCGGTCATTTAATTCTGCTATTTTAAAAGGTTTTCCGTATCTTTTAAGGATCTCTGATACTCCTTTTGCCCTGAGCGCAAAGGAGCTGGCGCCCGGCTTCCAGTGCGTTGTAAGCTCATCCGATGTTATGCCCACAACAATGAGATCACCAAGTCCAAAAGCTTTTCTGAATAACGCAAGGTGGCCATCGTGCACAGGATCAAAGGTTCCACCGAGGCATACCTTGATCATAGCTCAAACTCGCGTTTGCATTTCGGGCATATTATCATGCTGCAGTTCATAGATGAACAACTCTTACAGGCAAAAGCCCTTGCATAGCTCTTGTCGAAGGTAAAACCACATGCAGGACATTTAACCAGAGACATAGAATTGAATAGTAATGTTTTCTTAAATAGTTTTTAGTGCTTTTTTTGAATACTTTGTGCTTTCTTACGTTTATGTAATGCAGCACAAGCTAAGTTGCACTCGCTTCTTTTCCTGCATTAGTCGCCAGAGATCCACATCCCTATAAAGAGGGGAAAAGTATAAGAAGCATTATTCATATTGTTCTTATGTATTTCCCTATAATTTTAGGCACTGCTAGAGAGGGCAGGCAGAGCGAAAAGGTAGCTCGTTTCATGCTTGAAGAGCTCAAAAAAGAGGGCATTGAAAGCGGCATAATAGATGTGAGAGACTACAGGATAGAAGCCACAGACAACACAAAAAAGGGGAGTGAGGCAAAGAGGTTAGCAGAGATCATAGGAAAAGCGGATGGAATTGTTATAGTCAGCCCCGAATACAATCATGGATATCCCGGAGAGCTGAAAATGATGCTGGATCTTTTGTACGAAGAGTATAGAGGTAAGCCCGTTCTTATATGCGGGGTTTCCGCGGGCATATTTGGTGGAACAAGAATGGTTGAGCAGCTGCGTCTTGTGTGTCTTGGTTTAGGAATGGTGCCTGTGAGCAGCGCTCTTTATTTCAGGAATGCTGAGGAGTTTAATGAGAGCGAAGGAAACGAGGATTATAAGAAATCAGTAAAAAGAGCAGTGGAAGAGCTCAAGCTCTATAATCAGTGAGTTTCTTTTGCGTCAAAAAGCTCTTCAGGACGGTGCTTTTTTCTACATACCTATTCAGGGGTAGAGAGAGATCCAAAGCCTCTAAAGCTTCGTTGAGGTCATCAAAACTTTTGCCATTTTTAAAAGCCTCTCTGCACAGCTCTCTGAAGCGCCATACACCTAAAGGTATCCAATCTGGATAGACCTCCAGAATAACCAGCGCACCCGCCTGTCTCCTTATATTGCTCAGATGTTCCAGCACAGGCAGCCTTGAAGCATAGTATGCTCCTTCTAACTCCTTTGCATACCCTTTTTTACCCAGGGCTAGCTCATAATCTACACCAAAAGAGTTTGATGCCACCCAAACTTCCTGCGCTTCGAAGAACCAGGAGGAAGGGAACAGAATGATGTGAACGCTGTTAGCTAGAGCGCTGAAGTTGAACACTTCATAATGGTCCAGCTCCCTGTAATCAAGGATCTCTCTGCGTAAAGCTTTCGCTATTATATCGTCAGTTGCTGTTATGCTCCACTCAGTAGGCACAAACCTCCTTCTCTTTCCTGTGCCCAGGAGGCCGGAAGATAGTATCTTTGTTATTCTGCTCTGGGGGATTTTTGATGAATAGAGCGTTATTATGCCCTCATCAGCCTTCATATCCGTGTCATAAACAACCTTATCGACGATCCTCTCCACCTTAGGGTTCTCTGCTATATTTATCCTCTTCAGCAAAGCAGATGGTCCAGAGGGAGGAGCCCTGGTTGAAAATGTTATAGAAAGGTTAGGCTTTTTTTCAAACATTGCCTCCACATCTGTGGGCGTAGAGGCCATGACAAGCTCCTGTATCTGCGCAGTGGTTCGATCAGGGTTTAAAGCAGATGTGACGCTTACTCTGCTCTTTCCTCTTATCAGCGAAGCTCTATAACCTATGATCTCCTGCAGACTTTTGTTGACCCACAGTTCAGGCATATCCATGATCTCTGTATCCTCTGTTAAAGGGGGCACAAGGGGGCCTACCGTTATTTTAGGATAGCCCGCAGATCCTACAAATATGGCAGGCGGCGAAGCCCCAAATACAGTATCTTTTATGTCTCTAGAGAGGATGGTTTCAGCTCTTACAAGTATAGGGCAGTAGCTCTTTCCGCACAGCTTTTTATAACCCTTGCATAAAGGGCATAGATTTCTTTTCTTCTCACTGTACGAAACGGAGTAGAGTTTTTCCTGCACCACGGAGAAAATAGGAAGAGTTATATTTAATCCTTCCTTCAACTAGCATCTGCAAAATAATGCACAGATCATAGTATAGGCTTATTTTTCACATTCTGTGAAAAGAGGCCGTAAAATCCTTAATGTTCAGATCTCTCTTGATTACATTATAGATACTATTATAGGTATAATATAATCCAGAGTGATCCAGACTACAGAAGCCGCTGGGGGGAATTGAACCCCCGACCTACGCCTTACCAAGGCGTCGCCCCACCACTGAGCTACAGCGGCATGGAAATGAAAAGGTTTACTCAAATAAAAACTTAAGGGGAAAAAATTAAAGACAGAATTCCCTTACCATTATGGACCTCACATCCATTTTCATAAAGCATGGCATATTACCCCAGGATGAGGTTCTAAAGTATCTTGAGAATAAGCCCTACAGCTTTGTAGAGGGTCTGCTCAAAAACGCAAATGTTCTGTTTTTGACCATAGATGATATTAAGAGATATGAGGAAGCTGTTGCAAAAAAAAGGCTCGAAATAGACTGGAAGAGCAGGATTGAGGTGTTAAAGGATATCACAGGCAAAAGCACAACGAAAGGAGAAGTTAATGACTTCGTGAAATATTTCAATAGCAGGTTCAAGCTTTTGAAGAAAATATTGAAAAGAAGGAGCGAGCTGATAGGAAGCGTCAATATAGAAGACGCTTTAAAAGGGAGCGAGAAAGAGGTTAAGGTCATAGGAATTGTGAGAGACCTTAGAAATGTAAATGGGGGTAAAATCCTTGAGATAGAGGATGAGACCTCAACCATGGCAGTTTTTACCTCTGATAGAAAAACAATGAATCACATAACCCTCGACTCTGTGGTGGGGGTTATCGCAGAGAGGAGCAGATCCAATTTTTATGCTAAGGATCTGCTGGTACCGGATGTGATGATAGGCAGAAGCGTTTCAAGGAGCACAGATAGCGCAACCATTGCAATAACTTCCGACGTTCATATAGGAAGTAAAACATTCATAAGAGAGAAATGGGACTCGTTTATGGACTGGTTGGGTGCACAGGATACCATAAGGTATGTTCTCTTCTGCGGGGATAATGTTGATGGAGTTGGGATATACCCGGGGCAGGAAAAAGATTTAGAGATAACAAATGTTTATGAGCAGTACGAACTTTTTGCTGCTGAGCTAGATAAAATAGATGATAAAAGCAAGGAGATAATAGTGCTCCCCGGCAACCATGATGCTGTCAGACCAGCTGAGCCCCAACCAGCGCTACCAAAAGAGATAAGAGACCTTTTTTCAAACAATGTACTCTGCGTGGGCAGCCCATGTTTTATGCGAATATCTGATGTTCCAATACTTGCATATCATGGAAGATCCATGGACGATTTTATATATGCAAACTCTGAGTTTACACACAATAAACCTGTAGATATGATGGTTGAGATGCTTAAGCTAAGACATCTTGTTCCCATATATGGAAGTAAAGTGCCTATAGCCCCAGAGAGCACAGATTACCTCGCGATAGACGAAGTTCCAGACATATTTATAACGGGCCATGTGCACTCCTTCGGCGTAGGCAGGTATAGAAACATAACGCTGATAAATGGCTCTACGTGGCAGGCGCAGACGGATTATCAGAGAATGCTGGGGTTCAAGCCGAATCCTGGTAATGTTGCACTTGTTGACTTGCAGAGCGGGGATATAGGAACAAAGTCTTTCTGAAGCTGTGATGCTTGGAGAGCTAAATGAGCATTGATGGTAAAGATGTAGAGGGCTCTGCTGTGAAGAGCTGGAGAAAGATAAGAGCAACATGTGGTGCAGTAAGCAGCAGTCCTCAATGATGGAATAGATCATCCTCCCCCTCATCAACGTTTAGCGATCGTTTCCATTTTCACTTCTTGATACAGGTTGATGTGTGATGCCCATCATTTAAATCGAGATCAGGCTGGGAGGGCGAGAAAATAGCAGGTTATAAATATAGGAAGGACATACTACTACCATGAACAAGCATATTGTGTTTTTGTTGGCAATAGCAGGGATATCGCTTGCAGCAGTGGCGATGGCGCAGCCAATGGGGTGGAGTGATCCCCAGAGCCAATATAACAGGATATATAACCCGTACGCTGTTGAGACCCTGAGGGGTGAAATAACAGGGATAGATACCTTTGTTCCAGCAGATGGCTGGAGTGCAGGTGTGCACATAGTTCTAAAAACAGCAGAGGAGAGCATTGAAGTGCACCTGGGACCAGAGTGGTATATAGATAACCAGAATTTTGATCTGTCGGTAGGAGATACAATTGAGGTCACTGGCTCTAGAGTGATGTATGAGGGAAGCGAGGTGATAATAGCGCAGCAGATAAGAGAGGGAGATGAAGTGCTGGTGCTAAGGTATGCAAATGGATTTCCATACTGGAGTGGATGGAGGAGATCCGCAGGACAGTGGTGATCCCAGAGTTATGTATCGCTACTAGATAGTTTCACTTAGAGTGGTCTTAACAGCTATGCTATATATAAGATGCTCACGTTATGAGATAACACAATAAGGCTCTGCGACTCTGTTATAAATAACATAGATCTCAAGAAAGGTACATGGAAGCGCGCTAAGCGCATTTGTCGTTTCCAGCTAATTGTAGAGCTTCTGCATGCCATTCTGCTACTAGGCAGCCGGCGCACCTTTTGGCTTTCTTGATGGTATGCATAACCCTCTGAAAAACGTTATATAGAATAACGTTAATAAATAATAGTATGAGGGGATGCAAAAGGATCTTTCTTGTTTCCATATTTTTCTATGGAAAGGGGGGATCTATAATATATGATTATGCCTATGATATCTCAAAGTTGATAGGCCCTGTTGCCTTCACGCTATTAGAACAGGGGATCGATACGTACAATTCCAAATTTTCAAAAAATGTGGGGATCGATAAAGAAACGTCCATAGACTCAGATGAGGAGAAAAACATCCTCTTTTTTCTTGCAGACTATTATTCGCAATATATGGGTCCTGTAGCTAAAAGGCTAGCCCACCTGAGGATTGAGGGCAGAAAACATGGAAAAAATAATTAAAACCTCAGCGTTATTCTTATTTTTTGTGTGACAGTAGATCAGAATTTAAATGAGCTGCCAGAGAATTTTTGCTCATCAGCAGGAGGAATAGAGGTTATTTCTATCACAACCGATGATGGCGTGCCGCTGAGTAGCTGTGGCCTTTCAAATGTGGATATCGTATCACTCTCCATTTTCGGTAGCATCATAGCTACATCCTCCGACAATGTTGTGAATGCTTTAAGTCTGGGAAAATATCACACCACTATTGTGAACGCAACGGAAAGCAAAATTGTGGTGACTAAAGGTATGGATTGCTGTGTGATCTTTCTCTTAAGATCTTCAGGTAACCTTGGGATAGCTCTTCTGAAATTAAAGGATCTGCTAAAAAAGTTAGATCATCTCTTTTCAAAATAGAATTACTGAACTTTTTATTTGGAAAGTGAATTTTTATGGTGTGTTAATTAATAAAGAAAAATAGGGGGTTGAGTATTGATCTGAGCCAATTCTTTGTTTAACGGATAGATGAGATCATGAGGTGAAATTATTTGTCAGAGATTTGTGCGCTGGTTGCTCCGAGATCCTTTTAAATGTGTGCAACGGTATTTGCGGACTGCTTTGAGGTTAGCCTGAATTTCAACCTACATTTTTCATTTTTTTCTTGCCCAAGATTTCCTCTTTCTGCTGAGCGCTTTCGCCACAAACTGATTTTCCGCCACAAACTGATTTCGCTTTGCGAAATCTTAGATCCGCCTTTGGCAAATCAGCCCGCAGAGAGAAGGCTCTCTTGATAAAATAGTGCGAGGGGCCGGATTTTCATAGGATTGCAGGTTTTGAAAGGGTGCAACCCTTCATTTTGAACCGGCGAACCACTGCTGGAGCAGGTCTTGAGCCTGCCGCCTTTGACCTGGCTTGGCTACCCTCGCTCGGTAAGAAATGTCTTTTTTCCTTAATAAAATTAGCTGGAAATAAAGAGAGCGATCTAAAATAGGCTTTCGTACCTGTATCCTTTTATGTACTCTCTTTCAACCTCAAGTCCGTCCCATGTTGGATATATCTCGCTTATATAAGCAACAGCTTTTTCTGGTAGTTTTTCTGCTATTTGATATAGAACCTCAACAC
>WOYO01000062.1:0-10701 GCA_011620765.1 Thermoplasmata archaeon
CTGTTTAAACCTGTGCGCAGTGCGTCGAACGCAGGGCCACCCTGCAAACCACCCAGCACAGAAAATTATTTATAGAATGCGTTACATAATAGATAATAGGTGAAAAAATGTTTGGAATAGTGTTTATGGGGATACTCACCAGTTGTACACAGTTTTGTGTAGAGTTGGTTAGAGAGTTTTTTGAGGCGGTATTTAGCTTAGGCGGGTTAATCACTGGAAGCTGTCTGGGATGCGCACAGGGCTTTGAGTACGTCTGCTCTCTTGGCGTGGAAGCCTGCGTGATATTTATGAGAGCATTAACCTGCGGACTCCTCTGAAGCCCTTTTTTTCTCTTTCTCTTCTTTTTTCTGTTTTTTGTTTAGATTTTGTTTTTGAGCTGCGCGTGCGCATATGGCACCATGCTGCACATTAGACATATCATGCCTCGATGTTCGCGATCTCTCAAGATCTTTAGCTCTACACAGGAAATGCATAGCTAGCACATCGTAAAGAAAATTATAAATACAATCCACAACATAACCTTATCTATGATAGGATTATTTATGATAGGTCTGATGATATGTCTGATGGGTGTTATTGGTTCTATAACCACCTTTATCCGCGGCTGCATTGTGTTAACCCAATTCTCCATATCGTATATCCTGGGAATGTGCAACATATCCACCAACTACTTCATAGCATTCGTATACCAGTGTATTGACGTATGGTTCTAGACTGCTGCCTGTCTGAATGGACCATGATGAAGGATCTATCTTTTTAAACTTTATCTGCATCTCTCGCCAGAGGCCTCTTACCGATTTAACCGGTAATGTCCTGATCTACTATAGTTTATTACATCTCTAAAGACACTCCCTCCTGGTGGATCTATATAGCACGCCCAGGAGAAGAAATCAATGTTGTTTGTCAGAACCCCGGATGTCGTTACTACCTAAAGGAGGAGGGAAAGGGATATTATTAAAAGCGGGAATTGTACTGGTCATCTGAGGTATTGTTGTAAACATGGTAAGACCTATTTCATGAAAACTAAAGGTACACTACTCCATTGAAAACGATTATCTGAGGATGAAATAATCAGCATATGCAAGCACCCGGTTGAAAAGAACGAGATATGAAGCATCGAACCCCTCACCGGGCACCACAGAGACACGACAGGTAGATTGTTGGAGGGCATGGCAGAGCACGCAGAACAGGTGAATGGCCATCTCATAAGGAACCTGGGTCTTACACCATTTTAATGTGGTAGGTTCTGGAGCGTGGTTAAAAAACAGAAAAAAGTTGAGCGTAGCAGCCCAACTCGGTTTGAGGAAGGTGATGCATGGATGCACACCTGCATAAAAAGAAATACCTGCTTTTTTGTAGCATTTGCAGTTGGAAAATCGCTCTTTAGAACGATTGTAAATGGACTCAAGAAACATGTAAGGCAAGGATAGAGAAGCTATTTGAAAGAACAGAACTACCATTTCCAGATAAAAAGATAGAGATATACTCTGATGAGAGTGATGATTACGCCTATGTCTTACCATGGTATTATGCTGATACCTGTACCAACCATGGTAGCTTATAAAGATCAGAGAAAAAGGAAGAGTTGTTGGCAAAGAGAAAAGAATAATCTACGGGAAACCAGACCTCAATGATATAGAAACAACCGACGTTGAGAACTCCAATGGGCTTTGGAGAAAATTGGCAGATTGGTTAGAAAGACAAAGTGTAAAATATAAAAGGAAATCAGTATGTGCACTCCAACCGTCCCAATTCTATTGGGATTTCATAAATGAGTTCAAGAGAGGAACTTCGTCAACAATGCATGAATTTTTTATTTCTCAATTAACTATTCTTAACTGGGACACTACCATTTAATCTGTCAGGTTCTGGCATAATATAGCGGAGAAGCTGAAAGAAACGGACCGCGTATTTATAATCCAGACAACGCCTGTTTTGGGACCATGAAAAGACGCATCAAAAATCCAAGAATCTGGGCAAGAATAAGAATAAAAACAAAAAAAGAAAGGAGAAGAGGTCTACGGGTACAGCTGCAGCGCAGCTGCATCGTAGGCATAGCCCACAGGCACAGTGCAGTCAACATCCGCTGACATGCCCACCTGCGGCGTTGTTCTCACAGTGAACCTTGTGCCCGGGGTTATCTTCAGACTAGACACGTCCAGAACGAGCTCAGCAACGTCTCCAATCCTGTTGAGCGCGTGCATGTTCTCTATGGAACCGTCATCATCCCTGATCGTTCTTATCTCTGAATACTGTGTTGTGCTTTCGCTTTCGATCCCACTGTAGGTCGCCATGTCCCTTGGAGTCAGCACGGTTATGGTGAGATTGTCAAGACCTATGGGCTGGGAACCCGCCCTCAGCTGAAGGGTTACCGTTATAGACCCCACATATTCATCGCTAGGAAATTGTCCGCCTATAAACGGTATCCCTGTGGCGAACTGCCCAAGGCCCTCAAGACCTGGTATGCCCTGTCCAAATCCTCTGTCCCTCTCCATGGTCACGAGCCTGACGTCAACGCCGCTGGATACCATCTGGGTCGCCTCCAGGCCTGTGTTGTATGCATTACCCTGCAACCTGTTCATCACTTCGATAATAACGGTCGCGGCAACAACGGCAACGACGATCATAGCAATAAATATTATCATCGTCCCTATGCCGAAGTCGCCTCCTTCATCCTTGGCCAATCTGTTAGCTTTCATCTTTTCACCTATTATTTATTATGTGATTGATTCTATAAATAATTATCGTTCCGATCAAAGCCACATTCTGCAAAATTTACTGCAAACAATCCGCGGGAACCTTTTTCGCAAGGTAAACCTCCCTGCCAGCCCTGTAGATCTCTCCCGCCATCTTCTTAGCATCTATTGTTAGAATAATGGGGTTCTCATTCTTCACCATCCCCGCCTCCATTGCCTTTTCTTTAGTGCCGCTTAAGTGCACATATGTCTGCCCCATGGGAGTTATTCCACGCTCTAAAAGCATCGGCGCCTCTTCCTCTGATGCTGGGTAGTAGAGCACTTCTGGGATATCATCATCTGGCAGATCGCTGAGGTCCACATCTATCGTATGAGCATACGTTGCTCTTATCATTCCGTCCTTCATCTGGTACCTTCCCTTATCATCTGTCTCAGCTAGTGCTATCACATGCTCCTCCTTCAGCCAGCCAAAGCTCCTGTTCCTGCTCTTTATGGCCTCAACGAGCTCATCTATCGAAACAAAACCATGCTCATCCAGAGTAACACCGAAGCGCTCTGGAAAGTGCCTCAGTATCCCGGTTATTATCCTGCCAACCCTGTCAAGCTCCTTATCGCTCATGAGGAACTTCCCCTTCTTATTGCATATTGGGCAAAGCTCTGCTCTATAATAACCGTGCTCGTCGCACTTCGCAAGCATGGTTATGAAATGCGCTTTGTATAGAAGTATTTTGCTACAGATTCATCATTTAGAAGCACACCAACCTCTCTGTTTTCAAAAAGAGAGCTATCACTGAGATTTATGCTTGATACAACAACCATTTCGTTGTCAACTATAATGCCCTTGTTGTGTATGTTTTCCCTCAGCATTATCTCAGCGCCCTCTATATCAAGCGCGCTCCTGTCATCTAACACTATCTTAACTACAATGCCGCGCTTAACAGCGCCCTCAAGAGCTTTTATGATATCGCTATTCTCTATGTATAACTGCTCCATGTATATGCTCTTTTGAGCGGAATTTATCAAATTCATTATCTCTATAAAGGAGTTGTCCGGGGTCAAAAGAAGCTTCGATCCTTTAATTGATCCCGCAGCAGCAAAGCCAGGGTTAAAGGACATAAGATCTCCATTAGCATTGTTCCAGTCAAGAGCAAAAAGGTCGCAGAGATCAATATCGCTCCCCTCAAAGAGGATCCACCACCCTCTATTGCCATCCGCTGCAGGCAACCCATTTTCATCGAAGTTCTCAGAGCTAATGAGAAAGAGATCATCGATTATAGCATATTTTGCATGGTTGAGAGGCTTTCCTGCTATAACATAGGGTATCTTTAGCTCTATGGGGCTTTCCTGCCCTACGATAAGCCTCACATCCACACCTTTTTCCTGCAGATCCAGAAGCGCGTAGTAAACGGGCAGCGAAGAAAACTTGTATGTGCTCATATAGACCCTTTCTTCAGCACCTTCCAGAAGAGACATGACTCTGTCAAAGCTGTCATCTGGGGAGAGAAATGGCTCTGCTCTATCGTATGAGAACTCCTTTCTTATCTCCATATCATTGGGCATCCCTCTTGTGGCCCTCGCTGCCCTGTAAGATCCGTTTATAAGTGCTATTGACTCTCCCTCAGCACATACAACATTCAGCTTGGAGAAGCCCTGGGGCAAAGGATCTACATAGCTTGAGTCTCCATAGGCGATGAAGTCAGCAACTCTCCCAAAGTCATCTACAAGCGTGATATCATCGCCCGTATCGATCAGCACCGCCTTATCGTGAAGGGAGAAGAGGTCTATGAGCTTAAGCCCTGAGATCTCTCCGCTCAGAGTTATGTTGAAATAATCCCTGTCCGTTATATACCACCCCTCCAGGGTCACAGGCTCAGAGCTCTTCAGCTCTATCCATTCTTTACCTCTGTACATCACCTCATTTATTCTCACATCTTTAGTCTCTGTATTTATTTGGGTGATCTCATTATTCTTTATTATGAAAGGTATGCTTTTTTCTCTGTATTTTAAATAGTAACTTCCCGGGGGTAGAGAGATCCTGAAATAACCTCTGCCCTCAAAATCGTATACCGGATTCTGCTCTGAGAGCGCTACCGCAAAGAGCTCATTGCTCTTATAGACCCTTATCTCTTCGTTTTCTAAAGGTTTGCCCCCCAGCTCCGCATATCCCTCAAGCAAGCCTCCAGCTAACTTTATATCCTTCTCTATCCAATCAGTGCTTTTATTATTAACTCTGAACCTTATGCGCAGAGATTTTACAGAATCTAAGGTGCTGTTGGAATAAGGATAGAACCTGACGAATATCTTTTCAGAGACGCTGGGCATCTCTGACCATGGGGCATCGGAGTGAGCCCATTTCTCTCCATTCCATATCCTTGAGCACGTTCTCTCTCCATTAAACAACGCTGCCCTCACCTTTGTGTCCTGAGCAAAGATCTCTGTATTGAGGACAATGATAAAAGGCTCAGAGCCTATGAATGAGGGGGAGAATACAACGGGCTCAGATTCGGATGGTGCTGCATACAGAGAAAAAAGAAACATCGAGGATATAAGGAAAATAAAGAGGCGCATAAATACCAGAAGGGTTATCGTTAAAAAACTTTTTTCTTCTTGCTATTAATAAAAAGCCATGGCGCAATAGCCGACAACCTCTCTCATCGGCTCCACGTCTCCAGAGCTTCCATGCTTTAGAAGCTCCCCTTTTTCAGCACCTCTCAATGAGGCAAAGGTCATCATAGCAATAGCACACCCGTAACCGCACATCGTTATGTCATTTTCCACAACCGTGTTGTAGAGCCCTTCAGCATCCATCCTTTTCATGTTTTCTATAGCCATTGAATCTTTTTTTTCAGCAATTTCTTTAGGCACATAGTGTGACATATCAGAGCTTGCTATGACAAGAGAGCTCTCTGGTAAAGCCTCATGAAGCTTTTTACCGAGAGAAACAGCAGTCTCATACCTCTGGTCCATCATCGTTATTGCAACAAGATAAAAATCCTTTCGCATAACCTGTAAAAAGGGAAGCTGAACCTCTATAGAGTGCTCGAAGCGATGCGACAAATTATCAATGCTATCTATTTTTTTTACATCATAGCACTTTACAGTTCCCAGAGGTGTCATGAAATCCTCATCAGAGACCCCAACTGGCTTACCATAGCCTGTGTGGTTTGGACCTATTATCGCAACGACATCAGGGACCTCTATCCTTGAATACGCAAACCCGGCTATTCTACCAGAATAAACATAACCTGCATGCGGCACCAGGATACCTTTTGCCCTTACCTTTTCACAAGAAAAAAGGAAGGATTCAACCATTGCCCTGAGCTCTTCGCCATCGGCAGGATAGAACTGCCCGGCGACGCAGGGTTTCCTCATAGTGGGGCTTCAAACTCCTCTACCTTTTTTGTGTACTCCTCATCACTCTTTATTGTTCCTCTGGCCTTCAGAACTTCCCTTGTCAAAAGCCAGTAGATAAATGCCAGGCTGCTGCGCCCTTTATTGTTAGTCGGTATTATAAGGTCGACAAACTTCGTCTCATTGTTTGCATCACACAGAGCAATTATAGGTATGCCGCACAGAATAGCTTCTCTCATGGACTGTGTGTCACCCATAGGATCAGTGACCAACAAAATTTCAGGCTCCATAAAGTTCGGCGCATCAGGATTTGTCAGCGTTCCTGGCATGAACCTTCCAGCTATGACATTTGCACCTATGGTTTTTGCAAAGGTTGTTGCCGGAAACTGCCCGTATTGCCTCGCAGAAACCACAAGGATTGACTCCGGTGCATAGCGGGATAGCATGTTAGCTGCTACCCTTATGCGCTCATCCGTTTTCCTTATATCCAGTATATAAAGACCATCATTTCTTACCTTATAGAAAAATGGCTCCATATCAAGGCTCTTCTGTCTTGTGCCTATGTGCACACCACTCAGCAAATATTGATCCTCTTCAACCAGTGGCTTTACCTCAAATGTTCCACTATCAGCGCTCATAGCTCTTCCTCCAATCTTATAAGCTCATTCAGCTTTGCTATCCTCTCTCCACCGACAGCCCCACACTTTATACCTGTGCTGGAAAAAGCTATAGCGAGGTGTGCTATAGTGCTGTCCTCAGTCTCCCCGCTCCTGTGGGACACAACCGTAGAGTAACCGTTCTTCCTTGCAAGGTCCACAGTATCTGCTGTATCGCTCAGAGTACCAACCTGATTGGGCTTTATAAGAACGCAATTTGCTGCCTTTAGCTCTATGCCTTTCACAACCCTTGCCCTGTTGGTTACGAATAGATCGTCACCGCAGATCAAAGCCTTACCACCAACCTGTGCGGTTAGCTGCGCGAATCCATCAAAATCCTCCTCTTCAAGGGGATCCTCAACATAGTATAGACCGTATTTATCAACCAGCTCAGCAACAAAAGATATCTGCTCCTCCTTTGTTCTCTTCTTTTCCTTATATCTGTAGTGCGTGCCATCAAAGAGCTCCGAAGCGGCAAAATCCAATCCTGCTCTTATAGAAAAGCCCATGGAATCGCTAACAGAGTCGCAAGCCTCCTTTACCATCTGCAAAGCCTCTTCATTACTTAACTTTGCAACCCATGCGCCTTCATCCCCTTTTCCTATGGCTTCTTCCGGAAAGCGCTTCTGCAAAAGCTCCTTTACCTTTTTGTGAACAGCCGCATTACCAAAGGCTCTATCTATGAACCTTGGCGCAGTGGATATTGCAAGATATTCCTGTATATCCGTGCCTCCAACGGCATGCTTTCCTCCCCCAAGGACATTCCCCAGGGGCAAAGGAAGTGATGTTGCAAATCTGCCTCCAAGATAAAGATAAAGGGGCACAGAAAGAGTGTTTGCAGCGCACCTGGCACACGCTATAGATAGAGCTGTTGCAACATTGCCTCCAATGAAGGAGAAATTCTCTGTACCATCAATTTCATGCAGCTTTGCATCAAAGCCCTTCTGATCAAAAACGCTAAGCCCTATCAGCTTTTCCTTATCAACGTGCTCTATGCTCTTATCAACGCTCCCGGCAAATGAGACTACTTCATGCTCCCCTGTGCTCGCTCCGCTGGCACATGAAAAACGCCCTGTAGCGACATCAGTGTAAACCTCAGCTTCTACCGTAGCATTTCCCCTGCTATCAAGTATCTTTCTCAGTTCAATATCCTCTATCATTTTTCCTCCTCACAGTTATAGGTATAGCCCCCTCCTCGAACTCAAGCTCTGCTATCTTCACAGGATCTGTGATGCCCTCTGACAGATCGATAAGCACTGGTGCTCCCATCGATATCTGCAGGGCTCTAGCACCGATTATTCTTGCCTTCTCAAACCTAGTATACTTCAAGGGAATCGTAAAGAGAATAGACATAGGCTTATATAAAGGTTTATCTTGCGGGACTCAAAATAACAAAAAATATTAAGGAAAAAGATAAATGCGCTTATGGACCCTATCCTTTACGGAGCCGTTCTGGCATATCTCATGTTCATGTTTCTTATAGGGGTGCTCTCCAGCAGGAGGATAAAGAGCACTGAAGATTTTCTCCTTGCCGGCAGAAGATTAGGGGTGCTGCTCCTCGCATTCACCCTTGCAGCCACGCACTTTGGGGGGGGCATGGTCATGGGGGAGATAGAGTATGGCATGCTGCATGGAACTTTAGGGGGAATGTGGTACGGTATCTCATGCGCTATCGGTCTTCTAGCCCTCTCTTTCATAGCTCCCAGGCTTAGAGAGCTCTCTCTCTTCACAGCTCCAGAGTACCTTGAAAGAAGATATGGTGGAAGATTATTGAGACCCTATGCAGCGCTTCTTTCACTGGCATCTATGATAGGGATACTGGCTGCGCAGATAATAGCCACAGAGGAGCTGCTCTCACTCTTCGGTGTTCCGCCAAGGATAGCTGGCGCTATAGCCACCATAATTTTCATCATATACACATTCTTCGGTGGAATGTGGGCCGTTACACTCACAGATTTTATCCAGCTAACAATTGCAGCAGGTGCTACTATCACAATAGCCCTTATTGCCCCGGTGCCGGAAATAGCAAACACCTATGAGCCCCTCACAGCCCTGGGCATAATGGGGATAGTTGTGCCAACAGTGATGTACACTCTAATAGGACAGGACTTTTATCAGAGATTTTTATCCGCAAAGAACGCAAAAACCGCAAGAAACAGCTCCATTCTTGCGGCGCTGATACTCATCGTAATTAGCTTTTTTCCTGCATTTCTCGGCTCAAAGCTCTCCTCATCCCTCTCATCTCTCCTCTCATACATCCCTGGTTTTCTGGGCATCCTGTTTATTATTGGTGTTCTTGGGGCCATAATGTCAACAGCAGATTCGCTGCTCAGCGCAGCTGCATCACACATAACTGTAGATCTCTTTGCCCGGGTAACAGAAGATGATAGAAAGAGATTGCTCTACTCAAGGGTTTCTGTGCTTCTGGTTGGTCTGCTTGCTTTAGCTATATCCTTCGTTATGCCCACAATAATAGACGCGATCGTCTTTGCCTACACAATATATACCGCCGCAGTATTTTTTCCTTTAGTTCTCGGGCTCGTATGGAAAAAAGGAAAGAGAATGGCAGCAGAAGTAAGCATGATATGCTCCACAATCTTTGTTATAGCCTCTTTTATCTACGCACCCGAAGGAATCCCGCTGGAGATCACGGGCGCTGTGATCTCACTGATACTTTTCGTGATAATCTCTGTGATCCCTGAGCATACAGGAGGATAATAGCATAAGCTTTTTCTGCCCAGCAGCGAAACTGAAGAATCAGTTTTGCAGTGTTCATAGAGCCCTGGCATTGAGCTGATGGTCTCCGCAATAAAAGATGTCTTTAAATGTTCGCAGCTCATTTCGCCTGTTATGTCCTGGATTGAGATCGTTGTTGCTATCATTGCCGGCTGGGGTGCAGGCATCGTTACAGGCTTCGTTGGCGCCAGTGCTGCAGTAACCGTGGTCCCCATGCTGGCTATTTTTCTTGGTGTTAGCCCATATGTAGCAATAGGTGTGAGTTTGGGCACGGATGTTGTTTGCTCTCTTGTCAGCACCATAGGCTATGCACGCCACAGGAATGTGGATTACATAGAGGGGCTTATCATGGCAGCAGCAACAATGAGCGCGTCCCAGATAGGAAGCTATCTGTCCTCTGGTATACCGGCTGAAGGGCTCGGTGGGGCTACTGGGATAATAATCCTTGTTATGGGGATAAGCTTCATGAGAAAGCCCATAAGCACCAGGGTTCTGGATCTAAAAGAGAGAATAAATCTCAGCTATTTCGAGCGGAACAGAAGATTCTGGGGTATTGTTATGGGGCTCATTATAGGGCTCATAAGCGGGTTCACCGGGGCTGGCGGCGGCGAAGCCATGTTCATCATAATGGTTTTCATACTGGGTTATCAGGTCCATATAGCCGTAGGAACGTCTGTCATGATAATGACTTTTACAGCGCTTTCCGGGCTCATAGGCCATGCGCTCTATGCTCCAGTTCCAATGGGGCTTTTGATATTCTCCTGGGTCGGTGGCGCCACTGGTGCGGCTATGGCTGCAGCTTACGCAAACAGGGTGAGCGAAGACCAGCTATCAAAGGCAGCTGGAGTCTGCTTTGTGGTTCTGGGTGTCCTTATGACCATAGATCAGCTGATGACCGGAGGATTGATCTGAACTGCGCCAGATCCGGGGCTTCTCAGAAAAGGTTATGGTAACATTTTAAATACTCTCAAGCTCTGCTATCCTTTTCTTAAGGTCAGTATTATCCTTCTCAAGCTCTGCTATCCTCTTCTCAAGGTCAGTATTATCCTTCTCAAGCTCTGCTATCCTCTTCTCAAGCTCTTTGCTCTCTGCCCGCATAGCCTCCAGCTTTTCCTCCATCTCTGCACTCTCTCTCTTAACAACTTTTTCCATGTGCCCTAATATGTATCCATTGACATATCCGCTGAGAAGGCTCTCATTGGAAGAGGTGAGATTGAAGTTGTAGTCTCTATACTCCCAGGAGCCATCAGCATAGCCTGCTT
>WOYO01000062.1:10801-15757 GCA_011620765.1 Thermoplasmata archaeon
GTGAGATTGAAGTTGTAGTCTCTATACTCCCAGGAGCCATCAGCATAGCCTGCTTCAAAGCCTGCCTCAAACTCTGCCGCAAACTCCGGGCTCTGAGCAATTACAGGGAGGAACAGCAGAGATCCTAAAAGCACCACAAATGCTTTCATATACCACAAACAGAGAACAACTATTTAAACTTGAAGAATAAATTCACATGTGCAACTCAAAGAGCTTATAGCACTGGATGCAAATGCAAAGCACTATGGAATCAACCCCTTCAGTCTCATGGAGAGCGCAGGCAAAGGCGCTGCAGAAGAGCTTTTCAGGTTTCACGGCAAAAAAATTTTATTCGTATGCGGCTCAGGTAACAATGGAGGGGATGGCTTCGTAGCAGCAAGGGAGCTCTATTCTAAGGGAGAGAGGGTAAGGGTTTTCTGCGTCTCAAAACCAAAAGCACTGGAGGCAAGAAGAGCATTCAGCCTGCTACCTGAGGAATGCCTTTGCTCGGACATGAGCTCTGAGTTAAAGAGCTGCGATGTGATAGTTGACTGCTTGCTCGGCGTCGGCGTTAATGGTGAGCCCAGAGAGCCTTACAGCTCTATCATAGATGAGATAAACGGTGCAAACAAGATAGTTGTTGCTATGGATGTTCCCTCTGGCATCGGTACAAAAAAGTCAGTGAACGCTAACCTTACTGTGACCTTTCATAAAACAAAAGAGGGATTGGATAGGAATACGATTGTAAAGGACATAGGAATACCTGAAGAAATGGAACATCTCTGTGGCCCGGGGGATGTCAGAGCTTTCTTTCCTAAAAACAGAAAGGAATCGCACAAAGGAGAGAATGGAAGGGTTGCCATCGTCGGTGGTGGCCCATACACGGGTGCGCCGATGATAAGCGCAATGGCTGCTCTCAGGAGCGGCGCAGATCTTGTCTATCTGTGTGTTCCTGAGAGAATAATGAGCATAGAAGCTTCATTCGAGCCCTCTTTGATAGTTAGGAAAATAGATGATCTTCCGGATGTCGACTCCATTCTTATAGGCCCCGGATTAGGGGATGAGGACATAGAGCTGGCAAAAAGGATTCTTGATAGCTCTCTAAAGGAGGGCAGGAGTATAGTCTGTGATGCAACAATTCTGAAAAGCCTTGGAGAGTTAAATGAAAGGTGCATAGTAACCCCGCACATGGGTGAATTCAAAGTGATCGGGGGAAAAGAGAGGAGTGAGGAAGAGGTGAAAAGGATAGCGAAGAAGCTCGGATGCACTGTTCTTCTCAAAGGGAGCACAGATCTAATATCCGATGGACATAGATTCAAGAAGAACCCTGCCGGGCATCCAAGCATGACAAGGGGGGGCACGGGTGATGCGCTCTCTGGCTTATGCGCAGGGTTGAGCTCGAGAGCCTCTGATGCTTTTGAATGCGCCTGCATGGCGGCCTACATGAATGGTAGATGTGGTGAGATAGCTTTTAAAAGGTATTCTTATGGTTACACGACAATGGAGCTTGTTGATCTCATACCTGAAGTTCTCAGGGGGTGCTTTGAATGAGGCTATTCTTGCTGATAGCTCTATCCCTACCTATAGCTTTAGGGGGCATGATAGCCCTCAATGGAGAGTTCAGTGACACTGTCATATATGGAGCAAACGGCATTCTGAGCGGCAATATAACGATCACTCCCATAAACACCATGGTTGACGAAGTAACTATCATAGATTGCAGAATCAATGCGGGGAACGCAACAATAAACGCTAAAGAGCAGAGAGCTTTTATAACGCTGGGGGATGGCGAGATAGACGCAGAAGACGGGCTATACATCAACGCAGGGATAAGGGACAGAGATATAGAGCTCAGCGGCGCGATTGAAGTCGATGGTTTAAGGTTATCTTCTGATAATCTCACTTTAAGCTTAAGAGTGGAGGGGTGCACATTTACCGGCAGCTGCCGCAAAATAGAGTTTGGGGATGCTGACCCTCTCAGAATAACAATGGATGGCACAGACCTGCTCTCCGGTGTATGGATAGATGGCAGCTATAAGCAGGCAAGGAGTGCTCTGATAGAGAATGAGGATATAAACATCATAGAATATAGCGCACCTGCTGCTGATCGGTTTCTCAGCCTTGCAGTCAAGCTATGGATAGCTGCTCTGATACTGTTATTATTTTCAGCCCACATATCTCGGCGCTTTGAAACCGATAGAAAAGCGGGAAGAGTTGCAAAGATCATAGCACTTCTGGTCATAATAGGCTCTCTTTACTTCTTTGATCGCTCTTTCTCATCAAAATTCGTTACCACCAGAAGCCTTGAATCTGCGCTCATAGAGATCTTTGCTTTCTGTGCACTTTTCGTTTTATTGAGCTTGCCCCTCCATTACTGCACCAGATCGCTGGCAAAGATATTTGGCTTCAGGAGAAGTGCCTCAGCTATCGGACTCATAATCGCTTTCTCTTTCCTTGCCTATCTCTCCATATACACAGAAGCCATAGAGGCTGTCACCATATCCCTCGGGAGGGAGCTCATAGGCAGACTACCCTTGCTTGTATGAGCGGAGCCTATGCGTTTCTCTCAACCACATCCCAGAAGATGGAGGCAAGGATGATTATGGAAAGGATCGTGCCAACAGGCAGATTTATCAAGCCTGCTATCGCTGCAGCAATACCGAAGGGCGTTGCCCAGTCCTTTCCCTTCCCTGCACCATATGCGCATAGAATATCAAGAATGGAAATGGCAAAAAAGGCGATGGCAATCACACGCAGAGCAAATGCAATTGCGCCAGGAGTTATTATGCCCCATGCCTCAGCGAATATTGACTCGTTTGCCATGACCTCAAGCAAGGACATTATGTGCCATATGTAAGGCGATATAAGAAAAAAGATCGCTGCTATTATATTCAGCACCGCAGCTATCCAGTACAGAAGCGCGAGCGTTTCATTTGCTCTGACCACCAATCCTTCATCCATAGTTTACCTTTATGCATTGAACATTTAAATTATTTTACATCATGAGGGCTCAATCACTCCACATAATAGTATTCCCCCCTGCTCTTCTGCTCCCTATCAAGCCTTGATTCAGGCTTGTTAACCCTTGGCCTATTGGTTTCTTCATCCCTGCGGAATGTTATACCTAACTGGGAGAAAAACAGGTTCATGCCATCTCTCATAGAAGTAGGATTAGAGGCTTTACCGAACTTTGCGGGTATGCCTTCAAAGACCATTAGCTTGTCAGCAAGCATGTCTATGAAATATATGTCATGATCAACGACATAAGCGCTCTTACCGCTGCTCTCAACAACCCTCTTTATCACCTTTGCCGCCTCCATTCTCTGAGATGAGTCCATATATGCTGATGGCTCATCTATGAGATAGAGATCCGCTTCCCTGCCAAGACATAGGGCTATCGCAACCCTCTGAAGCTCGCCACCAGAGAGTGCATTTAGCCCCCTGTTGAACAGGGGTTTCAACCCCAAAGGCTCAACTACCATAGCACTGTAATAGGGAGATAGCAGATCTCTTGCCACCTTTGAGAAGAGCTCATACACCGTTGCATCGCTCTCTGCTCTCAAATATTGAGGCTTGTAGCTGACCTTTACCCTTCTATCAACCTCCCCGCTATCTGGCTCAATTACCCCTGCAAGCATCATTATGAATGTTGTCTTTCCTATCGCATTAGGACCTACAACGCCCACAACCTCCCCACTATAGAGCTCTCCACCTTCAACCTCTAAGTGAAATTGCTCATACTTCTTCATCAGAGGCCCGAAGGATATGAGCGCTTTTCTTTCCACCGCCTCTCTAGGCGGATGCTTCTCAAATGTTATCTCTTTATCCCTAAATCTTATGTTCTCTTTTGGCAGAAAGCCTTTGAGATATATGTTTATCGCATTCCTTACATGATAGGGCTGGGTAACAATACCATAGGCTCCCTCACTTCCGTATATGAGGTGCACCTCGTCAGCGAGATAATCAAGAACCGCAAGGTCGTGCTCAACAACCACAACGCTCTTATCCTCTGCCAGCTTTCTTATAGCTCCCGCTACCTTAAGCCTCTGATAGATGTCCAGGTATGAAGAAGGCTCATCAAACAGGTAAACATCTGCATCCTTCATCATTGCTTTCGCTATCGCAACCCTCTGAAGCTCACCGCCTGAGATCTCATCAAGCTTTTTTTCTTTAAGCTCCAGGAGGTCCATCTCTTTCATAAGCTCATACTCTCCTTCCAGGAAATCTCCTATTTTACCTTCATAAGCTTCAGGTAGCGTATCAACATACTGAGGCTTCAGAGAGCACTTCAGCTCACCATCCGCAAGGCTTTTAAGATATGCCCCCATCTCCGTGCCTTCAAAATGCTCAATAGCCCTGCTCCAATCCGGCGCTTTATCCAGCTGCCCGAGGTTAGGTATCAGTTGCCCCCCGAGGATGTTCAACGCTGTCGTTTTTCCCACTCCATTCTGGCCCAGTATTCCAATAATTTCGCCCTTCCTGGGCTGCGGCAAATTGAAGAGCCTGAAACCGTTTTCGCTGTAGCGGTGGATAGCTGCGATCTCCAGCTCTTCAGGCAGGCCTATTATCTTTATTGCATCAAAGGGGCACTTGTTTACGCATATACCGCATGCTATGCAGAGCTCTTCGCTCACAAGAGGTTTGCCGTCATCACCCATCTTTATGGTGTCAACTACTCCTGCCCTCACTCTGGGGCAGAATCTTATGCATACCTCCTGACATTTGTCTGGATGGCATCTTTCCTTTATGATCACCGCAATCTTCATCTTTATCACAGATAGTGCAGCAAAAATTTAAGTATTGCTGAGCCTCTCTCTTCAGCGTGAAGATCTTTGTGGTAATCATCGCATTAACTGTTCTTGCGGCTCAGGGCTTTGTGGGTGCTCAGGATCAGGAAAAGGAGATCATAATAATAGGCACTGCCCATGTATTCGATATCGGTGAAAAAGTCGAGGAAAAGATACTTGAGCTCAAGCC
>WOYO01000080.1 GCA_011620765.1 Thermoplasmata archaeon
TTTTGAACCCGAGGCCTCCCGCATGCCAAGCGGGTGATCTACCAACTGATCTACCGGCCCTGCAGAATGAAGGGCGTATCAATTAAAAAGTTTTTCTTTTCCTGTCTGAAATATTCCGCTCACTTTATCCTGATTGTTCAAAGCCCTTATCCTGCTTATTCCCAGATCTTTGTTACTTTAACTCACGATAAAAATTATTATGAAACTCTTTCTTGAGTTATCTCTTTCAGCTCCCAGTTATTTAAGAAAAAGGGCTTTTGATCCTTTTTTATTTCATACTTCAGGAGCATACACTGCATAGCCCCTCGGAGGTGCCCAGAGATCTGTGCCACCCATGGAATCAGTTCTTTTGCTCACAGGTCTGGAGTTATCTACAGTTGAGCTCCATGCAACACATTCAAGGTTTTCGTTTATAAATCTGGTTTTTATATAATTACCTTTCCATTCAGTGCTATCATTGAGCACAACAACATAGCCTTTGTGCTCTGTTTCCTGGTATATAAGGATATCCTTGTCTCCATACAGCACTTCTATCTCAGGTGCTCCACCTCCAAGATAGCCCCTAACCCATATGAGCTTATCTATTCCATTTCCTTCCTGCAGTGGCTCTTCAGCACCACCTTTATCCAATCCATAATCAAAGTAATCCTTCCACCATACACAAGGCATGCCCTCATAGGTGAGAATGAATCCATAAGCAAGCATCTTGTCATCTATTATCTCATCCGTATCATGGTTAGCCGCAAAGGTCACAGAGAGCTCTGGATGCGCAGCAACAAAAGAAGCATCTCTGCTTATAAATGAGCTTATATCCCCATCGGTTGCCATGCAAACATCTCTCATCGTGTAGTAGAGAGGATAGTCAAAAACCATAATGCCGCTGCCTGCGTCATAGACCCATTGCTCTATCAGATTTACGTTCCTGTCCCAGAGCTCAGCTACACAGAATGGATCCCCTGTAGAGTTTTTGAACTCCTCTGCCACCCATGGGTAATAACCTTTGACGTAATCAAGCCTCCAGCCATCAAACCCAGCATTCCTCAACCACAGCCCCCAGTCAACAAGGTCATTCATCACGCTATCATTTGTATGGCACACATCAGGGAAACCACCAAATGTTCCTGCATCATTCTGCGCATAGCTTGATGGGTGGAAAGCATCATAGTTCCATAGACATTTGCCACTCGCAACGCCGCTGAAATCTGTATAGCTCTCGCTTCCTGTGTTAGGATTGTATTCAAGCTCTCCGCCACCTCTATGGTTCAATACAATATCCCCTATAACCCCTATTCCATAACTGTGATAAGCATCTATGGCTCTCTGAAGGTCATTGAAAGTTCCAAACCTTGTTTCAACTGAACCCTTCTGATCGTATTGCCCCAGATCATAGTAATCATAGGGATCATAGCCCATTGAAATGCTTCCAGACATGCCCTTCGATGGTGGGGGAAACCATATGTAGTCTATAGAGTATCCATGGATGTCTGACAGATCGTAAGCTGCATCAGTGAGTACCCCATACCATCCTTCAGGTACATCCCAGTAGAAACCCTGGAATATCACCCCAGCTTTTTCACCATTTTGTAACCCACCCAGAGGGGTAATCAAGGAGAGGAGGACAAGAAAAAGAAGGATGCGAGCTACCTTCATACTATTATAGTTATTTTAAGATATATAAAATATATCTATTTCATAGCAAGTCGCGAGATCCTGAGAATTCTCCAGGACTTAAACTGGGCTATAATTGCAGGGATAAGATAACAAATTATTTAAACGCAGTTTGCGATTTGGGGTGGTATGAAAGATGCAAAGACCAATCCGGAGCTTATAGATCTCATAAAAGAGCTCAAAATCGCAGGTAGAAAGAAAAACATATGGAGAGATATAGCGAAAAGGCTCGAGAGATCGAAAAGGGTTCAGGTTAATGTCGGGAAGCTTGCTAAGGTTGTTAATAGTGACGAGATCGCTCTTGTGCCGGGAAAGGTTCTGGGCGCAGGGGAGATCCCAAAAAGCATAGTTGTGGCTGCTCTATCTTTTTCGGATGCGGCATACCAGAAGCTCCTTGCGAGCGGCTCTGAAGCTATGTCAATAAAAGACCTTTTAAAAAACAATCCTGATGTAAACAGGATAAGGATTATAGGGTGAAAAAATGAAGGTTATAGATGCTACGGGCTGCACGATGGGGAGGCTCTCAAGCTATGTTGCTAAAGAGCTTTTAAATGGGGAAAAGGTTGTTGTGGTGAATGCAGAAAAAGCCTACCTTTCAGGTTCTAAAGAGTTTCTTATAAGAGAGTATAAAGAGAAGAGAGAGCGTGGTACCCAGAGAAAGGGGCCATTCTTTCCAAGGATGCCGGACAGGATCCTCAAGAGGACAATAAGAGATATGCTGCCTTATCAAAAGCCTAGAGGAAGAGAGGCTTATAAGAACCTCAGGGTTTACATAGGGGTACCTGATGAGGTAAAGAAAGAGAACATTGAGACAATGGATGCTTTTCAGTTCAGGGGGTTGAAAGGTATGACGCTGCTTGAGCTCTCTAAGGAGGTTTGAGGATATGAAGACTATAGTTGAAAACGGAAAAAGAAAGACGGCTGTTGCTAAAGCTACGGTCAAAGAGGGTAAAGGGATCATAAGGTTTAATTCAATGCTCCTTGAAGCTGTGCAGAATCCTTTCATAAGAGCAAAGATAAGAGAGCCTCTTAAGCTTGCCGGTGATAGGATCAATGGCATAGATATATATATTAAGGTAAATGGTGGGGGTTACATGGGACAGGCAGAGGCTGCAAGAACAGCTGTTGCTAGAGGAATAGTGAATTACTTTGAGGATGAGGAACTGAAGCAAAGATTCCTTGAGTATGATAGAGCGCTCTTCATAGATGATATGAGACAGAAAGAACCGAAACACTATGGTGGACAGGGTGCCAGAGCTAAGAGACAGAAGTCATACAGGTGATTAAAAATGATAATACCGGTGAGATGTTTCACTTGCGGTAGGGTCATCGCGAGTGATTACGAGAAATTTGTTGAGAGAGTAAAGAAGGGAGAGGATCCAAAGGAGGTTCTTGACGCCCTTGGCATAGAGAGATACTGCTGCAGAAGGATGATCCTGTCGCATGTAGATCTTATAGATGAGATCTCTGCTTATGAATGAAATCTTAGAAAAAACCAGAGAAGAGATAGGCAACAAAAAGGTTATAGCAGCAGTCTCTGGAGGCGGTGACAGCACTCTTGCCGCACACATTGCCAGAGAGACAGGAGCGGAGGTTTTTGCAGTATTTGTTGATTCCGGGTTATTGAGAGAGGGAGAAGCAGAAAGGACTGAGAAATACTATAGGGAAATTTTTAGGGATAATTTTGTTTTCGTGGACGCAGGCAAAGAGTTTTTTGAAGCTCTTAAAGGTGTAATAGACCCTGAGGAAAAAAGAAAGAGGATAGGCAAAAAGTTTGTTGAGATCTTTGAGAGGATAGCAAAAGAGAAGGGGGCAGAGGTGCTCGTTCAGGGCACAATAGCACCAGACTGGATTGAGAGCGGAGGGCAAGGAAGGGATAGGATAAAGTCACACCATAATGTAGGTGGCATGCCTGAGACATTTCTAAAGGTTGTTGAGCCTCTGAGGGATCTATACAAGGATGAAGTCAGAGAGCTATTGAAACAGGAGGGTATTGGGTCAGGGTTAGAGGATAAACAGCCCTTTCCTGGTCCAGGGCTTGCTGTCAGGGTTTTAGGAGAAGTGACAGAAGAGAAGATAAGGGTTGTGAGAAAGGCAAACGCAATAGTTGAGGAGGTGCTGGATAGGAGCAAAAAGCCATGGCAGTACTTTGCTGTTCTCTTACCTGTAAAGAGCACGGGCGTTAAAGGTGATGAGCGTGTGTATGGTGTAACAATAGTGATAAGGGCTATTGACTCAACGGACGGCATGAGCGGCTCTTTCTCAAGGATACCCTATGATCTTCTGGAAGAAATGTCGAGCAGAATAACAAGAGAGATACCAGAGTGCAATAGAGTTGTCTATGACGTAACGAACAAGCCCCCAGCTACAATAGAATGGGAATAGAATAGAGCAGGATAAAAATAAGAATTATCAATGCCTATCTTGTTTATGATCGGTGTAATAGGTGCGGGCACCATGGGTCAGGGCATAGCCCAGGTTTTTGCAGCTAATGGTTATGAAGTTTTCATAACCGATGCTGAAAGTAGTATCGCAGAAAGAGGGGTGCAAAGGATAAGAGAAAGACTTGAAAAGGATGAGATAAAGGGAAAGATAACAGCAGAGGAAAGAGACAAGATAGTTAGAGCTATAAAAGTTTCAGACGATCTCTCTGAATGCGAACTTGTCATAGAGGCTGTTTTTGAGGACATGGAGACAAAGAAAAATGTGCTCAAAAACATAACTAGCAGGGGGATTATAGCAACAAACACATCATCGATCTCAATAACTGCCCTCTCAAGCTGCATTGAGAAGCCTGAAAGATCTCTGGGAATGCATTTCTTCAATCCAGTACCAAAAATGAAGCTGGTTGAGCTTATTGCAGGAGAGCTCACATCGGAGAGCACTATAAGCAGGGCAAAGGATATTGTAGAGAGCATAGGCAAAGTGCCTGTTTTGGTAAATGATAGCCCCGGTTTTATAGTGAACAGGATCCTTATACCTCAAATAAATGAGGCTTGCTCCATTCTCATGGAGGGAGTAGCATCAAAGGAGGATATAGATAAAGCAATGAAGCTTGGCGCTAACCATCCAATGGGACCTTTAGAACTCGGTGATCTCATAGGTTTGGACGTCTGCCTTAACATAATGGAAGTGCTGTATAAAGAGCTGGGACCCAAATACATGCCATGTCCTCTGCTAAAGAAGATGGTTGCTGCTGGAAAGCTGGGTAGAAAGAGCGGAAAAGGCTTCTATGATTACAGCTAATATGTGATCCCGTAAGGATCTCAGCAAGGATCTGAGATCACCCATGCTTCAATCAGATATTGTCTGTTTTTGCCTCAGATCTACAGATGGGGCTTCCAGAGCGGCTGTCTCACAAGATTTAGACCATGAGCCGCACAGAGATCTCTGGCTCTCTCAGCTGCAGCCTCCAGCTCCGAAGCGCTGAAATCTTTCCCATAGATCTCTTTTATTTTTTCTTCCATCCCCTTTTTTATTCTCAACCTGTCAACAACCACATAATCAGGCTCAGCCTCTCTGATGCGCTCAAAAAGCTCATCCTGCAGGGTAAACTCAGGCATTACAGGACCTATGAAGACAAAGGTTCTTATCCCCTCTTTCTTCAACTCCTTCAGCGTTTCGATCCTCTTCTCTGTGGGATCTGCATGGGGCTCATAGAAAGGCTCCAGGGAGGTTATTGTAAATCCTACCTCCATTCTCTCAAATCTTTTTATTATGTCCACATCTCTCAGCACTAAAGAAGATTTCGTCTGCACGCTCACATAGGCATTGTAGTTCAGCAGTTCTATCAGGCATCTCCTTGTGAGCTTATACTCCCGCTCAAGGGGTTGATACGGATCGGTAACCGTGCTGAGCGCTACTGTTTTATGATATGCTTTTCCGCTCTTGAGCTCTCTGCGTAAGACATCAGCTATGTTCACCTTTGCCCTGGGGTTCATGCTGCGGTGAGTGACATAGGGAGCATAGCAGTAATAGCACCCGTGTCCGCATCCTGCATAGGGGTTAAGAGAGAGCTCTGTATCACTGAGCGATGATGAGCTCAGGGCGCTCCTGCATGTTATTTCTCTGTTGATATCAGATAAACTCATCGATCCTCCTCTGAGCCTTCATATCTTTTATTATAGCGCTTGTATCTATCCACCTCTTTAATGGTATGTCAAAGTGCTGGGAGACGTAAGACAATGCCTGCTCCAGCGTATCAAATTCTTCAGGCTTTGAACTCAGAGCCCTGCGAACGTGCTCCCTCACATTCCAGACGCCAACAGGAAGAACGTATCCCGGGTGAGCTTCTCTCATAACCACAGCTCCTGCCTGTCTGCGCATGTTGCAGAGGCTCTCTGTTATAGCGAGCCTTGAGGCGTAATAGCAACCGCCTATGGCGGCATAGCTTTTTCTTCCTTCATAGAATTCATGATCTCCGAATATCTCCACTTTAGAGCTGTAAGGATTCCACAGGGTTTTTGGGTACCACGCTTCTATGAGCTCATAGCGCCAGGTTGAGGGCAGCATTAGAATCTGCCACCTGTTATCGAGCGCATCCAGCCTGTACACAAGAAACTTATCTATGGTTTCGTAACCCTTTATCTCTTCTCGCAGAGCCTTTGATACCGTATCATCTACTGCGGTTATGCTCCATCTGGTAGGCACGAGCTTTCTTTTCTTTCCAATAAGCCCAGCGCTGAAAGCCTTCTCTATCTGCGATATAAAAGCGCCACGCTCATACAGTTCAATCACACCATCAACAGCTCTCAAATCTGTATCGTAATAAACTCTCTCCAGCAGCGGATTCGCTCTGAAGTTTTGCGCCTCCAGCTTTTCTATAGGGGCGCTAGGCCCGAATGGTTGGGAATTATCGTCCAGTATTATCCTCATGTTTGGTTTCTTTAAGAACTTCGCATGGAGATCAAAGGAAGTTTCGGCAAGAGCAAGCTCCCTTATCTCTCTTATATCCTTCTGCTCTATAGCGTCCACTCTTGCTGGATATTCTCCCCTTACAAGGGATGTGCGGAAGCTCACAATTTCCTCTATGCTCTTTCCATACCAGAGCTCCGGTGTATCCAGCTGGGATGTGTTGCCCGTATATGGAGGTATCAATGGGCCGATGTAAACCTTTGGGTAGCCATATCTACCAACGAATATGCCTGGGGGTGTTGAGCCCTGAAGCTCATCGCTGAGCATAGGTAAGGTTTTTGCATATGCTCTGTTCTTCATTATCACCGGGCAGAAATCCTTGCCACAGAGGTTTCTTCCGCCTCTGCACAGTATGCATTTGTAGCTATCTCTCATTCAATATCTTTGATTTGTTTCGTAGATATATAAAACTTCCGTGAAAGAAGATATACTGGCAGAAGAATCTGATTTATGGATAGAGATCCTGGCTATGCGATCTCCGCGGTTCTGTTATGGTCAACGGTTGCATCCGCATTCAAGATAGCGTTAAGCGAGATGAGCATCAGCGCTCTCATCTTTTACTCTTCTTCCTTCTCAACCCTCATCCTGTTGATCTCAGTCATCCTGCAGGGCAAGCTCTCAAAAGAGATCTTCTCTGCAAAAAACCTTAAGAGATCTCTTCTTTTGGGCGCGCTGAATCCATTTCTCTACTATAATCTGCTCTTCATATCCTACTCTCTCTTACCTGCGCAGGAGGCACAGGGGATCAACTTCTCATGGCCCGTTATCCTTGCGCTACTCTCTCCAGTGATGCTGAAACAGAAGATAAGTGTGAGGAGCATGATGGCAGTGGTGATAAGCTTTTCAGGCGTGATTGTGATATCAATACGCACAGTTTCATTATCCGGAGCCCTTGTAGCTCTATCAAGCGCCTTTGTGTGGGCGATCTACTGGTTAGGAAACACAAGAGACAATGTGGAGCAAAATGTGAGACTTTTTTTGAATTTTCTCTTTGGCTCTCTCTTTGCGTCATTACCATTTCTCTTTGAGTTTGAGCCCCCTTCTCTCTCTGCATTCTACATTGGAGCCTTTGAGATGGGAATAACCTTTATCCTGTGGCAAAAAGCCCTGAAGCTCTCCAGAAATGCGGCGAGAACGGCAAACCTTGTTTATCTGACTCCTTTCATATCTCTGATATTCATACACGGGGTTCTTGGAGAAGAGATAAAGATTAGAACAGTAGCCGGGCTTATTCTTATATTAACGGGCATATTGCTTCAGACGCGGACAAAAATGGAGATGAAAAAGGATAAATAAAGAAGAGCAATAACGATGTGGAGGAAGAAGCAAGATTCTGGGAGAATATAAGAGAGAGCGATGTGAAGTGCAATTTATGCGCCCATAGATGTGTTATAAAGGAAGGACAGAGAGGCATCTGCAGAGTGAGGATAAACAGGGGAGGAAAGCTGTACACTGAGGCTTACGGCGCCATCGCATCTCTAGCTATTGATCCAATAGAGAAGAAACCGCTCTATCATTTTCACCCTGGTAGCTTAGCATTCTCAATAAGCACCGCATCCTGCAATTTTAGATGCCTTCACTGTCAGAACTATGCTCTATCTGCTTGTGGGCTGGATGAGGTATCATACAGGTACATGGGGGTTAGAAGCCTGATAGATAGGGTAAAGGAAAACAGGTGCGATGGAATAGCCTACACATACAATGAGCCAACGATCTGGTATGAATACACCTATGATTGTTCAAAGGCGGCGCATGAAGAGGGTATTTACAACGTCTATGTCACAAATGGTTACATAACTGAAGAGCCCTTAAGGGAGATTGCTCCATATCTTGATGCTATGAACATAGATATCAAGGGAAATGATGCCTTCTACAGAAAGGTTTGCAAGGCAAAACTTGAGCCTGTGCTTGATACATGCAGGCTTGCGAGATCTCTCGGTATACACATAGAGCTAACCTATCTCATAATACCAGGTTACAATGACGACAACCAGAGCATCGAATCTTTTTGTGATTTTGTTGCTGGAGATCTTGGCGGTGAAACACCCGTACATTTCACCCGTTTCTTCCCATACTATAAAATGGCAGACGCTCAACCAACGCCCTACCAGACGCTCTTAAGAGCTTACACAATAGCAAAGGCAAAGAAGCTTGATTTTGTTTATATAGGGAACGTGCTTGATAGGGAGCATAACAGCACCTTTTGCCCCAGATGTAATTCTTTGCTCATAGAGAGGAGCACCTTCAATACGCATCTAGTTGGGCTTGAGGGAAATAGATGCAGAAATTGTGGAAGAAGAATTCCTATAGTCCTTTGAGATAACGATCCTTTAAGGCTATATAATTCTTTGCGTATGTTACAGCCTTTTCTTCTATTTCCGGGTCATTACGTACAACTCTTGCCGGAACCCCCAGCACAAGGCTGTTTGGGGGTATAGTAGTTCCTGCAGTAACAAGGGCATTTGCCCCTACTATGCTTCCCCTGCCTATAACGCTTCCTTCCAGAACTGTGGCGTTCATTCCTATAAGGCAGTTATCCTCAATCTTAGCTCCATGAACAACTGCTGAGTGCCCTATGGTAACAAAATTTCCGATGGTGCAGGGATTTTCCTTCTCCACATGCAGCACTGCGCAGTCCTGAACATTGCTTCCATTCCCTATCCTTATCGGCGCCAGATCTCCCCTTAAAACTGCATTTGGCCATATGCTACAGTCATCACCAAGCATTACATCGCCCATTATCGCAGCTTTTTCATGTATGTAGCATCTCTTTCCAATCATGATGGTAAATGTTCTCTCACTCAAAAAGCTTTTTAATCAGGCACCCAATGTCCTTTATGTTCCTTGATTTCTACAGGGAAGAGCTTAAGAAGGATCTTGAAACAAAAAGGATGCTGGTGCTTCATGATGCAAACATAGATCTTCTGCACGTCATAGATGAGGGGAGTCTTTTGAGATCTCTAGAAAGCTACAAAAAGTGTTACAGGAGCACAGAGGGCTTGGAAAAAGCTGTTCTCAGGATCCTTGAGCTCGCCAGCACAACTGGTGGGGAGATAATGATAGACGATATGCGAGGGGACTTTAATAATTTCAAGCCCTTCCTCCAAAAGAATTCAAAAAGAATCATCTTTACCCTTGGTGGGAATGCAGGAAACACCTCTATTGCCCTCTCAAGGCTTGGTGCGATGGCATGGATTTCAACAGCAATAAGAGACGACAAATACGGAAGATGGATACGAGCTTACCTCAGAGAGAACGGAGTTATGACCGATCTTTTAAAGGTTTTTGATGGAAGCAGAGAAGAAGCCATGACTTTTGGCATTGAGATCCCTCAGAGAGATAGAGGTTTTCTGAACGATAGCTCAGATATAAGGGACTTTAGAGTTGCAGATACCACACAGGAGTTTGATGGGGTTTTGATGCTGGGTCTTCACAAGCTCAAGAGCGGCTTTGATAGAGCGCTGGAATTTGTCAAGACTGTGCACGGTAAAGTTATATCTGATGGGGGGGACTATTCCTCACTCAGTGCAGACAACGTAGAGCTCCTCTTCGAGATATTCAGAAACACAGATCTCTGCTGCATGAACGAAACGGAACTTGCTTTCTGTCTGAGCGCTCTTGGTATAAATTCAAAGAGAGAAAGAGATGCTCTTAGCATCTTTGAGAGCGCGGAAAAGCTTAGAAGTGCTCTTGATCTCAATGTGCTGAATATACACACAGAACTCTTTTCATTTGATCTGTCAAAAGGTAGGTTACTTATATTGCCTACTCTTGAGCCAAGAAGGATCTCTGTTAAAACAGGTTTAGGTGACGCCTATGTGGCTGGCAAGAGCTTTGGCTTCCTGCAGAGCGAGAGGCAGGGACTTGCTCTGGGAAATGCCAATGCAATGGTTAAGCTTGAAAAGGGCGATTTTCCTGCAATGGAAGAGATAAGGAAGAGGTCAAAAACGATAAAGATAAAGGAAAGAGGCAGGGAAGAGGTTGAGAGCCTGATAAAGGAGCTGGGGGCAGAAACAGTTGAAATAAAAATATAGGAGGAAAGACATTTCCTATAGGCCGCTGTAGCTCAGTGGTAGAGCGGCTGGCTTGTAACCAGCAGGCCGGGGGTTCAATCCCCTCCAGCGGCTCTTGATTAGATCCAACCAAACAGGAGGTACAACCAATGTCCTCTAGCAGTCTTTAAATTTAAAGCTCTTAACACATATCTATAAGAGAAGATAGTAACATATACATATCCAAAATATAGTAAGAACATTGGTGAGAGGCACTGTGAAAAAATTGTTTGCTGCTGCAGAAAATTTTGATAGATGTCTTCCTTAGATGGCGGCTAATCACATTCTAACTCTCAGATCTTTGCATGGTTTTGTACCCATAGAAAAGATATTTACAGAATTGAAGGGATATAAAAAAGAAGGAAAAGAACAAAATTGATCTAAAAATTAGAAACTAAAGAGTTTCGATCTTCAGGTGTCCTTCACCATCCAGTAGAGCATAGCTGGAAGTGCTATCCCAGACATACCCGCAGTTTATGAAGGAGAAGTTGGATCCCCTCAGTATCAAAGGTTTGTGTATATGTCCATAACATATGGTGTTAAACTCTTCATTGCTCCAGTATATTCCATACTCTTTCATTTTAGAATCTAATACTCCAGGATTCTGGGAGAAAAATGGCTCATTTTTTATGACCTTGGGCATCACTATGCTGAAAAGGGTAAATGTGCTTGCGCTCATCTCTTCCAGTTTTCCTCTAATGATCAGACGCATGGAAACTCTGGATATGACCCTGACGAATGTTCTTGCTCTCATCATAATGAGATCCTGCTTTATCGCCTCAACTTTTTTCCTTCCCTTATCTGAATATGCCCTCTCTACTTCTTCAAATATATCGGGACAAAACTCCCAGAATCTGTCTACAAAGTTCAGTACCCTGTTTATGTCTCTGTATCTGAATGGAAAGACATTGAATATGTCAAACTGGTGCCCGTGTATAAACATGATCTTATCTTTAATATAGAAGGGATAGTGGATCCTTGCCTTGCCTACCCTTTCAGCCTGTTTATAGAGCAGATCATGGTTTCCGGGCACATATACCACATTATCGCAGGAGTCCAGGAGATCAAAGAAGAGATCTTTATGCCTGTTTTCTTCAATGTTCCTGCTATAGAGCGTGTCTATTATGTCCCCCACAAGGATGAGCTCATCAGGGTTTTCATCCCTTACTCTTTTTATCAGTTTTGAGACATTCTCGCGGTATTTCTCTTCATTCTCCACAACCCTGCCAAAGTGAATATCAGAAACAGCGAGATATTTCACAGAGGTAATGATATTGCTCATTTAAATAGATATCAAAATAAGATTGGTATGCTATAACCATCATGCTTGGTGTTGAGCTCTGCGGTATAAAGCTTGATAGCCCCCTGATATCCGCTTCAGGCATTCTTGATGAGCATGCAGAGAGCATGATAAGGCTGCTTGATGCAGGTGCTTCGGCTGTCACAACGAAATCCATAGGTAATTTGGAGAGAAAAGGGAATGAAAATCCCGTAATAGCTGAAGTTGCCTGTGGTCTGCTCAATGGGATGGGTCTGCCCAACCCGGGGATAGAAAGGTTTGCTGGGGAGATGGAGATCGTAAAAAGAAAAAGAGCTAACAGCGTAATAATCGGGAGTGTGTTTGCCTCCAGCGCTGAGGATTTTGCAATTCTTGCGAAAAGGATGGAGAGTTATGGAGCATCTGCTGTAGAGCTTAACCTGAGTTGCCCGCATGCAAAGGGTTTTGGAGCAGAGGTGGGGAGTGACCCGCAGGCTGTGTTTGATATAACCAAAGAGGTGAAAAAGAAAGTAAACATACCGGTGTTTGTCAAGCTCACGCCGAATGTAAGAAGCATAGTTGATTTAGCAAAGGCCTGCGAAGAAGCAAATGCGGATGGTATAACCGCGATAAACACAGTAAGAGGCATGAAGATAGATGTGGAATCTTTTCATCCTGTGTTGAGCTGCAGAATTGGAGGCTTGAGTGGCCCTGCGATAAAGCCCATAGGCATAAGGTGTGTTTATGAGATAGTAGAAGAGGTGGATTTGCCTGTTATAGGCGTTGGTGGGATTGTTGATGGGAAAGATGTTATAGAGTATATGGCCGCAGGAGCGAGCGCCGTCGGTATAGGATCTGGTGTGTATTACAGAGGTTTGGAGATATTTGGGCTTGTAAGAAGGGAGATGGAAGAGTTCTTCAGGGAAAAGAAAATTGGAATAGAAGACATAAAAGGTATAGCTCACAGGAGGTAATATGAGGAGGGTTAAGGTTATAGAGAGAAGGAAAGAAGCAAAGGACACGGAGAGCATATACTTTGAGGGATGCTCTGAAGCTTTGCCCGGGCAATTCATCATGGTCTGGCTCCCGGGCATAGATGAATTTCCAATGTCCCTCTCAAGGATAGGCAGGATCTCGAGCATAACCGCTCTTAAGAAGGGCGCAGGAACAGAAGCTTTGATGTCCGCTGATGAGTTCTCGATAAGGGGGCCATTTGGCAACGGTTTTTCTTTGTGCAGGGGTAAGGAAAAAGATAAAGAAAAGGAAAAAAAGATTCTAATAGCCGGCGGGATAGGGATGGCTTCTCTTCTTCCTATGGTGGCAAGGGATGATACAGTATTCCTTGGAGCAAAAAGCAAGGATTACCTTCCATTTGTGGATGAGATGAGAGCTAGAGGCGCTGATGTTAGGATAGCCACAGATGATGGATCATGCGGCTTTAAAGGCAGTGTTATTGAATCTCTGCCGGAGCACCTCTGCTCAGAGCGCATATATGCCTGCGGGCCCATGGAGATGCTGAGATCTCTTTACGAGCATGGTATAGATGCTGAGGCTTCTTTAGAGAGCTATATGAAATGTGCTATAGGGATATGCGATAGCTGCACGATAAATGGGTTTGTGGTATGCAGGGAAGGTCCTGTAGTAAAATTGGACAGGATCTTCGGGTCACGATGAGATGCTCAGGTACATGCAGAGATGTGGTAAACTGCGGAAATGATTTAACCCAACAGATATATTTTCCTGTGTGCTCATAACAGAGTTCGATCCATGGAAGAGCAATATGTGTACATGCCCTTTAAAATATTCCCTTAATCCCTACACCGGCTGTTCCCACGCCTGCGTATACTGCTACATAAGCTCTTACATAAAGGATCCTTTTCACTCAAGGCCCAAAAAAGATGCTGTGAGAGAGGTGGAAAGAGAGGTAAAAAAGATGAAAGACACAACATTCATATCTCTCTCAAATTCTAGTGATCCATATCCACCAGAAGAAAGAGAGATAGGGATAACAAGGGACATATTGAGGGTTCTCAACAGCTATGGCGCAAGGTTCCAGATAGTGACAAAATCAGACATTGTTGTGAGGGATGCAGATCTTATCAATGACAATGTTGTGAGCATAACGATAACGACAAGGGAGTCCAAAAGGGTAGAGCCGGGAGCGCCGAGCACAGAAGCGAGAATAGAAGCTTTAAAAACTCTGAGCGATAGGGGAATAAAATGCACTCTGCGTTTTGATCCTGTAATCCCGGGGATAAATGATTATTACGCATATGATGTGATACACAGTGTGAGTGATTATGTTGAGCATGTGACATCCTCTACCTTAAAGCCAAGGAAAGATTCTTTAGCAAGGCTAGAGAGGGTCTTTCCACAGATAAGATGGAGGGAGCTCTATTGTGAGAATATAGGCGGGAGCTACTATATGCCGAAAGAGGAAAGATTAAAGCTTATGTTGGGAGTTAAAAGCATATGCGATGAGCACGGTCTAACCTTCTCATGCTGCAGGGAAGGTTTTGATATAAACACAGGGAAAAGCTGTGATGGGAGCCACCTTTTATGGGAAAGATGATGGGGCAGAGCGTTGTGCTATTCGATGGAAAAAAGAGATACCTGGTTCTTGTTGAGGATAAGGAAGTCAAAAGGAAAGGTATTGGTCGATGGAATCCTAAGGTTTTAGAGGATAAGAGGTTCGGGGATACTATAAAGATTGGTTCAAAGGAATTCCTGATACTGAAGCCATCTTTGAAAGATATGATACTCGGAATTGAAAGAAAGGCACAGATAATAACTCCAAAAGATGCATGTCACATAGTATTCTATTGCTCCATAAAGAGCGGCTCCACAGTAGTTGAGGCTGGAAGTGGTTCAGGTGCTTTAACAATAGCCCTTGCTCACTTCACTTTTCCAGAGGGTAGGGTGATTAGCTATGATATCAGGAGGGACTTTCTTGAAGTAGCAAAAGAGAATGTGAGAATGAGCGGGTATAAAAACGTGGAGTTTAAGGAGGGAGATGTTAGAGAGAAAATAGATGAAAAAGGTGTGGATGCGGTTATATTTGACTTTTCTGATCCATGGAATGCTGTGCAGAATGCTTACCATGCTCTCAAGGATTTTGGTTACATATGCTGTTACTGCCCCACAATAGAGCAGATAGAGAAGTGCGTTTCCTCTCTTTCAGGCTTCACAGATGTCATTACTATTGAGGTTCTGGAAAGGGAGATGGTGATAAGAGAGGGCAGCTCCAGGCCGGGAAATATCGGTATAGGGCATACAGCTTACATGTGCTTTGCCCGGAAGATGCCCCAGATCACTTAGATCTCAAACCGAATCGTTTATAATTCCCACACTCTTCACAAAAGATGGATACCCAGTTACCCTTTACTCTAACCCTGCAGTTAACTCCTGGCACAAGGTAAGCACCGCACTTGCACATCCAGTGCTTTCTTTCGCCTATCCTCACCCTATGTTTCATTGATGCTCTTTTCGCAAGGTAAACGTAACGAGCGGCAAGATCCTTTTCTCCATTCTTTGTTGCCTCCTCTGCGAGCTCTAACAAGCGCTCTATGGCCTCTTTAGCATCCATCTGATCTATTTGATAGTGATCTCTTGCCTTATCTTCTTGTTTGTTACTGGTGTCCTGTGATATGGGTCTGAGGACATTGCTTTGCGTAATTCTTGGAAGCAATAAAGAAATATCAAAAACCCGCTTATCACTTATGCGAGAAGCACTTGTTA
>WOYO01000033.1 GCA_011620765.1 Thermoplasmata archaeon
TTTGAACCCGGATATGGGGCTCCGCAGGCCCCCAGGATGTCCAAGTTACCTCACTCGGGCTCTAAAGCTCAAGTAGAGCCATGCTCTCCAAGGCTTCATCTACCTTATCTCTTTTTTCGTTTATAAAACCACTCTTTTTTAAGCCCAGGGCATTGAGTATTTTCTCCTCTCTGGCTGGATCTACTAAGCCCAAAAGCACAAGAACAAAGCTTTTAGCCCCTTTCTTTATGCCTGCTTTTTTTATTGCATCTTTTATCTGCCTTTCGCAGGCGATGTATCGCATTACTTCTGTTTTAAAATCTCTGGCAACGTTCTTTCCTTTAGAGAAATTTCTTTCTGCGTGCATAATCGCTGCTTTTATCTGATCTTCACCAGATAGAACGTGCTCATCAAGAGCTATAATGCGAACTTTTTCCTCCTTCTCTATGCTTTCTATCTTTTTCAGAAATTCTTCTACATCCCTTATTCCGGAACACTCAACCCTCATCATTATTGACATGTCTCTTCGCTCCTTCTATTATTGTTCTGGCAAGTTTTAACCCTATGCCCTCTAACTTTGCTAGATCTTCTGCCCTTGCTTTTGCAATGCTCTCCAATGTGGTGTAGCCGCTCCTGTACAGAACCCTCCCCCTCTTTCTTCCTACACCATGTATGCGTGTTATCTCTATGAGCTCCCCTTTTATCCCTTCTCTTATCCTCCTCTCCAGCACCTGAAGCTTTCTGTTGTGCTCTCTATTGAAAAGTCTTCCTATCTGCAGGCAGCACCTACAGAGCCATTCAGCTATGTTCACAAGGCTTCTTATATCCCCCGGATCTATCCCGTATCTTTCAGTTATATCCTTTTCCTTTACCTCAGTTATCCAGTCATGGAGCACACTTGCGGTCTTTATCTCGCACAGAAACCATTCATAATCTTCTTCTTCAACAAAAACCTCTGCCTTTTCCGCTATCTGTGCAAGAACGTCGTAATCCTTGCTTGTGAGATAGAGCCTCCGCATGTCTGGCAGAGAGGCTATCAGATGGAGGTAGGCAAAATCGTCCTTCTCCCCGCTATTCTTAAGAGCATCCCTTATCTTTATGGCAGACACTGGATCTGCATAGAGGAGAGAGGTGACATGCCCGAAGCGTGTACTTCTGTATTTCCCCCTTTTTTCTTCAATCAGCCCCTCTTTTCTCAGAAATTCAATGATTCCTGCAAATCTCTCTTCATCGAAACCCTCCATTGTACCATAGAGAGTTTTCATCACAAAATCGCACAGGCTGTTCATATCGTATACGAATGAACCATCTACAGAAGAGAGCACATGTGTTCTGAGAGCTCCTTCAGAGCCGAGTTTTGATCTTATCTTTTCGTTGGGAGCCAGTATATACTCATCAATTATTCTCTGCATATCATTATAATTTCTCGAAAAAAGTATTGCCTCTCCTATTTTATCGTATCCAGGTCTCCCTGCTCTGCCCATCATCTGTTTTACCTCCATAACGGGCAATGGCACATTGGAGCCCCCCTCGTATCTGTAGAGATCCTTTACCACAACCCTCTTTGCCGGAAGATTTACACCCGCAGCCAGGGTTGGGGTAGCGAATATGCACTTTATCTTTCGCTCTTTGAAATACCTCTCAACTATCTTTCTCTGCTCCTCAACAAGCCCTGCATGATGAAAAGCTATTCCTTTTCTTATGCATGGAGCTAACCTCTGGCCTACTGCCTCTTCGGTTGCTATCTTGTCTGCTACTTCGACTAGGCTTATATCCTCATTCATTATCGCGGACATCTTTCTTGCATAGCTCTCGGACCTCTTCCTTGTGCTAAGAAAGACCAGATCCTGTCCTCCCTCTTCTATAGAATCAGAGATAAGTGATAACAGCTCATCTCCCTTCTTTTCAATTGCTCTCGTCTCTCCATCAGAGAAGTATATGAAACCATTACAGTATACCCCCTCTCTTAAAAGCACAGGTCTAAAATCGCTCTTTATGCACTCTGCATTCAACCAATCCGCTATAGCTTCAGAGTTCTCTATGGTGGCAGAGAGAGCCACTATCTGAAGCTTTGGATTTATCAAACGCAGCTTTGCCAGTGTAACCTCGAGTATGGGTCCTCTATCAGGATCGTTTATCAGATGAACTTCATCAGCAACAACCAGACCTATCTTTGATAGCCACTCAGGGTTGTGCCTTACGATAGAGTCTGCCTTTTCGCTGGTGCACACCAGTATGTCATACCTGCCGAGATGCTCTGCTGCAGATTCATAGTCGCCTGTCGATATACCGACCTTAGCTCCAAGCTTTTCAAATGCAAGCAGATCCTCATATTTCTCTGCTGCAAGAGCCTTCAGTGGCACGATATACAGGGACTTCTCTTTCTGTAGCAACCCTTTAAGAATAGCACCATAACCAACGAGGCTTTTTCCGCTTGCGGTTGGCACCGTAAGCACTAAACTTTTTCCTCTTATAGCTAATGGCAGGGCTTCTTTCTGTGGTGGGTAGAGCTCCTTTATTTTAAAAAGCTCAAGTAATTTTTCTTGCACGTTCTCTTCTGTTCCCCATTCATCTATCCTTCTCACTGAACTATGAGCGCTTTGCGATTATATATCTTCTTCTTTGCTATCTGAGATCTCTGGAATGCTTTCAGTAGATTACGATAATATTTAGATCCTGCTGTTTTTAAGTTACGATTACTACCCTTGTTATTTTTTACATATCCTCTTTCTAATTCTGTTAGAAATGGGTGCGCAGAGAAAGAAAAATGTTTAAGTGAGAGTGAACTTTAGTTTATGCTCCTTGACCTTTTAGCAATAGTCATATTCCTGTCCCTTCTGCTTGTAGCGTTGATTTTGCTGAAAAAAATCGCTAAGATCATTCTACCTGTGCTTATACTGGCTATGATAGTCTATGCGCTTTACAGGCTTGGTTTTTTCAATGCTCTTTAACCTTTGATCTCCATGCTTCCAAAGGCTTCATTCCAGTAATTATTCCAATCCTCAAGCTTTTCTGATCTCCAGTGCTCAGCCTCAGAAGCATAGAAGTCCACCTCTGGCTTCTTGTCTTCAGGTATGAAAGGAGTGTATGGATTTGATCTCTGCAGCTCAGAGAATTCTTCTCTTATGGGTGTTAAAAGCTCTGGATTTGTGAGAAGATCCAGAGCGCTGAAGGCAAGCACCTTCGCTCCTGCTATCAT
>WOYO01000022.1:0-16281 GCA_011620765.1 Thermoplasmata archaeon
AGATTACCATCAGAGCAGAAACAGGCGTGATTTTTTCGTAATCTAAAGATTACTGGATGGAATATAGCGTGAAATAGAATAACAAAAACACTAAGACAGCAATAATCATTGAAAAGATGGGGATGATCTGGTAGCTGTCGGTAATTGAAAAGATATATGTTGCAACAGGCATCACGATCATAAGGATGATTATGTATTTGAAAAGGCCTCTGATCTCATCCATGATTTTTGATACCTCTGCGTTATATTTCTTCCTTTCTTCCAACAACTTTTCTTCCGCATTTGCTATATTCATCGCCGAATTATACAAAAATGTTCCCAGGGGTACGCCCACTTTTTCTGCGAGCTCTTCCAGTTTCTCTTTTGCTTCTTTATCTATCCGAAATGTTATGGCAGGTTTCCTCTGATTATACTTTTCCTGTGCCTCTTTTATCTTTCTTTCTTTTTCCTCTTCAGACATCAGCTTTTTTGGCATTAATGTTTATGAGCTTGTCTTTATATAACCTTATCGATAACTCATGAAAAAACTTACGAAAAAAGTATGAATCAGCAGAACAATGATATCTATGGTAAACTATTATAGAGATATAAAAGAAAAACCTGTCGAGGGAGCATATGGCACACATATAAGGTGGCTCATCACCCCTAGAACAGGGGCAAAAAATTTTGCTATGAGATATTTCAGAATAGAACCGAATGGCGCCTCACCACTGCATAGCCATCCATACGAGCATGAAGTCTTCGTGCTTAAAGGAAAAGGAGAGCTCCTTGTAGGAAAGGAAACAGCCCTTTCTAAAGAAAGCGCTGTGCGGAAAGAGAATATATCAGAGGGCTATTTTGGACTGATAGAAGAGAACGAGGTCCACCAGTTCAAGAATACGGGAGAGAAGGATCTTGAATTTCTCTGCATTATTCCGATAAAAGAGGAAAATATACCAGAAGAGGAGAAAAATGTTTAAGTTCAGATATTGATTAAGGCTATGGGGCTTATAGTTGTGTCGCACCCAGAAAAATGCACGCATTGTAGAGAATGTGAGCTTGCATGTTCTCTGCATCATGAAAAGAAAGTAAATCCTAAAAAATCTAGAATACGGGTTATACGGGCTTCTTATGACCTCTCTGTCCCCTCTCTGTGCACCCATGGTTATGGTTGTGCTCTGGAGTGTGTTGATTCCTGCCCCATGGGGGCCATAGAGGAGAACAATGGCTTTGTGGGCATAGATGAAGAGCTGTGTGATGGATGTGGTGCATGTGTGGATGTTTGCCCATTCAATGCTATAAGGCTCTTTGATGGAAAAGCAAAAAAGTGTGATCTGTGTGGAGGCGAACCGGTGTGTGTATCTCTCTGCTCTCAGGGTGCGCTCACATTCGAAGAGGGCAAAACTGTAGATAAAAGGGTTTTCAACGAGATAAAAAAGGTCGTTGAGGAAAGGAGGGAAGACTATGTACTACAGATATAAAGCATTAATCGTGGATCTTGATAGTAAGGAATTTTCTGTTAAAGAGCTGAATAAAGATCTTGTTAGAAAGACTCTCGGAGGGTGTGCATTGGGCGCAGCTCTCATGTATAGATTAGCTCCGAAGACTCCCGATCCCCTGAAAGAGAATGTTGTTATAATGGCTCCTGGCGCTTTGACAGGAACACCGGTGCCAACGGCAAGTAAAACGTCATTTTTTACAATATCCCCTTTAACAGGTGGATGGCTTGAGAGTGTTGCCGGGGGTAGCATAGGTTTAGAGCTCAGGAGCTGTGGTTTTGAGGCTCTGGTGATAAAGGGAAAGAGCGAAGCCCCATGCATCATAAGGATTACCGATCAAAATTTCTCCTTTGAAGATTCTGATTGGGGTAGTGACGCTTTAGATGCCGCAGAAAAGCTCTCCAAAGGGGGCTATTCTACCGCATGTATAGGCCAGGCTGGAGAGAATCTGGTCAGGTTTGCGGGTGTAGAGTGCGATGGCAGGCAGGCTGGTCGTGGGGGCTTAGGGGCAATTTTTGGATCAAAGAACCTCAAAGGTATTGCTATAAAAAGCACAGGCGATATAGAGCCGGAGAGCCCTGAAGTTTTGGAGAGACTGGTAAAAAAATGGTATGATGCTTTGCTGCAGCATTCAAGCTATAGAGACGATACAAAATATGGCAGCGGAGAGTTTCTTGAATGGATGAATAGTGAAAGGGGCACCTTTCCTACAAAGAACTGGCAACTATCTGTATTCGAGAACAGGAAACAGATAGATCCTTATTACTGGGCTCCTAAATACTCTGTAAAGAACAATGGATGCATATCCTGTGTGAAGCCCTGTGGAAAAATGTTTGTCATCAAAGAGGGCAAATATAGTGGAACAAAGATTGATGGACCAGAGTATGAAACGCTCTATGCTTTAGGGGGCAATGTTTTCAACGGTAACATAGAGGCTTTAGCCAGGGCGAATGAGCTCTGTGATCGCTATGGTATCGATACGATCTCTACGGGCGGCACGATAGCTTTTGCCATGGAGCTATATGAACGCAACATAATAACAAAGGACGATGTTGGTTATGAGCTCAGGTTTGGTGATGAGGATGCTTTATTAAAGACAATAGAGCAGATCGCTATTAGAGAAGGTTTTGGTAACTTGCTGGCAGAGGGCACTGCTAGGGCTTCTGAGCATCTGGGAGCACAGAGGTATGCTGTTCATGTGAAGGGGATGGACCCCCCAGCCTATGATGCAAGGGGTTTGAAGGGGATGGCTCTGGCTTATGCAACAAGCCCCAGAGGTGCGTGCCACCTTAGAGCTGGCGTCTATGGTATCGAGCTGACAGGCAAATGGTGGAAGTATTCGGATATAGACAGGTACTCAACGGAGAAAAAGGGGGATATGGTAGCTACTATGGAGGATCTTATGAGCGTTTATGATACCCTGGGCATATGCAAATTTTCAAGGCATGTTTACTTCGCAGAGGGTTTACCAGAGCTCGTTGAGGCTGTCACAGGTATAAAATACAGTGTAGAGGAGCTCTTTGCAATAGGGGCTAATGCAAATTGGATGAAGAAGTTGATAAATATGAGGCAGGGCATTTCAAAGGATTCTCTACCACCAAGGATGTTTCTTGATCCCATAGCAGAGGGTCCTTCTAAGGGCGCGAGGGTTACAGAGGAAGAGCTCTCAATAATGCTAAAGGATTATTATAGAGCAAGGGGATGGAGCGAAGAAGGAGAGCCCTCAAAGGAGCAGATAAATGAAGTTGATGACCTGACAAAAGAAGTGTTTTACGGTTAAAGCTAAAGATCTCTTTTATAGGAGGGAAAACAAGATCTGTATGCATATGTGACTAGCAAAAAATATATAGAAGAACAAATATTGTATATCGGTGATAAAAATGGCGGATATAACTCCATGGGACGAGTTTGAGAGAGCAATGAACGAATTAAAAGAGGCTATGACAGAAATGAGGAAATCATTCCTGAGGAGACCTAAGGAGCTGGGAGAGCCTTACATAGATATTATCGATCGTGGGAAGGAGATAGAGGTTATAGCAGATCTTCCCGGAGTAAGCAAGGAGGATATAGACATAACAATAGACGGTAATCTTTTAAAGATCTCTGCAGAGAACAAAAGTGGAGCTGAGGAAAAAGAGGAAAACTACATTTATAGAGAGAGAACCTACAAGAAATTCATGAGAAAAATAACTCTTCCTGCGGATGTGGACCCGGAGAAAGCAAAATCCAGTTTCAAGGACGGCATCCTGAGGATAGTGCTACCGAAAAAAGAGAGTAGAGGCAAAAAGATAAGGATTGAGTAAACTATAAATAGCAACCCTCTCTTCCCTTTTTTGTGCTATTTGACTTTGAAGTTCTCCATATGTGCGCGATGATCGCTCTCTTTGGGGCGATGTTTATAGGCAGCAACGCACTTTTGAGAAAAAAATTTGGTTTTGCTCTGGCGCTTATTACTTCAATCTTTTTTTCTTTGCTGGCAATACTAGCAGTCGAAGGATTTGATATAAAAGAATACTCGGGAGGTACGTATGCAATATTGAGCTCTATTTTTAGAATAGGGCACCTGTACATAATATTGTTCGGGCTTTTGTGTCTTGGGATCGCTATACCTGTTTCAAGAGTTATGAGCTCTCAAGCATATAGATCAATGTATCACATGCTCATGGGAACAATACTTCTCCTTTTTGTCGCATATGGAGAAGAGTTCACACTGGTCGTTCTTACAGTGCTCCTTGTAGCTTTAAGCATTGCGGAATATTTTCGTCTCAGAGAAGAGAATGCTCTATCAAAGTTCATAAATGAGATATTCTCTCCAGCCTTTAGAGGTGATGAATCCATGGGTTATCTTTCTAGCTTTTTCTATCTTCTGGGAGTTTTTTTCGTTGTTCTTTTTATACCAAAGCAGATAGCAATGGCTTCTATATCAATTCTTGCCTATGCCGATCCTTCAGCAACTCTTATCGGTAAAAAATTTGGGAAAACAAAATGGAGCACGAATAAAGACAAGAGCATAGAAGGCTCTATTGCTATGCTTATAGTCTCTATTATTGTTCTCATAATGTTCCATCTCTTCTATGGCCTTGAGATAAGTGTTATCACAATAGTATTTGTTGCAATTGCTGTTACGCTGGTAGAAGCTTTACCCTTGCGCGTTGGGGATAACATCCTTATCCCCCTTCTAGGTGCAATGATCATGGCCGCAGGATCCGGTGCGCAGATCTCTATCTTGTGGCTTATCCTGCTTGTTATCCTTGGTCCTCTCGTATATTACATGAAGTTCCTTGATCTTCCTGCAACGCTTGTGGCAGTATTCTTTGGTCTTGTTATACTAATTTCATCAAATCCGGTTTTTCTTGCAGCATTGATAGATTTTTTGATCCTTGGTTACCTTATCTCCAGGTTTAGATACGATGAAAAAAAGAAAAAAAAGGTTGCTGAAAAGAAAGCAGGAACAAGGACAATAAACCCTGTTATTGCAAATGGCATAGCTCCTGTGTTTTTTTCTTTAGTCTACAACCTTGATTGCCGGGCAGCAATCCTTCTTTTTACAGGAGCGATCGCTGGAGCTCTGGGAGACGTATTCGCAACAGAGATAGGATGCCTTACAAACGGGGCTTACCTGCCATTTTCTGGAAAAGTGTATGTTGGGGAAAGAGGGGCAATCTCCCTGCTGGGGGAACTTGGTAGTGTTATAGGGGGCTCTCTCATGGGGCTTGTGCTTGCGTTTCTTTTTTCGGATTATAGACTTGTATTCTTTTCCATACTTGCAGGGTTCATCGGGTCAAATATTGATAGCATGCTGAATGCTTATGTCCCCAACATAACGAGGAGCGAGGTTAATGTTCTGGCGACGCTAGCAAGTGGTATAGCTCTTCTTTTCTTTTATTAAGGTTTTTGATTAGGACTTTATTAGGACTTGCTTTTATCAGGGCTCTTTTATAGTCTTCTATTGTGTTTATATTCATAAAAGCTATTTCTGGATCACAGAATTGTTCTGCCTGAATAAATGCGGTATTTACGCGCTTAAGCATGGAATGGACGCTAAAACTTTCCATTTCTATGCACAGATCTATTGCTTTCAGACAGCTCTGAGAATAAATAGCATGCAAGGGTTCTATGCCCTTTTTATGGATGGGCACCAGAGCATCATATGCATCATTCATGCCCAGCATCCTGCATATCAGTTCTCTGCTTAAGAAAGGAGTATCACATGCGAAGATGAAGCATCTGTCTGCTGCTGAGGCAATGAGTGCTGTGTGCACACCTATAAGCGCCCCATCTTTCTTTGAAGAGTCATCAATGATCTTTACACCGGCAACATTTACCTTACTCTCAGGCTTTTTAATTATCATTATTTCGCTCTCTGGTGATACCTCCTCTCTAATCTCTCTCAATCTGTTGACAACCATTTCTAAAAGAGTGCTCTGCCCGAATGGAAGATTAGCCTTTTCTGCACCGAATCTTCTGCTTTGTCCGCCAGCGAGAATAGCAAAGTCTATAGTCATTTTCTTCCTCTAAACTCTTTCTGCATTTTTTATTTTTCTTCTGCCACAGAGCTATAATGCTCAGGATATATCATTTCATATGAATATTAGCATTGTTTCCGATCATTTATGGATCAATCGAGAGATTTGAAAAACCCACTATGAGATGATTACCAATAGGCGTAGATAGGCACAGATACACATACTTTATGCGCGCAAACTTTGTTAATCTCTTTCTTGAAGAAAGTTATAAACATATCTCCTGTCCTGGAGATAGATTAAATTGTGTTAAGATCCCCTACTTCAACATCAAATCCCTTTATCTGTTAAACAGTATTTCATCCACAAGCCTATATCTTTTATTTCCATCAAATACCATTGGTAGCACTTAGGTCTCTCCTCCAAGATAACCAGGAGCCCCGCTCACAGTACAGCTTCTCTGAACTCTGGAAGAGCTCTTTTCTGTATCTATACATATTGATTATTTTGCTATAGAAAAAGCTTTCCCAGATCGGTTGATGGAAAGCTTTAGCTGCACTAAGTCTCTTTCATGAATGGATAGTCGAAATCTTCTATTGGGAGATAATTTTCTTTTATGGCTCTCGGGGATACCCATTTCAGAAGATTTATGGGGCTACCTACTTTGTCGTTTGTCCCTGAAGCTCTTGAGCCTCCAAAGGGATTCTGACCAACCACAGCTCCCGTAGTTTTATCATTTATATAAAAGTTCCCTGCAGCATTCACAAGAACCTTCTTAGCGAGCGCTATAGCTTTTCTATCTCTTGCAAAGATGGATCCTGTTAGCCCATATGGAGAGGTCTTATCACACAGATCAAGCACCTTTTCAAAATCATCATAAAGGTATATTGTTAACACAGGTCCGAATATCTCCTCCCTCATCGTTATGAAGTTAGGATCAGATGTCAATATAACTGTGGGCTCGACAAAGTAGCCTGTGGAGTCATCGCAACCCCCTCCAAATATGATCTCTGCATCTTTGCTTTCTCTGGCAATTTTTATATATCCTTTTATCTTCTCAAAAGAGTTCTTATCTATCACAGCGTTCATGAAGTTTGAGAAGTCCTCCACAGGTCCAACTTTTATCCTCTTTAGATTATTGATGAGCTCACTCTCAACCTCTGGCCACATACTTTCAGGTATGTAAGCTCTGGAAGTGGCCGAGCACTTTTGGCCCTGATACTCAAACGCCCCGCGCATCAGAGAAAAAACGAGTGATTTTACATCCGCAGAATCATGAGCAACCACAAAATCTTTGCCCCCTGTCTCACCCACAAGTCTGGGATATGTTCTATAATTTCTTATGTTCTTACCTACGGTTTCCCATATTGTCTGAAAGACCTCTGTTGATCCAGTGAAGTGCACCCCAGCCAATTCAGGATGAGAGAGCACAGTTTCACTTATCTCTACGCTGTTGCCCGGAATGAAATTTATCACACCATCAGGTAAACCTGCTTCCTGAAGCAACTTCATAATAAAATACGACGAATATACTGCAGTGCTTGCAGGCTTCCACACCACAACATTTCCCATCATTGCAGGGGCGGTTGGTAGATTTCCACCAATCGCTGTGAAATTGAAGGGGGTTATCGCAAATATAAATCCCTCAAGTGGCCTGTATTCGATCTCGTTCCAGCCACCAGGCGCTTGAACCGGTTGCTCTTTGTATATTCTGAGAGCATTGTACGAGTTAAATCTCAGAAAGTCTGCAAGTTCACAGGCAGAATCTATTTCTGCCTGATGGGCGCTTTTACTCTGTCCGAGCATAGTAGCAGCATTTAGTGTGCATCTCCATTTTGTTGAAAGAAGGTCTGCGGCCTTTCTGAAGATTGAGATCCTATCCATAAATGAAAGCTCGTTCCAGGTTTCTTTTGCTTCAAGTGCTGTTTCTATGGCAAGCTTTGCTTCTTCCTTGCCTGCTTTGTGATAATCCGCAAGCACATGTTTGTGCTCATGCGGCATAATGCATTTGCCCATTATTCCCGTCTTTACCTCCTTTCCTCCTATTATAAGAGGTATCTCTATTCGCTGGCTCTTCAACTCATCTATCCTCTTTTTTAAAGCCTCTCTCCACATGCTTCCAGGCTCATAATTCAGCACAGGCTCATTTTTTGGTATTGTATTTTCTGGTATTGAATTGCTCATAACTATAAATGTCTTCATAACCCATATGTTTTTTCCTGCATATCGATTTATCTCTCTGCAGTTGGGCTCTTTTTTCAGCCTCAGCATCTGGGGAGAAGAGACATGCAGAAGAGAAAAAGCAGAAAAAGAGGGAAAAACTATAGGATACACAGAGATATAGATCCCCCTTTCTCAATAAAAAAATGGTCAGGTGTACCCTGGTTTAAATAAAGCAAACAACCTTGCTAAAGCGAGGTTTATATAAAACGTGCTTTGCACGTTTGTATAAGCAATCTAAAAAATAGAAAATAGGATTAGAAACTCGTTCTGAAAGAGAAAATAAGAGGATTTGACTCAAAAACAGGAAACAGCGGTTAAAACGGTAAAATCAAAGTTATTCAAAATCGTCTACAGATATACACGCTGCACTATGAACAGGGTGAGATATGCACAAACGGTTATAGCATTTATTGCTCTGAAATGCTTGAGTGCTGCATCCTCCGGGATCATGGGAAAAACCACACACATAAGATATGAAGAATTGGGCATAAAGAGCAGCCCGAGGGTTGCGAGATGCATGGCAGAGAGCGCAGAGAACGCAGCATATCTTTTTCCTCCAAGGATGATTGCGCTCGTTTTTAACCCCGCTTTTTTGTCAGCATCAAAATCCTCTATGTGATTCTTCAACTCGAAGAGACAGGAATAAAAGAATATGGAAACAGCTATCGCTATATGAAGTCTCTGAAATACCCCGGATATTGAAACGCCAAACAGGAATATTAGAGCGCCAAAAAAGAGCCCGTGTGATATCATGTCGAAAGGCGGTAATACTTTAAGCCTGGGTGGCGCGGAATATAGATATGCAAGTATGAGCATAAAAGCATATATCACAACGCTCTCAAGGGGAAAAGCCGTAACCGTGAGAAGCCCGGAAAGGGCAAAGAGGTATGAGATCACTCTTGCTTTTTTTCTGCTGATCAGGCCAGAAGCCACAGGATTCTTTCTCAACGAAGGAAGATCTGTATCTGTATCGTAACAGTTGTTTATAGCAAAAGCAAAGGCGAGATAGAAGAACATCGCGACGATAAAGAGGGCAGCGTTTCCATCTAAACTGTCAGTTGATATCGCATAGCCGAACACAGACATACCTATGTATGCCTTCCATGCTTTGATCCTTATGAGCTCTAACAGCCCTAGCAGCATGAGATGCATATACTTTCATCCTAATAGCATTTCTCTATTCTCACAGCTGATATTTTGTATTCGGGCGTCTTTGCTTCCTCATCCAAAACATCATTGGTTAGCCTGTTGGCTGGGGCCTCACGGAAATGGAATGGCATAAACATCATTCCTTCTCTCACTCTCTCTGTTATTCTTGCATTGGCTACCACGCTTCCCCTGCGTGATGTTATCCTTATCCTATCCCCTTCACCTATTAAAAGTCGGTTAGCATCCTCCGGATTTATCTCAACTATGGCTCCCGGAAAAATTTCATTTATCCCTCTGCTCTTCCTGCTCATCGTGCCTGTATGGAAGTGATACAGAACCCTGCCTGTGGATAGAATGAAGGGGTAATCTTCATCCACAAGCTCTGCAGGATCTCTATGGTTTACGCAATAAAATCTCCCCTTTCCTCTGGAAAATCCATCCTTATGGAGATATCTTGTGCCAGGGTGCTCTTTAGACGGGCAGGGCCATTGCAAGCCTTTTATTGCGATCCTTTCATAGCTTATCCCATTATAGCTTGGAGTCAGTGATGCTATCTCCTGCATGATCTCTTCAGCATTTTTGTAGCTCATCCCATATCCCATCCTGCTGGAGAGATCACATATTATTCTCCAATCCTCTTTTGCTTCCCCGGGGGGCTCTATCGCTTTTCTCAATCTCTGCACCCTGCGTTCCGTGTTTGTGAATGCCCCCTCTTTCTCAGCAAAGCATGCAGCCGGTAAAACAACATCTGCAAGCTCTGCTGTTTCTGTTAGAAAGATGTCCTGAACAACCAGCAGAGCAAGGCTTTTAAGAGCTCTTATTGTTCTCTCAGAGTTTGGATCACTGATCACCGGGTTCTCCCCCATAACATAAAGGGCTTTTATCTCTCCCGCTTCAGCGCCGTGGATAACTTCCTCTATGCTCAAGCCTCTCGTTCTTGAAAGTTTTGTTCCCCACGCCATCTCGAACTTTTCTACGGCCTTTTCATCATCCGTCTTTTGGTATCCTGTGAAAAACTCTGGCAGAGCACCCATATCGCAGGCTCCCTGAACATTGCATTGCCCCCTGAGCGGGTTGACACCTGTGCTTTCTTTTCCAACCATCCCGCAGAGCATCGCAAGGTCAGCAAGAGCAAGAACGTTCTCCGTTCCGCATATGTGCTGTGTTATGCCCATGCAGTAAACTATAGAGCTCCGCCTGCTTCCTGCATAAAGCTCCGCTGCCCTTTCTATTTCCTCTCTCTTCACTCCTGTTATTCTTAAAGCATCTCCAAGGTCTAAAGAGAGCAGATGAGCTCTAAGAGCTTCAAAACCCTCGGCCCTTTGCTCTATGAACCTTTTATCCTCCAATCCTTTTTTCAATATAACAGCCATAATTGCGTTTATAAGAGCAATGTCGCTCCCGGGGTTTATCTGGAGGTAGAGATCTGCGAGCTCAGCGAGCTCAGTTTTCCTCGGATCCACAACGATGAGCTTTGCTCCTTTAGCTTTAGCTCTCTTTATCCTCAGGGCCGTTACCGGCTGGGTCTCTGTTGTGTTCGATCCTATGATAAAGATGCACTCTGCGTTCTCCAGTTCTTCAATGGTGTTTGTCATTGCGCCAGAGCCAAAGGCTTTCGCCAATCCTACAACTGTGGGTGCGTGGCAAAGCCTTGCGCAGTGGTCAACACTGTTTGTCCCCACAGCGCATCTCATAAACTTCTGGAACAGGTAGTTCTCTTCGTTTGTGCACTTGGCGCTGGCAAAACCGCCTACTGCATCACTTCCATGATCTTTTATGATCTCCTTTAGCCTCGAAGCAACATAGCTCAAAGCCTCATCCCATGTGGCCTCTCTAAAAACTCCATTCTCTCTTATCAGCGGTTTTTTTAATCTCTCCTCAGAATTGACAAAGTCAAAGCCGAACCGCCCTTTAACACAGAGCCACCCCTCATTCAGGGAGCTCTCAGAAGAGCTTACCTTCACTATCCTGTTATCCCTTGTGTGTAAAGTTATGCTGCACCCTACACCGCAGTAGGGGCATACAGTTTCTGTTTTTTTCAGCTCCCATTCTCTCCCTTTTCCTTTTCTATTATTCTCTACAATTGCTCCAGTAGGACAAACTGAGAGACAGTTACCGCAGAAAACACAACCGCTGGCTTTGAATTCTCTGTTGAAGGGCGTAGAGATCCGGGTATTCATGCCTCTGTACGCAAAATCAAGCACGTTGCACTGCTGGATATCTTTACACACCTGAACGCATTTACCACACAGTATGCACCTGTTCTTATCGAGAGAGAAAAGCTCATTTTTAAAGATAGGGTAAACATGTTTTTCTTTATGCGCCGGTTTAACCCCGAGCTCATATGCGTATTTTTCAAGCAGGCAACTGCCGCTCTTTTCACATGTGATGCACTCTACATCATGATCTGAAAGCATGAGCTCTATTGCTTTTCTGCGTGCTGTGTTTGTTCTCTCATTCTCTGTTACTACTTCCATCCCCTCTCTCACAGGATAAGTGCAGGAGGTCACAAGAACGCCATTTGTTTCGACCAAACAGAGCCTGCATGAGCCTGTGGGCTCAAGCCTTTCATCATAACAAATATGCGGAATTTCTATCCCCAGCTTTTTAGCTGCCTCCAGTATTGTTGTCCCCTCTTCCACCTCTACTTCTTTTTTGTCTATAATTAACTTAACCATCCTGCTCAGCTCCCAGGTCCTTTATCTCTATCGCATCAAACTTGCAAGCCTCGTAGCATCTCCCGCACTTTATGCACTTTTCTATGCTTATTGTGTGAACCTTCTGCCTTTCCCCTACCGCGGCTCCCGTAGGGCATACCAGAGCGCACGCTCTACATCCCGTGCACTTTTCTCCAATAACCTCATATTTTATCAGATCTCTGCAGACCTTTGCTGGGCACCTTTTCTCTATGTGCGCTGTGTACTCGTCTCTGAAATACTTTAGCGTTGTCAAAACAGGATTGGGGGCTGTCTGTCCTAAACCGCATAGAGCGCCAGATTTTACAGTCAAGGCAAGTTCTTCAAGCTCATGTAAATCCTCTTCTTTTCCCCTCCCGCTAGTTATAGAATCTAAGAGCTCCCACATCCTTTTTGTTCCAAGCCTGCAGAATGTGCATTTACCACAGGATTCCTTTACGGTAAAGTCAAGAAAGAACTTTGCCACATCCACCATGCATGTATCCTTGTCAAGGACTATCATTCCTCCAGAGCCCATGATAGCACCTGTAGATGTGATAGATTCGTAGTCAACGGGGAGATCAAAGAGTCTCTCGGGTATGCAACCACCAGATGGACCGCCTATCTGAACAGCTTTTACACCCTTCTCCGTTCCTCCACCAACCTCCTCTATGAGCTCTCTCAAGGTTATGCCCATAGGTACCTCAACATTTCCGCCTCTACGGATTTTTCCTGCAAAGGCGAATATTGTTGTTCCCCTGCTCTTTCCAGTTCCAATAGAAGCATAAGCCTCCCATCCATTCCTTATTATCCACGGCACACTGCTGAGCGTTTTGACATTATTCACACATGTGGGTTTATTCCATAGCCCTTTCTGTGCAGGAAATGGTGGTCTTGGCCTGGGCATCCCGCGCCTGCCCTCTATGGATGCGAGAAGAGCGGTCTCTTCTCCACAAACAAATGCGCCGGCACCCTCCTTTATCTCCGCGTCGAAGGAGAAATCAGAGCCAAGTATATTTCTTCCCAGCATCCCATGTTTTCTGGCCTGGGATATTGCGGTTGTCAATCTCTTAACAGCAAGGGGGTACTCTGCCCTTACATAAAAGAATCCTTTTGAGGCTCCAACAGCATAGGCTCCTATCGTTAATCCCTCTATCACTCTATGGGGATCCCCCTCAAGGATGTTTCTATCCATGAATGCTCCAGGATCACCCTCATCCCCATTGCAGACCACATACTTCTCTTCGCCTGTGGCTTCTCTGGTAAACTTCCACTTCAACCCTGTAGGAAAGCCAGCTCCTCCTCTGCCCCTTAGACCTGCTCGTGTGATAGCATCTATAACCTCTTCAGGCTTCATCTTTAGAGCTCTCTTTAGAGCTTCATAACCCCTGTTTTCCAGGTATTCTTCTATGCTTTCAGGATCTATATAGCCAGAGTTCTCCATAATGAGCTTCCGCTGCTTTGAGAAGTATTCATCAACATCCCATGTTTTTCTCACACCATCTTCATACCAGTCCCTTTTTACAACCCACTCTTCTATAGGCTTCCCGTCCATCAGATGCTCTTCAAATATGCGATCCACCATGTCCTCTGTAACAGATCCATAGGTTGTTATCGTACTGGTATTGTCCTCTATAACATCAACCAGAGGCTCTCTGTAGCACATTCCAACGCATCCAACCTTTTTCAGCTCTATCTCTGATCCCTTCAGCTTTTTCTCGATATGATCATAAATGTGCTGTGCTCCCGCTGCGAGGGAGCAGGAGTTCATACCTACAGCTACCTTCATAGCTTTCCTCTCTTTATATCCCTTATGATTTTCCTCATTTTGTCATGTGTCATTCTCCCATAAACTCTATCACCTATCATTATCGTGGGAGCGAGACTGCAACAACCAAGACAGGCAACTCTCTCCAGAGTTATGAGGCCATCCCCGGTTGTCTCCCCCTCTTTTATACCGAGATCCTCCTCCAATGCCTGTGCTATATTGCCGGAGCCCATGACATGGCATGCGGTTCCATGACATATTTTTATCACGTATTTACCCAGAGGAGCAAATCGAAACTGGGAGTAGAATGTCGCCACTCCATATACACTGCTTACAGGAACGCTGAGGTATTGAGCTATTTCTTCCAAGGCTTCTTCAGGCAGATAGCCAAACACCTTTTGTGTCTCTTGCAGAGCTGAAATAAGAGAGCTCTCATTCCGATCTAATTCTTTCAGATATGGTATTATAACCACATTTATTATTAGAGTACTCCCTTAAAGAATTTACTGCTTTGGTCGGAGAGAGCTATTCATAAAGACTGAAGCTATAGCCGCAGCTCCTGCACACAACGGTGCTTCCTTTTATCTCTGGTTTTGAGCCACATTGCGGGCATATGCCCTTAGCAACGATGTTTTCAATCTTGACCTTTTTTACCTCCGGTATCTCTTCTCTCGCTGCATCCTGTATGAGCTCCAGATCTGGGGTTATTGTGTACAGCCCATAAACATTGAGCTTTTTCTTTGTTCTTATTGTTCTGATTCTTGCTCCTGTTGTTCCGATTTTGCCTTTCTGCTTTTTTAGAAAGTAAGCAACGGCTATGCCCCCGAAAACTCCACCGAGATGTGCTAAATGCGCTACTCCTGTTTGTGCTCCCATGATTTCATACATTGCATCTATACCGACAAGTATCAGAAGCAAAAGCGTTGCAGGAATGGGGATGAAAAAAGGAAAGACCACAAAGCGCTCATGCGGATAGAGATAGGCAAAAGCCCCGAAGAGCCCCATAAGAGCACCGCTAGCCCCTATGCCAGGTATACCTGTAGCGTACTGGCAGAAGCTGCCTACAAGACCGCTGATGAGGTATATGAGCATGAAGTTTCTGCTTCCTATTCTCTGCTCAAAGGGCAAACCGATGAAGAAAAGGAAGATCATATTGAAAAAGAGGTGAGAAAAACTTCCATGAAGGAATATGCTGGCTAAAGGGGCAAATAAACTACCAAGAAAAAAGAAAGGGTCCTCTGCAAATAAACTACCGAGAAGATTGGTCGGGATCATCCACAGAGGTTGTGAAAGAGCAAATGTTATATTGTCTATATCTATCCAGCTTCCAGCGGCATAGCTTATCTGCTGAAGGAAATATAGAATAATGCAAGCAAGGAGCATTGCTAGTGATGCCCTACCCCGGGTAAAGCCGTAGAATATTGAAACAAAGATCACCAGTAATGCGATCAGAAGGAGAGAGATATTTGCTGGACTGAGGATCTGAAGGATCACTTCCTGCTCGCTCCAGCTATCTTTTTTATAATCTCGTTCTTATTTTCCTTTTCATTGCCTCTTTTTTCGATAACAACTCTGCCCCTCTTCCTATACCAAAAAGCGGGGTGATGCTTCTCTTCAATAGAAGCTTTGTAACCAAGAGATCTGGCTATTCTGGCGATATCCTCCACCGTGGGGTTCTGGATAGCGACCGCTTTACTAACTCTCCTGCATTTGCCCTTAGTAAGCTGGGCATCAAAATACTCGGGATATATTATAACAGCCCTCTCAGCCATAACGTTACTTCTCTAGCACACCATTCAGTGTGCCATCCTGACCTGGGCGTGATGTTACCCTTACATCTCCCATGTCTGTTTGAACAAGAGCCCCGTGGGTGATTATGTTCCTTCTAACGTAGTGTGGATTTGCAGGGTTCTCAACCACTGTCTTTATCTTCGCCACCACAGTTTTCCCGCTTTCAGGATCAGAGACGTTTATTGTGTCCTCTTTGAACACCCTTATTTTATCGTTCCCTCCAAAGGTCCTTATTTTCTTTGTTCTTTTCTCACCTACCACGAGAGGTATTATCTCTCTAGAGAGTTCCCTTCTCTTCTTTCCCGATTGCCTTCTTATTCTGCCGCCCGAATGTTTCCGAAGAGATCTTCCCATCCATATTGCCATTAAGGGTTAAATGCAGTGTTTCTATTTTAATTTTCTTCCATTATCCAATAGGGCTGATAAAACAAAGTTAATCTTCTGAAAACCATTTTAGCCTGATGTTACCTGGATTTGCTCTCCTGTATGTTATTCTCTCAGTCATATTTACGACCACTTGAGATCCCTGCATACTGTGAAAAGCACACAATACAACAATAAAGAAAGAAATAAAAAAGCTAATCCACAAAATGAATACATCCCTCCCTGGTTTTTTTGATCTTCGGCGTTGCGTCCTCTGGTACCCCTAGCGCCACCAGCGAAACAAGCCTCAGGCTCCCTTCAATACCCATGATCTCAAAAACGTCTTTCTCATAGCTCCTATTCCACCCGGC
>WOYO01000022.1:16381-20122 GCA_011620765.1 Thermoplasmata archaeon
CTTCAATACCCATGATCTCAAAAACGTCTTTCTCATAGCTCCTATTCCACCCGGCGATCCAGCAGCCTCCGTAGCCCAAAGCATGTGCTGCCAGCAAGATGTTCTCTGTGGCTGCAGAGCAATCCTCAACCACATGATCCGTTACGCTCGTGTCTCCTGTGACAACAATGCAGCAGTAAGCTCTTTTCAGAAATTTTCCATAGGTACAAGCCGCGCCAAGTTTTTCCAGCTTTTCTCTATCCTTTGTTACAAAGAATTCCCATGGCTGTCTATTGTGCCCGCTTGGTGCTAAGCAGGCGCATTCAAGTATTGTTCTGAGATCTTTAACCGGTTCATCCTTATAACGCCTTACACTTCTTCTTGTCATTATACATTCTATTGCTTCCATATACCACCAATACATTCAATAAATAAAATATGTTTCTAAATCTGTGTTCCGAATAAAAAGTTTTATTAGTTTAGAGATACAAATACCATAGTATGATTAAGTTTGGTGTAGCAGGAATTCCTCTCTCATGTAAGTGGAGATCCTTGAAAGAGGGCGTGACCTTTGTCAAACAGCTGAACCTTGATGCAATGGAGGTGAAAATGTTCAAGGATCTGGGGCTGGAAGAAGAGGATTTGAAGGAAGTGGATGAGACCGCAAGATTCCATGGTGTTCAGCTTTCAGCTCATGCGCCCAATTACATAGATTTCAGTGAAGAGGAGAGGGATGCGAGCATAGAAAAGATAATCAATTCCGGTGAGGCAGCAAAGATGCTGGGAGCTGACATACTTGTCACGTATGGAGGTTTTTACTCCTCTGACGGTTCATTAAATGACGCAATCGATGCCCTCAAAGAGGTCAATGAACACTTCTCAGAAAATGATATTGTCCTGAAGATAGGGATAGAGACAACGGGAAGGAAGGATGTTGTTGGTAGCCTGGAAGATGTTATACAGCTGTGCAAAAAGGTTAAGAACACCATACCGGTTCTCGACTTTGCACATATACATGCAAGAACGAATGGAGGTCTCCAGACGGTAGAGGATTTTGAGAAAGTTTTCAGGGCGGTCGCGCCTCTAAAGGTTAAGGAGCATTACATTCACTTCTCCAGCGTTTATTTTGATGAATCTGGTGAAAGATATCACCTGCCGATAAAGAGGGATTCACCAAAGTTTGAGAATCTCGCACAGGTGCTTCTCAAGCACAAATATGATGTAAGAGTGATCTGTGAATCTCCTGTTCTTGAGCACGACGCACAGTATATGAAGATCATACTTGACAGAGTAAAAGAGAAAGTCTATGCAAAGGCGGAAAGATGATATTCAAAGATTGCGTTGCCTACCTGACGCAGAAAATAAAGGAGGGTCTGGATAAGCTGGATGATTGTGTGATAAATGAGATGGTTGAATCTTTTTTTGAGTGCGACAAAATGTTCATCTATGGGGTAGGGAGGAGTGGTCTGGCTAGCAAGGGTTTTGCGATGAGGCTCATGCACCTTGGCTTTAAGATATATGTTATGGGAGAAACAGTTTCACCTCCAGTTAACGAGGGGGATCTAGTGATCCTGGTTTCAGGTTCTGGCAGGACAAACAGTGTTGTGAAGATAGCTCAATTATCAAAGGAGGTTAGAGCCAAAATTGTCGTGATAACCACTGAAAAAAATTCGCCACTGGCAGACCTGGGAGATCTTACAATAGCTCTGGATGTTCAGAAAGAAAAGGACCCAAGGCTTGCGCCACTTGGAACTCTTTTCGAGGATGGAGCTTTGATATTCTTTGACTGCATAATCTCTGAGCTCCTGGATAGGATGGGGGAGAATGAGGATCGGATGACCGCCAGGCATGCTTCACTTGAATGATTGCGCATATATAAGCTTGAATTGAACGGTTTAGGTAAATGAGAAAGATATTTTTGGATAGCGCAGAATCCACAAACGATGTTGCAAGGGCATTTGGAGAGAAGGGGGAAAGAGATGCTGTGGTTGTTGCCAGAGAACAGAGAAAAGGAAGGGGGAGGAATGGGAGATCATGGTTTTCTGATGCAGGGGGGTTGTACTCCTCTTTTATACTGGAAAAGAAGAAGTCGCTCCCCTTTATTGCAGCTATCAGCGCCGCAAAAACCGTTGAGCGCTGTATGGATGAAGCAGGATTGAGTGGGGTTGATGTTGAGGTCAAGTGGCCCAACGATATAATGGTAATGGAAAAAAAGGTCTGTGGCATACTGTGCGAAGGCTACAGAGATTTTGATATCGCTGGCATAGGAATTAATGTCAACAACAAAGTCTCTTTAGAGTGCGCAACATCCATAAAGGAGATTACAGGAAAAGAACTTGCAATCGACGAAGTGCTGGATTTTCTGGTGTCAAACATCGAAAAAACTCTTTTGAGCCCTGAGGAGGAGATCATAAAAGAATATAAAAAAAGATGCAAGATGCTCGGAAAGAGAGTAAAGGTGAAGCTTGAAGAGGGGTCAATTGAAGGGATTGCAGGAATAGATGAAGGAGGATATCTGCTGGTAAATGGTCTTAGGATAAGCGTTGCAGAAGCCATTAGAGTGGAGCAATAGAGTCAAAAAGAGAAAATGATTAAAGTTCATAGATCGCTACGGAAAGCGTGAAGAAAAACGGTGAATTGTTCATACTCATTTCTATCCTTGCGTTTTCAATCTCAGACCTCTTCGATAGAGTTGCTGTCATAGAAACCGATCCTTTTCTTGCTACACTGATAAAATGCATTATAATCTGTGCATTCGTTTTTTTGTTCTCTCTAAAAAAGGGTTTTAATCTGAAAGGCTCTGCGTATTTTATAGCCTCCGGGTTTATAAGTGAGATCATAGGCTCTGCAAGTTTTATGCAAGCTCTCAGATACGGGATAAGCATTGCCCTGCCCGTTATACAGAGCCAGGTGATATTCACCGCCCTCTTTTCGTTCCTCCTTCTAAACGAGAGGCTATCAAAAAAAGCCTATGGAGGTATAATAGTGATCTTTGCAGGCCTTGCTACACTTGCTTATTCTCAAGCTTACAATTCTGCTGTGAGCGATCCCATCATCGGTTTTGTCTTTGCTCTTATAGCTTCTGTAGGCTGGGGTGCCGGAGCAGTCCTGTGGAAGATGGGTCTTGAGCATGGGGCTTCATCAGATACAGGGCTGATCATCCATTACCTCACAGCTATAGTTGCTCTTTCAATAATTGTAGCGTTTAGAGGTAGCTTTTACATAAGAATTGCTGATGTAGGCAATCTTTTTGTAGCAGCTCTTCTGGACGGAATATTAGGTATGGTTGCTCTTATTCGATCTATGCAGTATATGGGAGCTACAAGGGCGCAGACATTGAAGAGCACATATCCCCTCCTTGCATGTTTGCTTGCATTTTTAATATTTAAAGAGCCCATAACAGCCCTTATGGCTGTGGGTATGGTTATAGCTACTGTCGGTGTTATCCTCTTCGAGAACGGAAAAAATACTACAGCTCAAGAATTACATGGGCAATAAAATAATATGATAAAAAAAGGAAAAGAGGGCTCAGGCGGCTGATAAGCCACCCTGCCAGTAGTTTGTTATGTACGCGTATGGCATTATTCCATAGCCCGGGTATCCTGTTACGCTTTCATATGCCCAGTGTGTTCCCCATGAATTTCTTATCAGGAAGTAGCCTCCGCCGGCATAGTTAGCGTTATCTACGTATCCGACTATGTCCATAGCATGCCCACCAACAAGCTGATCGTTGCTCAGAGGCATTGTTATCACTCCTGTCCT
>WOYO01000022.1:20222-25350 GCA_011620765.1 Thermoplasmata archaeon
GGATATGGATTGTAGGGCCATGTCTCTTCATAGCACGCGCCATCATATTTGATAGCGTCTCTCACAGCAGTCATCGTCGTTCCGTCACTGTACGGGCTTCCATCCCTCTGTTTACAGGCATAAAAGAAGTATTGCTCACTGAGATCCCGTTGTGATAATTCAAACTCAAGGAAAGCGGTGCCGGAGAATGATGCGCACGTGCCCCTCTGTCCCTGATCCCTTACTGGATTAAGCTGTGGGATGAGATTGGTGGAGCTCATGTCCACATAGTCGGGCTGCTGATAGAGCAGCTCCTCATAGGTTACTATCCTCGGCTCCTCCTCAAGCAATAGGCCCATAGGCTGCTCCTCCGGGTATACTGGCTCGAAATACCTGACCTGCGGCATCCTCGAAATGATTGTGTCCATCTCTCCATAATCTATGCCAAGCTCGTAGCATAGGGCATCGGGATTTGTATACGCTAGGGCCATAAACTGCTCAGCTGTTCTATAGCCCAGCAGTTCCATGTGCCTGTACTGTTCTTCGCTCAGGTAGTTTCTCAGATCCCCTTCGCTGTCCGTCATCTCGCTGCTCACCAAGGGGAGCAGCAGCGCCAAAAAGAGCGCTACGGCCAAAAATTTTCTGTACATGTATTATCATAAATCTTCTGGTATATACCTGTTGTTGTCAATTGAGTAGTCATGTAGGATCTGATCAGCCCTTATAGCCAGCAGCTATCGATAGATCTGTCTGGCAGTCATTTAACCGAGTAGCTAAAGATAATCCTCGGGGTTCAGCTTCAGTGGCAGCTCCACCTTTTTAAAAGCTTCTTCAGGCTTATCCAGAGGCTTTGTGAAGTCAAAGCCTATCTTTGTCGTCTCTCTTGTCTCAGGATCTGCAGAGGGATCTAGGGAAGAGCCTACCTGCTTTCTTTTTATAACAACCCCATCCTGAAATCTGGTGGCCATAGCCCACTCAACCTCTGAAGGATCATGCACATCTATGTCCTCATCCACTATGAACACATGCTTCATGGATTTATGACCCTGGAATGCCGCCTCTATGGCTTTTATGCCATCATCAGCGTTTTTTTTCTTTATGCTGACAACACCATGGAGCCATGAGCAACCCCCAGGGGTTATGTAAACATCCTTGCACTCACACACTCTGTTTACCTCTCTGAATATCGTTGGCTCTTTGGGCATACCCATGAGCTCCTTGTGCTCAAGGCCCCCGGGCAAGAGCGCATGGTATAGCGCTCCTTTACGCATAAAGATCTTCTCTATCCTTGCAACTCTCTGTTTCCTTGCTATGTCTTTTGTTTGCGTCAGATCGACAAAGGGCCCCTCTTCATGCATCTCACCTGTAAAGCTTGCTATCATGACTATCTCGCTCTTTGGGACTTTAAAGCCCTCGATATCCACCAGTTCATAGGGCTCTATGGTGTTAGCAATGTCCAGCTCACTCTTACCAAGCTCTGCAGATATCGCTCCTGCAACAAGAACCTGAACTGGCGCGCCTATGCATATAGCAAACCTGTTCAAGCCTCTCTTTATGAATTCATCAAAATGTCTGGGTAAAATACGGAGCGCTATCCTGTCTTTATCTATCACCATCATTCTATGGTAAGAAACATTTGTGCCGAGATCACTGAGCTCTGCGATGACTATTGCTGAGGCAATGTATGGTCCACCATCCTGGGGATAGTACTTTAAAATCGGGATCTTACTCAGATCCGGAGGGATCTCTTCGATGTCCTCCTCTCTTCCAATGGCAGGTTTTGAGGGGTTGTCTATGGCATATGCGAGCTTTTTTGTTATCTCCTCCTTTCTTATTCCCATACCCAGAGCTATCATCTCTCTTGTTGAGCAGACATTGGCGACAACAGGCATATCATAGCCCCTGACATTCTCAAATAATAGCGCTCTGCCATCGAGCATCCGCATGAGCGTTGATATCTCATACTTCGTGCTCACCTCTCTCTTTATCCTTGTCAAAAGCCCGTTTTCCTCAAGTTTTTTTACAAAATCTCTGAAGTACATCTACTCACTCACCTCCTACCGTTATTTTAAGGGTCTCAAATCCAGCGTTCTTGAAAGCCTCCTCAACCTTTTGCTGATTTCCAGGGGTAAGCGCGATCATGCATCCTCCAACACCTCCCCCTGTGAGCTTTGCTCCAAGAGCACCGGCTTTAAGCGCCAGCTCAACCATACCGTCCAGAACATCAGAAGAAACTCCGATTTGCTGCAGAAGCCTGTGATCCTCATTCATAAGCCTTCCCGCCTTCTCGAGATCATTCGCTTCCAGAGCTTTCCTCGCTTCATGCGCTATGCTCTCTGCTTGCGCGAATATCTTATCATATGTCTCTCTGTCTTTCTCTCTCCTCTCTCTAACCCCTTCTATAACCTTTTTTGTGTCAGCCACAACACCACTGTTTGCCAGGAGCATATCAAATGGCTTTGTCCTTATCCTTTCAACCAGAGGCGGCTCATCGGAGTAAGGATCGGCGGAACGTTTGAACCATATTAAGCCTCCATAGGTAGCAGCTGTGTTATCAATGCCGGAAGGTGTTCCAGCAAAAGCTTTTTCCGCTTTATAGGCTATACTGTTAATCTCTTCATCACTGAGATTCAATTTATACTCGTCAGCTATTGCTCTGGCTATAGCAACAGAGTTCGCAGCGCTTGCTCCGATGCCACTGAAGGCAGGAAGGTCCCCCTCAAGGACGATGTGCAGCCCATCATTTATGGAGAGATCTCTCTTTATTATGCTTATGGCTTCCATCTGCTGTGTCATCTTTGCCTGCGAATAGCCTGCTGTCCCCTTGCGATGATCCTCAAAAGCATCCTTTTCGCTTCTCTCGACCCTGGCAATGGTTTTATAGTTTATCGCAGAGGCTATCGCCGGTATCCCATAAACAACAAAGTGCTCGTTGAAGAGTATGGTTTTTCCAAAGCCGTAACCACTTCCCATAAGAAAATATGGGCATGCTCTTATTTATTTTTATTCGTGTTTTTTCTTTAGCCACCATTTAATCCAGCATACCCCTACTCAGAAAGTTTCATTTTAACTGAAATCTGAATTGTTGTTTAATAAGGATATAACGAGGTAACACTGCAATGCAGATCGGAAACTTATGAAAAGTAATATATAATGTTAGTAACATAAATCATTAATCATGAAAGGAAAGGTAGCACTGATTGTTTCGCTTTTGCTTTTTTCAATGGCCTTTGTAGATACAGTTAGAGCGCAGGATAGCGAAGGCGTGAAAGCTTTATCAATAGATTATAAGATAGAGATCTGCATGCAGGTAAAAGCAGATCTCGTGGTGCCTTTGGAGTACCAGTTTGTATACCCAGGAGGCTCATTCTATCTGAAGGTATCTCCGGTTGATGCCGGAGCTCGGATAGGCCTGGAATACTTTGGTGAAAGACAGGCAGACAAAAGCGGGATAGCTGGGCCTTTTTTTATAGGTGAGAGCATAAACCAAGAAGAGCTGGAGGTGACAGTTGATGGCGAGCCTGTCGGTTCCATAAAGATGGGGGAAAAATATGCCATTGAGTTCGTCAACTCTAAGGGGGATGCACTTGACTCATCTCCATACTACTCTATGCGCAAGTCAGTACCTGAGGGAAAGGAGTTCTATGTAAAAGTCACATCAAAAGATGGAGCTGTTGCTGATGCTACAGTTGGCTACAGAGATCCAAAGAGTGATAAGGGAACAATTATAGAAATAAAGAAAACGGATAGCAAAGGTGTAGCTGGACCATATACTTTGTGGGTCAGTGCTACCACAGATTTTACTTTTGTTGCTTACAAGAAGGCTGGTGATGATATGGGAGCTTATGAGGAAAAAGCGCAGGTGCGCGATACTATCTCAACCCCAATGACGCCGGAAGAGCTTGAAAGAGAGATAGAAGAGGCTTTGCCCATGCCCCCGCAGCTAACAGGTAATGTCACTCAGGATGTCTATGCCTGGCTTGCATGGTGGTACAACAACTTTGTTTTCTATGGGAAGACGACAAGACTTGGTTATGGCGATCTTTTTGCGATAAAGAACTGGACGCAGATAGTTAGAGATCTCCCACAGCTCATAAGCGCATTCCCGAAGTACTGGGTTGACCCTGTTGGAGCGGTTGTTGGGACCAGGTACATGGTTGATGTTTTCAGAGAGCTCTTCAAGCTCATACCTGCGCTTGTCAGCATGCTTCCATTGATAATAGAGACCGCACCAAAGAGGATGCTGAGTCTCTATCCCAGCGTATGGATGCGCTTGCCAAACATGCTCAAAGGGATAAATCAGGCTGTTGTTGATACTGCTATACTGATGCTATCGGTTGCCCCGGCGTTTATGGAGATCATGCCGGAGATGCTTGGTAGTCTACCTGATGCAATACCGAAGGCAGGTGATATACTGCTCAATACCACAGTAATTTTCCTTCAGTCAATCCCTGCAGCAGCCAGAGCTTTACCCGCTGTTTTTCTGGCGATCCCTGCTTTCCTGATGCTCATGTTTATGGCCACCTTCATAATGCTGCCAGAGTTCGTTGTGAGGATAGTGCCCATAGAGATACCAAAGATTCTCACAAGGTTATTTGCTCTCTGGCCAATGTACACAACGGGCATAGCAGCCGCTTTTATGGCGGGAGCGCCGATGATGATGTACTTTGAGCCCGGCATAGTTCTGCCAGCCATATCCAGGACCGTGGAGAGCACCGTGACCACAGGTCAAAACATTATGGGTGCTATGAGGAGGATGCCCTCAGAGCTTCTTGGCCCGACACTCAGCGGTATAAGGTCGTCGCTCTTTTCGATAAACTTTGCGTTTGGTCTTATCTGGATGGTTGTAGGATCTTTATTTCAGCTTCCCCTAGTGCTTGCAAGTCTCGTTGTGGGAGGTCTTATCCTGTTGATAATAGGATTCTTCTTCGTTCTCCCTGTGGTGCTATTCCTCCTGCTCGGGTTGGCATCAATAATACCTCCGTTCTCATGGATCGTTGGTGGCTTTTCAGCTATATGGATGCTTGGATCTATCGTTCTCTCCTCAGCAATGGCTGTCATATACATAGGGGTAACGATAAACAAGCTGCTGATACTGGATCCAATAGGGAGCATAGTGTCTGCCATACTGAAGCCCACGATAGATAGA
>WOYO01000022.1:25450-52238 GCA_011620765.1 Thermoplasmata archaeon
ACTGGATCCAATAGGGAGCATAGTGTCTGCCATACTGAAGCCCACGATAGATAGAATGGTAGAGGGCATGCATACAGCGATGAATGTAGCGGGTGAGGTAACAGAGCAGGCGGCGAATGTAGCGGGTGATGCGGGTAGTCTGAGTGGGCTACTTGCTCCGTTGCTTGCAGCTTTAGGGTTAGGAGCTGGAGGTGCGGCTGGTGCTGCGGTTGGAGCGGCAGGTGGTGCTGCGGCGACTGGAGCGGCAGCAGCTGTAACCCCGCTCTGAACGGTTCAGAGATCCAGATACATCAGATAACCGTCATTCCCATCTCTGTAGTACTTTTCCAGTGTATCAACTATCCTGAAACCAAACCTTTCGTAGAGCTTTATGGCGTTCTCATTTCTGGTCTTCACTTCAAGCCTCACCTTTTTTATGCCCTTGGCTCTGCAGCGCTCTAAAAATGTTTCCATGATCTTTGTCCCTATACCCTTTCCTCTGTGCTCTCTGTCAACCACAAATATGAGAACTCTTGCTTCCTTCGGAGAGGTCAGGGCGCCCATAAGAAAGCCTATAAGATCAGGACCGTCAAAGGCTGTTATGAATTCCTCAGGAAAGAGCGTGCCTATCTCTAAGAAGAGATCCATGCTGTATTCTTTGTCGAATGCGTCTCTAACGAGAGCTATCATTGCGTCAATATCCTCGGGATCAAAGCCCTTTAACATGATCATATTGAGTGTAGCATAGAGATAATATAAAAATTTTTCACTTTGTGCGTGATATTTGAACGATAAGCGGGTTAGTTGATTAAAGATCAAAAAGAAATAGATATATAAGAAAAAAGCAATTACATGCAGATGAGCAGGACCTATGCCAGAAGGAAAGAAAAGCTTACGGCTCCGATTCACAGAGATGAAAAACCAGAATGGCTTGATGTTGATGAGCAGCAGATAAAAGAATTGATCGCAGATCTTGCGAGGAAAAAGACAAGACTGAGTGATATAGGCATTATTCTCAGAGATGAGTATGGAATACCGGATATAAAGCTGGTAACAGGCAAAAGTTTGAAAGAGACTATTCTGGATATGGGTATTACTATAGACCTGCCTGATGATCTGAGGGATCTTATGATCAAAGCTCTAACGATAAGAGATCACCTGGAGCTTAACAGAAAGGACATGCGTGCAAAGAGGGATCTCTTTGTTACAGAATCCAGGATAAAAAGTTTAGCATCCTATTATATGCGCACGGGGGCATTACCAGGCAACTGGAGGTATAGCGCTCAGACTGCAAGGCTCCTGGTAGGGAGATGATGGAGCTTGATGAAAAACTATCAAAAGCCAGGGATTTAGTAGAGCAAAGCGATTTCGTCAGGGTTATAAGCCACCATGATGTAGATGGTATCTCTGCTGCTGCAATAATAACAAACTTTTTGCGCAACAAGAAAAAAGGATTTTTGTGCTCGCTGCTCAAAAATGTGGAGCTTAAAAGCATATTCGAAGAAGAGAACGAGCTTTTTATAATATGTGATATGGGGAGTGCAGATATAGAAAGCGCTGAGGCCTCTGGTAAAAACATCATAATCCTTGATCACCACCAGCCACTCAGGGAGAGCAAGAGCGAAAAGGTGGTGCAGATAAACTCACACCTTCACGGGATAAATGGGTCTTCTGAAGCGTGCGGCTCTACCATGGCTTACCTTTTTGCAGGTGATTTAAATCTTATCTCCTTCATGATCTCTGGGGCTTTGGGCGATAGACAGGGAACAGAGTTTAAGGGATTGAACAGAAGGCTGGTGGATGAAGCTCTCGAAAAAAAGGTGATAGATAAAAAAATGTCTCTCATAATCGATTGCTATGACAATAAAAACCTGCAGAGGATGGTTGAGAGCTCAATTGCTCCTTTCTTTAAAGGGCTCTCTGGCAGGAGCGCGGACGTTGTTAAAGAGATAGAGAAAAAAAGCGAAAAGGCGATAAACTCTTTTCTCCTTGCGCTTCTGATAGAGCAGGGCTGCAGGGAGGACGTTATTGATGATCTCATAGGCTATGTCTACAGGCTTCCGCTGGGTATGAGCTCCCAGGAGCTATACTCCCTCTTAAATGTGTGTGATGGTCTGGATATGGCAGAGAAAGGACTTGCGATGGCTTTAGGGGATAAGGAGAGCTATGAAGAGATAGTGAAAAGAAGAGAGCAGTACTATAAAAGAGCCATAGCAGGTTTAGCATCACTGGAGGAGAAGGGAGCTGTGAAGATGGAAGGACTGCAATACTTTTACTGCGATGATCTCGGTATGAGTGGGTTGTATTGCGGGATAGGCATGCGCTACATATTTGACCAGGGTGTTCCTGCATTGGCGCTTACAAATACAAAGGACCACACAAAGATATCAGCCAGGGGGACGAGATACCTGATAAAAAAGGGATTGAACCTTGCGATAGCGATGAAAAAAGCTGCTGAGAAAGTGAATGGAAGCGGTGGGGGGCATGATATTGCGGCAGGTGCTACCATACCTCTAGGAATGGAAGAAGAGTTTCTTATGGAAGCGAACAGGATATTGAAAGGGCCCTATGATCAGGTTTAGAGCCACAATTAACCTTGATAATGAAAAGCTTGCTGAGACAATACTTAAAAGCACAGCCATAGAGAACAGGGGATATGTGGATATGAGAAGAGAAGGGAAGAAGCTTGAGATAGCTTTTGAGGCAAAGGATTATGGGAGCTTTCTTCATACATTCAATGATCTATTTGTCTCTATTTTGATGATCCTTAAGCTATGAAAGTTTTTTATCCTGTAACCTGCTTACTTTACCTATGTACTCCATAGCTTACAACAGGCTCTGGTGCAAGGGGTGCAGGATATGCCTCAATGTCTGTCCCAGAGAGGTCTTTGAGCTTGAAGATGCGGTTGATAAGGATGGATATCAGAGAATAAGGATAGCCGGAGAGGAGAGCTGCTCTGGCTGCATGCTGTGCGCATTCCTATGCCCGGATATCGCACTGGAGGTGAAGAAGTGCTGATACAGGGCAACATCGCATGCGCTGAAGGTGCTATAACAGCTGGCTGCAAATTCTATGCAGCCTATCCTATAACTCCTGCGAGCGAAATAATGAACCATCTGGCGAAAAGGATGAGTGAAGGATTCATACAGATGGAGGATGAGATAGCAAGCATAGCCAGTGTTATAGGCGCCTCATGGGCTGGAAAAAAGGCAATGACCGCAACGAGCGGTCCAGGCTTCTCGCTGATGCAGGAGAACATAGGGTATGCAGCTATGACAGAGACCCCCTGTGTCATCGTTGATGTTCAGCGCGCTGGGCCAAGCACAGGTCAGGCAACAAAGGTTGCCCAGGGTGATGTATTCCAGAGCAGATTTGGATCCAATGGAGATTATGAGACCATAGTCCTTGCGCCCTCAAGCGCGCAAGAGATGTATGATCTAACCGTTGAGGCTTTCAACATGGCAGAGCGCTTCCGTACGCCTGTGATATTGCTGGCTGATGAGACTATCGGAAGAGTGAGGGAGGAAGCCGAGCTAGGGCCCAGGAATGTGATTGACAGAAAAAGCGAACCAACTGAAGAGCCCTTCGGTGAGGGGTCTCCTATGCCCTCCTTTGGTATGGGCTGCAACCTGCTCATAACGGGCTCAACTCACGACTCTAAAGGATACAGGAGAGCACAGGATGCTGAGACCCAGCGCTGGCTATCCGAAAAGCTGAGGAAGAAGGTCGAGGATCACAAAAAAGAGCTCTTTAAGTATGAGCTCATAAATGAGGAGGCAGAGAACGTCTTTGTCTCATTCGGTATAGAAGCAAGGGCGTGTGAGGAAGCATGCAGAGCTTTAGATTTTGGGCTGCTGAAGCTGAATACTATATTCCCCTTTGATTTTGATGAGGTCTCCAAGCTGCTGGAGGGGAAAAAGGCTTTTGTCGTGGAGCTGAACTATGGACAGCTGGCTATGCTTGTTAGAAACTGCTCCGATGACGTAAGGTCGATAACAAAAACTAACGGCGAGCCCATGGGGCCAAAAGAGATCATAGGTGAGGTGAAAAAATGGATGTGAACAACTATCTCAGAACAGAGGTTTTTCCTTCAACCTTCTGCCCAGGCTGTGGTCATGGCATAATATTAAATGCGCTGATAAGGGCGATAGATGATCTTAAGCTGGATATGAGGAAGATGGTTTTCGTCAGCGGCATCGGATGCGCAGGCTGGATAACGAGCCCGCACATAAAAGCGGATACAATGCACACAACCCATGGAAGACCTCTAGCATTTGCAACAGGGATAAAGCTAGCTAACCCGGAGCTAAAAGTTGTTGTTATAGCAGGAGATGGGGACCTAGCTAGCATAGGGGGCAATCATCTGATACACGCAGCAAGAAGGAACATAGATATAACAACCATATGCGCAAACAACTCAATTTATGGCATGACAGGCGGACAGGCATCTCCAACAACGCCGGAAGGAGCCATAACTCTAACTACGCCGGAAGGCTCTTACTACAACCCTTTTGATCTCTGCGCTCTTGTGAGGGGCGCTGGCGCTGGTTATGTCGCCAGGGCAACAGTCTATCATGCAAGGATGCTTGCAAAGTTCATAAAGGATGCACTCAGCTATGATGGCTTTTCATTCATTGATGCCGTATCAACATGCCCTACCCAGTATGGTAGGAGGAACTCTATGAGTGACCCCTTTGAGATGCTGGAGTGGCTTAAGCGCAACGCTACAACTAAGGAGGGGGAAGGAAAGATAGTGATAAAGGAGTGGATAGCATCATCAGCGGAAAAATAGTTTTGCCGGACAGGATCATAGAAGGTAGCATTGAGATAGAGGATGGAAAGATAAAAAGGATAGAGAGCACAGGGAGCGCAGGCTCCACGATCATAGCCCCGGGGCTCATAGATATACACATCCATGGTTGCAATGGTAAAAGTGTTATGAAAGGAGAGATAGATGAGATCTCAGAGTTCCTTGCCATCCATGGGGTGACATCCTTTCTTCCTACAACAATAACAGCATCGGAAGAAAGTCTGAGGTCTGTGGTAAAGAGGGCTTCAGCTCTCATGGGAAAGGAAAATGGCAGCAACATTCTCGGTGTAAACCTTGAGGGACCATGGATAAGCAGAGATAAGCCCGGGGCGCAACCATTAGAGCACATAAGAAAGGGGAGCATTGAGGAGTTTGAGCGAATAAACAATGGATGCGTCAGGATAATAACAATAGCACCCGAAGAGAACATGTCCATAATAAAGGAGCTGTCAGAGCGGTGCATAGTGTCTTTAGGGCATAGCAATGCAGATTATGAAACAGCGAAAAGAGCCATAGAGCTTGGTGCAAAGCTTTCAACCCACACTTTTGATACGATGAGGCCCCTGCACCACAGAGAGCCCGGGCTTGTTGGGGCGGTGCTGGAGGATGATAGAGTTTTCTGCGAATTCATCCCGGACTTTGTGCATCTGCATCCAGCGATAATAAAGCTAATATGGAAGGCAAAAGGAAAGGATAAAGCGATAGCGATAACGGATGGAACTGAGGCTTCAGGTTTAGAGGATGGAGTCTATGATCTCTCCCTTGGAAAGATAACGGTCTCAAAGGGGAGAGCGGTGAGAGAGGATGGAACCATAGCCGGTAGCGCGATAACCCTAGATTCCTGCATAAAAAATCTTTATTCCATAGGTTTTTCCCTGTGCGATATATTCAGGGCAGCTTCTTTCAATCCCTCCGAGCTTTTAGGGTTGAAAAACAAAGGGAGGATAGCTGAGGGCGCAGATGCTGATCTTGTCTTACTGGACAAGGATCTCAACATCGAAAAGGTCTTCATAAGAGGAGTAGAGCTGTGAAAACAGGTTAATCGTAGATCATGTACTCTCTGCTCATCTCTCTGAACTCTTCCATTTCTCTAGAGCACCTCTCAACGATCTCATTTACAGGCAACCCCTGCTCAAGGCTCTCCCTTATCCAGCTGTTGCCAGCGAGCCTGTCAAAGTAGTGCTCATCAAAAGTGAGCTTGTCCGGATAGAGCTTCTTCACAGTCTCCAGTATGTAGAGTGTTGTCTCGAATGGTTTGTATTCCTCTCTGTTTACCACGTGGATCTGCACACCGCCGCAGAGCTCGTTTTTGTGTTTTGAGAAGGTCGGTGTAAACCAGGCTTCTCTGAATCTGACGCCTGGAAGCTCCAGTGCGTTCAACTCCCTGGCGAGCTCATACCCATCTATCCATGGGGCTCCAAAGAGCTCAAAGGGTTTTGTAGTCCCCCTACCTTCGGACATGCTTGTGCCCTCAATAAGAACCTGGCCCGGATAAACCGTAGCTGTATCTACCGTTGGCATGTTTGGGGATGGTATGACCCACGGCAATCCTGTCTCATCATACCACATATCCCTTCTCCACCCTTCCATGGGTATAACGGTAAGGTTGACCTTCTTGCTCATAAAGCGATCATTGAATAACTTTGCCAGTTCGCCCGCGGTCATCCCATGGCGCATAGGCACAGGATAAAGACCAACAAATGAGCTGTAATCAGGGTATTCTAAAACAGGCCCCTCCATAGTGCCACCAATAGGATTCGGGCGATCCAGAACTATAAAATCTATGCCAAGATCAGCGCAACTATTCATGGCGTAAGCCATAGTCGCTATGTATGTGTACACCCTTGTTCCCACATCCTGTATATCAAATATCATAACGTCTATTCCCTCAACCATCTCTCCTTCAGGCACCTTTCCCTCATGCTTTGTGTCAAACTCCTTCATGTACTCATCTATGTTGCTGAGGATGTTTTCCGGCACATTCATGTTCTGCCCATAAAGGCTGAAGACCGGTAAGCCATATTTATCGTCCCAGTAGAATGGCACATACTCACCTGCCTGCGCATTTCCCCTCACGCCATGCTCGGGCCCATAGAGCGCTACCAGATTGACGCCATTATCGAGTAAAAGCTCTATGGTGCTCTCCAGTTCTCTGTTAACTCCTGTGGGATTTGTTATCAGCCCGACTCTTTTACCCTTAACCAAGTCAAGGTATTCCTCCACAAAGACATCAACGCCGGGCTTTACTCCTCCGCTCTCTTCTATGCACATGGGCAAGAGAAGGAATATGGTTACCAGGAAAACTTCAAAGGACCTTTTATGCCTGATCACAGAATATAATAAGCATGCTCCTTCTTAATCTTTATCTCTATCTACCTTTATGCTACCAGTTCTTAAGCAAAGATGCTGCATCACTGTCTATTATGAAAGTGCAGTGCTTATGCCTCTGCAGTGCTGATGCCGGTAGCTCTTCGGTGACTTCCCCGATCACCGCTTTTTTTATAGCTTCTGCTTTTTCCTTTCCAGAAGCGAGTAAAAGAACCTCTCTTGCATTCATTATTGTTTTTATTCCCATGGTTATTGCCCTTCTGGGGACCTCTTCTTCCTTTGGGAAGAATCTCGCATTTGCTTTTATTGTGTCCTCACTCAGCTCTACAACATGGGTCAGCGATTCAAAGTTTGTGCCAGGTTCGTTAAAACCTATGTGCCCGTTTCTTCCTATCCCCATTATTGCGAGATCTATGCCGCCCTCTTCTCTTATTTTATCCTCATATTCCGCGCACTCTCTTTCAAGGTCGTCAGCAAGTCCGTCTGGTATATAATTGCGCCTGATATCGATGTGTTTCAGAAGGTGCTCTTTCATGTAGTAACTATAGCTCTGCGGGTTGTCCGGGCTTATCCCCACATATTCATCCAGGTTGAAGGTAACAACATCTTTAAAGCTCACCTTCTCTTCTTTATAAGTGTCCACTAAAAGTGAATAAAGCATCTCGGGTGTGTTCCCTGTGGGTATTGCAAGCACCATGTCACTGAAGTTAGATATTCTGTCTATGACCATGTCTCTGGCTTTGGTGCTCATAGAGGTATAGTCACTCACCCGTATTATGTTCATAGGACTAATCGGATTATCTTTATTTATAGTTAACCCGGAACTAGAGCACCGCACACTAAATTAAAAATTCAGAACAGGAAAGATCTGTAATTTTATGCCGCATCAAATCTTTAGTCCATAACAGTGATTATTACCTCTCTGTTCCTCTTTCTCACATCAAGCTCAATCAGAACAATCTGCTGCCATGTGCCGAGAGCTAAGGCGTTATCAATCAGAGGCACGGTCACAGAGCATCCAAGGATGCTTGCTCTTATGTGAGAGTGCCCGTTATAGTCATTCCATCTCTGCTGGTGGAGGTATTCGAAATCCTCTTCATCTGGAGCTATCCTCTCAAGTATCGCTCCAAGATCCTTTATCAATCCAGGCTCATATTCTATTGTTGTTATCCCGCATGTTGAGCCTTTCGCGAATACATTGACAAGTCCATTAGCGATCCCGCTTTCTGATACTGCTTCTTCCACTTTTTCCGTTAAATTCACAACATCAAGCTCTCTGGTTGTTTCTATATTCAAAGACTTTGTAAACACCATAGACCAAATACGGTCTATGAGTTATATATTTTGTTCCTTTCTTTTTAATTTTGATCCTTTTTTCATTACAGTTATTAAAAACCATAAAAGGTCATAACAGATGAGAAAGTAAAATAATAGATATATGCATACTATTTTGTATATGGCACTTGAAAGGTTATCGGGCTCATTGAAGAATGCGAGGGTGATAAAGAGGGGGGAATACGATTATTTCATTCATCCACTAACAGATGGCATTGAGGTTATAGAGCCGCAACTTCTGAGAGAGGTTGCGGAAGAGATTGATAGGATATCTAAAAAGGACTATGAAAGGATCGTTACAATAGAGGCTATGGGTCTTCCAGTGACTACCGCTCTATCTCTTTTAGTAAACAAGCCTTATACTATAATAAGGAAGAGAAGATACGGTTTAGAAGGGGAGGTTGAGGTTGTGCAGAGAACGGGTTACTCTGAGAACAAACTTTATGTCAATGATCTCAGAAAGGGATGCAGGATCCTCCTGCTGGATGTGGTTATAAGCACAGGAGGAACTTTAAAAGCTGTTCTGTCAGCGCTTAAAGACATAGGATGTAAGATAGTGGATGTTGTTGTTGTGATAGAAAAGAGTGGAGAAGCAAAGGAAAAGCTTGAGAAAGAGTTTGGCATAGAGATAAAAACTCTGGTAAAAATAAAGATAGAAAGAGGAGAGGTGGTGTTGCTTTGAAGAAAAAAGAGCCGGAACAAAAGACACTGGCATATAAGATCTTAAGATACAGAATACCAAAAAAGGAGCTTGTGCGTGAGGTGTTGAGCTCTATCGCTAAAGAAAAGACGAGCTTTTCATCTCTTGCCGAGATGGCAAAAGAGGTTAATGCAAGGCTTAAGAGGCTAAACAGATCTTACGTGGTGAGCACCTCAAGGTGCAGAGAGCTCAGCAGGGATTTCTTTGATGTTAACGCAACTCCCGGCTCAAGAAGATCCCTGAAGGTAGTCTGCCCGGCATGTGGTGGGTCGCTCGGCGTCATCAGAAATAAAACGATAAATGGTTCAGAGGTGACGTTGAGCTACATGTGCAAAAACTGTGGCTACAGCTCAAAAGAGTACTTACGCGTGCCGGCAAGGTACAGATTTTCGCCAAAAAATAATATTTAAAGATTTCTTTTTTTTACGCACAAATTTTAAAAACCTTTATAAGGACTCAATCCTATACATTATGATGGATGAAGATTATAATTCTGAAGCAATCCAGGTCCTCGGTACTAGAGAAGCAATAAGAAAAAGACCCGGGATGTACATAGGTAGCACGGATTCTCGAGGACTGCACCATATAGCATATGAGATCATAGACAATAGCGTAGATGAGGCTTTAGCGGGTTTCTGCGATCACATAAAGGTGACCATAAACAGAGATAACAGCATGACCGTCGAGGATAACGGTAGAGGAATACCGGTAGACATACACCCCAAATATGGAAAGCCAGCTCTGGAGATTGTGCTCACAACCCTTCACGCTGGGGGCAAGTTCGAGGGGAAGGTCTACAAAGTAAGCGGTGGGCTACACGGCGTTGGTATGTCTGTTGTAAACTCTCTTTCTTCATGGCTTGAGGCAGAGATAAGGAGGGATGGAAAGATCTATTCCCAGAGATTTGAAAACGGTAAGCCTACAGGCGGGATAAAGGTCATAGGGGAAGCAGAGGAAACCGGAACGAAAATAACATTTCTTCCAGATGTAGAGATATTTGACGGTGAAACATTCGAATACGAGATTCTTGCTGAGAGATTGAGAGAAGTATCTTTCTTAAACAAAGGCCTCAGAATAGAGCTGGAGGATCTCAGAACGGGCAAGAGAGAAGAGTTCCATTACCCTGACGGCATAATCGAATTTGTGGATTACATAAACAGGAACAAAGGTGGTATAGGAAAAATATTCTATTCTGAGGGAGAGAAAAATGAGATTTATCTGGAATTTGCGATGCAGTACAACAATGGGTACAGCGAGAATGTTTATGCTTTTGTGAACTCAATAAACACGATAGAGGGGGGCACGCACATATCTGGATTCAGAAGCGCTCTCACCAGAGTTATTAACGATTTTGCTAAGAGCAAAGGATATATAAAAGAGAACGATGAACCGATAGGAGGAGAAGATTGCAGAGAAGGACTCACAGCCATACTGAACCTCAAGCTCAAAGAGCCCCAGTTTGAAGGGCAAACAAAAACGAGGCTGGGCAACAGTGAAGTCAGGGGAGCTGTTGAGTCTATTGTGAGCGAGAGGCTCTCTTCATTCCTGCTGGAGAACCCTGAAACAGCAGACATCATGATGAAAAAGATCCTTGGAGCTGTTAGAGCCAGGCTGGCAGCTAAAAGAGCAAGGGAACTGGCGAGAAAAAAAGAAGGAACTGAGAGCTTTGCCCTTTCAGGCAAACTTGCTCCATGCAGTTCAAAGGATGTGGAGCGCACTGAGCTCTTCATTGTTGAAGGAGATAGCGCAGGCGGTTCAGCAAAACAGGCAAGGAACAGGGAGTTTCAAGCGATCTTGCCTTTGAGAGGAAAAATTCTGAATGTTGAGAAGGCAAGGATAGATAAGATATTGTCGAGCGAGGAGATAAAAGCGATGATATCCGCTATAGGGGCGGGGATCGGAGAAGAGTTTGATATAAGCAAACTTCGCTACGGCAAGATAATAATAATGACAGATGCGGATGTTGATGGTGCTCATATAAGGACACTGCTTCTCACGTTCTTCTTCCGTTATATGAGGGATCTCATTGACAAAGGGCACGTGTACATCGCTCAGCCCCCACTCTATCGCATAAGGGTGGGAGGAAAAGAGAGGTATGTTTACAGCGAAAAAGAGCTTGAAGGCGCAAGGGAGGTTCAGAGGTTCAAGGGGCTCGGGGAGATGAATCCTGAGCAGCTCTGGGAGACAACCATGAACCCTGAGACAAGAAGGCTGCTGAGGGTAACGATTCAGGACGCAATAGAGGCTGATAGATTGTTCACCATCCTTATGGGCGAAGATGTTGCGGAGAGAAGAAAGTTTATACAGGAGCATAGCAAAGAAGCGGTCAATATCGATATATGAAAAGAAAAATGAAGAGGATAAGGTAAGATGATAGCTGAAAAATCAGTTGAAAAGGAGATGAGGAGCTCTTACATAGATTATGCAATGTCTGTCATAATAGGTAGAGCTCTGCCAGACGTGAGGGATGGGCTAAAGCCCGTTCAGAGAAGAGTGCTGTACGCAATGTATGAGAATGGCTGGACCCACAACAAACCGACCAAGAAGAGCGCCAGAGTGGTTGGTGAGGTTCTGGGTAAATTCCACCCTCATGGAGACGTCTCCGTGTATGACAGCCTTGTGCGATTGGCGCAGCCCTTCTCTCTCAGGCACCCTCTTATAGAGGGCCAGGGCAATTTTGGATCTATAGATGGAGATAGCCCTGCAGCCATGCGTTATACTGAGTGCAGGTTAGCTGCCATAGCTGAAGAGCTTCTCAAGGACATAGAAAAAGAGACTGTGGAATTCGTTGATAACTTTGATGCATCGCTCAAGGAGCCTGTTGTTCTGCCCTCTAAGGTTCCTAACATGCTCGTAAATGGTGCCTCGGGCATAGCTGTGGGCATGGCAACAAACATACCGCCGCACAACCTCAGGGAGGTCATAGATGCTCTGGTTGCTCTCATAGATAATCCTGCCATCTCTTTTTATGAGATATGTGATATAATAAAAGGTCCTGACTTTCCGACAGGAGGCATAATTGTCGGGACGAAAGGGATAAAGGATGCTTATTCCATGGGTAGGGGCCATGTGGTTCTGAGAGCCAGGGTAGAGATAGAAGAGAAAAAGAACAGACTTCTTGTAAAAGAGCTCCCATACAATGTTAATAAAGCAGACCTGGTAAAAAAAATAGCAGAGCTGGCAAAGGAAAAAGAGGGCATAAGCGAGATAAGAGACGAGTCTAACAGAAAGGAGGGTGTGAGGATAGTAATAGAGCTCAAGAGAGGTGTTAATCCAGAGCTCCTGCTGAAGAGATTGTTTGCCAGCACACAGCTGGAGGTTAAGATACCCATAATAGATTTAGCGGTGTATAACAACGAACCGAAATTGTTCTCTCTGAAAGAGATGCTCAGCAACTTTATAGATTTCAGAGAAGAGATAGTAACAAAAAGAACGGAGTTTGATCTCAGAAAAGCGCAGGAGAGGCTTGAGATAGTTGATGGGCTCATCACAGCTCTGGAAAACATAGAGAAAGTAATAGAGATCATAAGGGGGAGCAGAGAGGTCAAGGAAGCCTCGACAAAGCTGCAGGAGAGCTTTAACCTCTCGGAGCGCCAGAGCAAGGCAATACTTGAGATGAGACTTCAGAGCCTGACATCCCTTGAGAAAGAGACTCTGATGAAAGAGCGTGCAGAGATCTTAAAGGCGATAGAGGAGTTTGAAAAAATACTCGGGGATAAGAGAGAGCTGCTTAAAGTGATAAGGAAAGAATTGCTAGAGGTAAAAGAAAAATATGGTGACGATAGAAGAACAGAGATCGTGGAGAGCGAAGAAGAGGTGAATGAGGAGGATCTCTATGAAGACAGAGATGAAGCGATTCTGATAACGGAAAGGGATTATGTTAAAAGGATGCCTCTTGAAGCGTATAGAGCACAGAAGAAGGGGGGTGTCGGTTTTTCGTGGATAAAGAGTAAGGGCGATAATCTGAAGTTTCTGATACCCTGCAGAACCAAGGACTGGCTTCTTATCTTCACAACAAAGGGCAAAGCTTACATGATGAAGGCTTACAGGGTACCCGAGATGAAAAAGCAGGCCAGAGGACTACCTGTTGTAAATCTTTTGCCTTTGGCTGAGAGCGAAAGAATCTGCTCTGTTCTAGGCGTAAGAGATTTTGATGGTGAGCTTCTCTTTGCTACCGCAAAGGGTATCATTAAGAAAGTTGCACTGAGAGATTTTTCGAACTTTAAGATCACAGGCAAGAGAGCGATAACCTTGAAGGAAGGGGATGAGCTTGTTGGAGTTATAAGGTGTGCTGATAAGGTTATGATAGCCACAGATGCGGGCATGGTCGTAAACTTCGATAACAGAAAGGTCAGGAGAATGGGAAGGAGCGCTTCCGGAGTCAGGGGCATAAGATTATCTAACAGCAGGGTTGTTTCAGTTCTCAGCTTTAGCGCTGAGGACGATAGTTACATAGTGACTGTTACTGAGAAGGGCTATGGCAAAAAGACCCCTTATAAGGGTAACTATAGAGAGACTAACAGAGGTTGCAAGGGAATAAAAGCGATAAGCCTCGGTGAAAAAACAGGCAGGCTTGTGGCAATGGTTAAAGCCTCTGATATTGATGAGCTTATGCTCACAACGGAAAAAGGGTATGTCATAAGGATGGGTGTTGCAGAGATAAGCAAACAGAGCAGGTACGCCAGAGGGGTAAGGCTAATGAGGGTCAAGGAAGGGGATGCTGTTTGCGGTTGTGCTGTAATCTAGATCTAATTCCTCTCCCAGCGCGATAGCAACTATTGAGCCATTCTGGTGACCTAGAAAACCGCCTAAAGAGCAGTGCTCTCCCATTGTGTATGCGCCTACCAGAGGCAAGCCTTTAGCTGCCTGTGTTATCATATCGCTCTCCTTTTCATAATCCTCTCCCATGGCTGCAAGCCTCTGCCAGGCGTCAAAAATAACCAGCGCCTGGGGCTCCTTAACCTTTCTCAGAGCTTCTTTAACAGCCTCTCTTGCGTCCTCAACCACCTTTTTTCTATCGCTTTTTGCAGATAAAAGAACAGAGCCAACGAATGTCTTTGTGCCGAAGAGTATGGAGCCATCATCATTCACCATTAATGGGTATTCCATTAAAGGGTTGCCGGCTACATCAATCATCGTGAATGGAAACTCTGTGCCTATAGTATAGGCAAGTATCTTTTTTTCCTTTAGCTCTCCTGCGCTCAAGCCTGTTATCTCTGAGTAAACCTCAAGTGCTGGCCTGTAGTTTATCTCATAGACAGAATAGCCCACTGCTTTTGTAACTATGTAGGGGGTTCTATCCTTTATAACAGGAGAGGCTCTTGAGGCAAAACCAAAACTCTTGGGGGTTGCAAATATGCCCAAAACTGCGCTGTTTGAATAGACATCATTCAATATCTGATAGCTCTTCCATAATTTTACGTCCCCGAAAGCATTTGCCCCAACCAGAGGCGCATTGGGGCTTATCACAGATCTTATTCCTTTTATCAGCGCGTCATCAAGAAAGGCAAAAGGATCAGAGAAGTCTATGAGATAGAAGTAGGGCTTTAATGAAATCAGCTTTTCAGGCATATTGCTGACTATAGCGCTATATCTGGCAAAGACAGGGATGAGCTTCTCTCTCTTTGATGATAGATCAATTAAAGCGCTCTCAACCAGATCCTCATCGTGTCCTTTTTCCAGAGATACAACACTGAAGCCTCCAACAAGATCTCTGAACGAAAAGCCGAGAGCGCAGACTCCTTTTTCAACCATATTATTATCAGATAGCCCGTATGAGGATGAACAACCGAAAACAACAGAGCCTGTTGTGTCTCTGATGCTCTTGACTATCTTCTGTATATTCAGAGTGTGATTGACGAAGACCAGAGAGTACTCTGCCCCCATAAGTTTTCTGCCCACTTCTTCACCAGCTGCTATCGGATCTTTATTATCTGAAAAGCAAGAGGTTATCATCAAATTATAATTGTACCTGTTGTATTTATATTTTATCAGATCAGAGGATCTGTTATTAAAAACAGGGCAGGATCTAAACCAGAGCAAGAAATTTTGAGGTACTGAATAATGCCATTGCGGAATCTTATCCCTGCAAATTTGCCCACCATCCATGAAAAAGAAGAAAAAAATATATAGAACCAATAATATATTATGGATTTGATGAAAAGAGAAGAGATCCTGAAAAACTTGAGAGAGGTATTGAGCTCCACAGGTTTTTCAATGACTGAAAAGTTCCCCGTCAGCAGTTCAATATTTGATATCCTTGCAAAGAGAGATGATCTTGTTTTGATAACAAAGGTGCTGGTGAATGTAGATAGCTTCAGATACGAAAACTCCTTAGAGCTCAGATATCTTGCGCTGGCGCTTGAAGCATTGCCTATACTGGTTGGCGAGAGGTGCACCGCCTGTGCTCTGGAGGATTGTGTGGTTTATATGAGGCATTCCATTCCTGCAATGAACTGTGCTACCTTTAAGAATTACATAAAAAACGACACCTTACCGTTGGTCTACGCTGCGCCGGGCGGGTTATACGCAAGGATAGATGGTAACACTCTGAGAAAGCTCAGAGAAGAAAGAAAGATACCGATATCAGAGATAGCGGAGAGAGCAGGGGTTAGCAGAAAGGCAATATCGCTCTATGAGCGCGAAGAGATGGGAGCAAGTGTAGATGTGGTTTCAAGGATAGAGGACTTTTTTGATGAGCCCCTTACGCTTCCTGTAGACCCAAGGGAGCTATTCCACAGATTCGGAGAGACAGGCATCCCTGAACGTGCAGAAGAAAAAGATCTCACGGATACGGAGCGGTTATTTTTCTCTATGCTAAAGGACTTCGGTTATGAGATCTCCTCTTTCAAGAAAGCCCCAATCGATGCGGTGGTGTCAAGGGAGGAAAAGATACTATCTGAGTTTGATGGCAATAGCCTCAAGGAGAGGGTGGAGGTTCTGAGCGAGATCACGGATGTTGTTGAGAAGGAAGGTGCCATATTTTCAAAAAGAATTAAGAAGGAGCGTTTTAGAGGCATAGCTGTCATATCATCAGATGATCTCAAAGATGCAGATAACCTTCTTGAGCTCATTGAGAAGAAGAAAAAGCGTTAGCATAGCTATCATTCACAAGATTCTTTCTCTTAGCTACCCTTTCTATCATCTTTATGAATCCCACCAGTGAGGCATTCACAATCGGGCTGTAAACGTGCCCTTTGTTATACCCTCTAGCGAGCTCCTTTGACCACCTCAAACCATGGGATAAACAAACCTCTAAAAGCTCTATCTGTGAAGCGCTCAGATTTTCAGCCCTGAACCAATTTCTGTCTGTGAGTCTACCCAGGGGAACAAAGAACAGTGGAACGACCATGCATCTGTAATCCTTTATCTTATCCATGAGCTCTATGGTGGCAAGCGTATCCTCTTCTCTCTCATCCGGTAGCCCTACGATAAGGGTGCAGGCAGGCACTATATTGTTATCATGCAGAGTGCCAAGAGCTTTACAAACGATATCCTGCCAGTCTTTTGCTTCAAATGGCTTTGCCTTTGCGGGCATTGAGCGCTCTATCAGCTTCGGGCTCCCCGTTTCAATCCCAATCTCCACACCGAACCACTCCTGCTCGTTGAGAAATAGCTCTTTTGCCAGCTCTGCAGCTCTTGGCTCTGAAGCCACAGCGGCAATGCTGGTGTGGCTCCAGCTCAACCGTTTGTAATGCTTCGCAAATAGCTTGAAAAGTGCTTCAATCTTCTCAATATCTGGCTTCACACCATGCACACCATATAGAAGAACATCCTCCGCATGTATTATGCCGAAATCAATACCCTCTCTGTTATTAGCTTCAAGCTCCTTTTCTATCTTTTCCAGAGGATACCATCTGAGCCTCCTTTTTGTCACGTCGCAGAATGGGCAGCCTCTGGGGCATCCTCTCCCTATCTCAACAAGCCCATTTACTGATGCATGCTTGATCTCGGGTATCTCCTCCAGAGCTGGAGCTGGGTTTTTATACGCTTCATAAAACAATGGCAGCTCTTCTCCGTTGAGTGCTTTCCTGAATATGGTCTCAGCATCTTTCTCAATCTCTCCCATAACTATGCAGTCTATACCGTGCTCCGTGGCAAAATCTTTCATGTGCTCAAACTGCCATGTTCCGGGGCCTCCCACTATGATCTTTGCACCGTTCTCTTTAGCTTTTTTTATGTTTTTGTCCTCTATGAGCCTTTTGAAAAAGAGCGCATTGAAAGGCTCTCCTTTTTGCAGGACCGCAGCAAATGTTGAGCTTGCAGGCCCCAGGCCAAAGGGATCCATTGTTGATATTCCTATAACCTTTGCGTCATTGAATCTTCTCAGATGTGAAGGATGCGCCACCACAGCATCAAACCCGAGATCTATGAGCTTTGCCTCGACCTTACGCAGGGCGTATGGAGCAACAGTCGCTACGCCCTGCTTTGCTTTCACAGGAGGGAAGAAGAGCTTTCCATACACACTGGTCGGGAGGATGTAGGGAGGAATGCATGTGCCAAAGCCTAAGAACTCTGAGTCGTGGTGCGTGCTCATCATGGTTCTATCCGCTGTCAACACAATATCAACCATATTACCCAGAGTTGTAAAGGTGTCCGAATATAAAAAGTTTTCTATTTATCTGTTCAAAATTTCTTTTTGTGGTAAGTGGAAAAAAAAGGCATCGGCGCTCAGATAAAAACTGTTTTACCTTTTTCTGGGCTGTAAAATGTGCAATATCACAGAAATTCTTAAATAGAAACTTCACAATACTTATGCTGATTCAAATGAAGATGCCATCAAAGGTTAAGAGGTATTGCCCTCACTGCAAGAAGTATCAGACTTTCGATGTGAGCATAGGTAAAAAGAGAAAAGCCAGTGAGCTAAAATGGGGGCAGAGAAGGTTCAGAAGAGTTACAAGAGGCTATCGTGGATTTCCAAGGCCCAAGCCGGAGGGCAGAGAAAAACCTACAAAGAGGATTTACTTAAAGTATAGATGCACAGTGTGCAAGCACGTTGTGCAACCCCCAGCCTTTAGATCCAAGAAGTTTGAGCTCGTGGAGGTGCGATGATGCTGAAGATAGAGACAGAGAGTAAGTTTCTGAAGGTAAAATGCAGAAGCTGTGGGAGCGAGCAGATAATATTCAATAAAGCTAGCAGAGAGATAAGATGCAGGATCTGTGGAGACACATTTGCAAAACCGACCGGAGGGTTGGCTGAGATAAAGGGAGATGTAATTGAAACCCTTGAATGAGTACCCTGAGAAAGATTCTTTAGTTGTGTGCAGGGTGAAAAAGGTACTTAACTTCGGTGCTTTTGTCTCTCTTGAGGAATATCCAGGTAAGGAAGGATTTATTCACATATCTGAAATCTCGACAGGCTGGGTAAAGCGGATGAGTGATTTTCTACGGGAAGGGCAGAGAATCGTTTGCAGGGTTGTGGATGTTGATGCCCAGCGTAACAGAATAGATCTATCGCTCAAGAGTGTAAGCGAGCATCAGAGAAGGAATAAGATTGATGAGTGGAAGAATGAACAGAAGGCTGAGAACCTTTTCGCTATAGTCGCAAAGAGGCTTAACCTGAGCGTTGAAGAATGCTATGAAAAGTTTGGAAAGAAACTCATTAAAACATTTGCTTCGCTTCATGAGGCATTCGAGGCTGCAGCCGCCGATGATCCCGCATTCAACAAATTCAAAGGTAAATGGGTTGAGGTTTTTGTGGAGGTTGCAAAGGAAAACATAGAGATACCGTATGTTAAAATAAAAGGCACCCTATCAATGACGTCTACTGCCCCTCGAGGTATTGAGAGGATAAGATCTCTATTGCAGAGCGTAGAAGAGAATGGGGTTAGCGTGCGTTACCTCGGTGCTCCCAATTACCTTCTTGCGGTAGAGAGCACAGATTATAAGAGCGCAGAGAGCACACTCAAAAAGGCTCTGCAACCCGTGCTTGAAGAATCAAAGAAAGCAGGAGTTGAGGCTGTTTTCAAAAGGGCAAAATGAAGAGCAGAATAAGAAAATGTTTAAATTGTGAAAGGTATACTCTAAAAGAGAAATGCCCTGTTTGCGGGAAAGAGACGGCAAATCCTTTACCGCCCAGGTTTTCTCCAGTGGATAGATATGGCGAATATAGAAGGAGGCTAAAAAATGGATGAGGTTGCTTTCAGATTCTTTCAGGAAAAGCACTTTGAGGAAGCGGCACTGGTGGTTGGTCTTCCGGGCATAGGAAGCGTAGCTCTTCTTGCTGCAGATCAGCTTATATCCGAGTTGAAAGCGGAGAAGCTTGCAGATGTATACTCTGTACACCTTCCTGCAAGAGTTTTTGTGGATAATGATGGTATAGCCGGGTTGATCAATAACGAGCTGTATTGCTATGAGCAGGAAGGCTCAGCGATACTCATACTTACCGGCGCCTCTCAGGCTCAGAGTCAGGAGGGACAATGGATAATGGTGCAGAGGATTATCGAAGAAGTGAAAAAGATGGGCGTAAATTTTATAATTACCATGGGAGGCTATGCTGTCTCAAGGCTTGTTGATAATCCAAGGGTGCTCGGCGCAGCAACCACAAAGTCTCTAATTAAAAAGTATGAAAAGTATGATGTTCTCTTTGGGCACGGCGAGCCAGGTGGCGGTATAGTAGGCGCCAGTGGCCTGTTCCTTGGCCTGGGGAAGCTGGAGGGTATAGAGGGCATATGCTTGATGGGGGAGACAAGCGGGTATATGCCGGATCCTGTTGCGGCCAAAAAAGTTCTCCAGGTGATCAGCAAGGCTTTAGAGCTTAACATAAATTATTCAGAACTTGACGAAAAGGCAAAACAGATAGAGCTTATTGAAGAGCAGCTGAAGGAGAGTGTACAGAAGAGCGAGAGTGATGAAGCTCTCAGATACATAGGCTAAAAAATGATATTAAATGCCGATCTGCATGTCCACAGCAAATACTCAGGGGCTACAAGCAAAAGGATGAACCTCAGAGAGATGTGCGAGTGCGCAAGGAAAAAGGGCGTACAACTTTTAGGGACAGGGGACTGTTTTCAGGAGCACTGGCTTGAGGACATAAAAGCCCTTGAGGAGAGCAGAGGGATGTTCTCATACAATGGGCTGAATCTCGTGCTCACAGATGAAGTCGAGGACACGAACAGGGTGCATCATCTTCTTCTTTTTCCCTCCATTGAGAGTGCAGAGGAAATGCGCTCTGAGCTTGAGCCATATTCGAACACAATAAGGATTGACGGAAGACCTAGGTTAGCGCTTACCGGGGAAAAGATAGCGGAGATGGCTGAAAAGCATTCCGTGCTAATAGGTCCCTGCCATGCCTTTACACCATGGACTGCAATGTATGCCTATTTTGCCTCAATATCAGATTGTTATAAGGGGATGTCTGACTATGTAAGCTTTCTTGAGCTGGGTCTGAGCGCAGACACGGACTATGCAGACAGAATAGATGAGCTTCAAAGGCTCACTTTTCTGACGAACTCTGATGCGCACTCGCCCAACCCCAATAGAATTGCTAGAGAGTTTAACAGAATAGAGATGATGGATCTGTCATTTTCCTCTCTTGCGGATGCGATAATGCGCAGGAATGGATGCAGGATCGCGCTCAATGTTGGTATACCCCCACAGGAGGGCAAGTACAATGAGAGCGCATGCATAAGATGTCTAAAGCACTATTCTCTGGAAGAGGCTATAAGCGTGAAGTGGAGGTGCTCGTGCGGGGGATTGATAAAAAAGGGTGTAGCAGACAGGGTAAAAGAGCTCGCCACTTATAAAGAACCAGAGCATCCAGCGCATAGACCTCCGTATCTTCATCTGATACCTCTATCTGAGATAATCGCCAAGGTTTTGCCAGAGAAAGAGGCTTTTGAAGAGTGGAATAGACTCGTTGAGGCCTTTGGCAATGAGATAAATGTGCTCATAGATGTGCGGATGGATAAGATCAGAGCTGTAGCAAGAAGCGAAGTTGCAGATGCAATAAGATCCTTTAGAGATGGGGAGATAAGAATAATACCCGGGGGCGGCGGGGCTTATGGCAGGATAGAGATCTTGAGAAACAAAAAAGGGCAAAAAAGCATAATGGACTTCTAGCGCTTTTCTTTATCTTTATGTTCTTCAGCCCATTTTTTTCTTATCTCTTCAGCAAGCTCGCCATCAGATATCACAAAACCACCTATATAACCGCAGTCTCTGCACTCATACTTTGACCATGTCTGAGGCAGAACAAAGAAGATGTTTCCAGAACCGCATTTAGGGCAATAGACCTTCATATTTATCCCTCCATGAATCCAGTATGACCGCTCCTTTTAGAGCGCACCTTATCATCCTTTCTATGTTCTCTTTATCGTATACGAAGTGCTCTGTGCTTTCACCTATTCTATTAACAACAGAGCAAATGGCTCCGGCGTTTAAGGAATAGAGAGAAGAGAGAACAAAAAGGATTGAAGCCTCCATCTCAGCAACGTCCCCCAGAAAGCTTTTTTTCTTTCTCTCCGTATCTATGGGCAAAAATGGATCATTAGCGTACAGAGCGTCGTCAGAATCGCTTATAGCGCAGAAATGTTTGTAATTCAGCTCTTTACAGGCAGATAAAAGGGCCAGGGTGACCTTAAGACTTGCCACAGCCGGGTACTCTAAAGGAACGTATCCCTTACCTGTGCCATCATTTCTTATGCAGGCTCTTATCACAGCAAGATCACCTATCTCTGCATCTTTATAAGCCCCGCAGGTTCCTACCCGTATGAAACTCTTTGCTCCGCACCTTGCCAGCTCCTCAAGGGCTATGGCGGTGCTGGGCGCTCCTATGCCCGTGGATGTCACTCCTATCTTTACTCCTTCATAAAATCCTTCAAAGCTCCAGAATTCTCTGTTTTTTGCAAGACACTTGGGGTCTTCCAGAAAAGTGGATATGTACTCTGCTCTTGCCGGGTCTCCTGGCAACAGGCAGATCTCCGGTACCCTGGTGCATCTTATGTGGTATTGCATCAAAAGAATTGGTCATGCAGCTTATTAAGGTTTTTCCTTTGCACAAGGAAAAATATTCTATCCCCCTCCTCTATACTTTCCATATCAGATGGCAAAAGCCATTGCCCGTTTCGCACAGTGCCCAGAAAGAGCGAGCCCCTTCTTGGTAACTTTAGTTCACCTATGGTTTTGCCTGTGCTCTTATCTCCTTCGGAGGGAGAGAGGCATGCGATCGACAGATCCTCATTTATCTCTATTAGCTCCATATGGTAGAGTGAGGCTGTGATTCTCTCAACTATGCCATCCACCTCCCAGACAACATCGTTGACACCAAGATTTTTAAAGATCACCTCATCGCTTTTGTCGGTGATCCTTGCAACTATCCTTTTTATAGCCTTATTTCTCTTTGCAAGCTCACACGCTACAAGGTTTGATTTGCTGTCACCTGTTGCAGCTACGAATGCTTCACAGTCACTAAGGCCTGCTTCCTCAAGTATGTTGGGGTTGGTCCCATCGCCCTGTATCACCAGTGCATTGGTGAGGCTCGCCAGCTCTTCGCACGTCTCTGCGTTCTTCTCAACGATCGATATCTCATTATCCGACTGCAGGAGCTCAAGCAGGGCTTTTCCAACTCTGCCTCCACCAACTATGATTATGCGCACAACCTTTAATCCATTATTTCCTTTTAATTTTTTGGCTGAGGGCCTTGGTGATGCTCTCAAGAAAGATAGCCACAGCTATCTCAAAGGTGCCACTCCCCGTTGAAAAATCCTCATGTGATCCCCTTATCTGTCTCAATATGTAATCTCGATGGTTCTCCACCTCCAGTATTCTCCCAGGGATCCATATCGTCGTATCAGCCATTTTTCCCAGGGCCGATTCAGGATATGAAGTTATCGCTATTGTCTTTGCTCCTACTCTTCTACCCATCTCAACAGCATTCAGGGTATAGGTGGTTTCGCCACTACCGGAGATCGCCAGAATACAGTCTGTCACCCTTGCAGCTGGTGTTATGGTCTCACCAACAACATATGCGTCTAAAGAAAGGTCTACAAGCCTGTGAGCAAAAAATCTACCTATAAGCCCGGACCTACCTGTGCCAGCAATGAATATCCTGTCTGAGGTCAATATAGCTCTTATGACCCTCATTGATTGGTCATTATCCACATAACTCAAGGACTCTTTAATTTTGTCGCAGAACTCCAGAGACATGCCCCTTATGTCCACATTGAAAAGCTCTTTCTTTGCAGATAAAGCTATCGATATCAAGGATTTAGAGGTGTAGTCCTGTTATCCTCTCTTACACGCATTCCGTCACCATTTTCCAAACTGCTGGTGGTTTCTATCCATATAAATTGTCTCTCGGGAGATCTCCTCGGCAAGATGCCCTGTTGCTCCTCTTCAGGATCATACTTATCATCTACCGTCAAAGATGTCATAGAAAGTTATAAAAGAGGGGTGATACATAATTCTGTGGTGATAAAATGGCATCGAAAGAGCTTTTGGATATGCTGAACAAGGCCATAGCGAGGGAGATACAGGTATCGATACAGTACATGTGGCAGCATGTGCAGTGGAAAGGGGTTGAGGGCATGGCTGTCAAGGATGAGCTGAGGAATATAGCCATAACCGAGATGAAACACGCAGAATCTATAGCTGAGAGGCTCAACTACCTGGGTGGCAAACCAACAACGAAACCAGAACCAATATTCGTGGGAGAGACATTGAAAGAGATGATAGAACAGGACAAGAAGGATGAAGAGCAGGCTATTGAGCTCTACAAACAGATAATAGATCTCTGCAGAAAAGAGAATGATGAAACAACGAAAAAGCTCTTCAGGGATATCCTTGGGGATGAGGAAGGACACCACGACACATTCACAAGTCTGTTAGAGGGGATGTAAAGAGCAACACACCCGTTAATAAAAGGCGCTTGCGCGCCTTACTCTCTTGCATCTCTCTCTTTTTCGATGTGGATAGCACTTTTATAAAAAACTTCTGTATGCCTGCAGGGTTTGCTGCACAGCGCTCAAATAACACGCCAGAGGTGAGATCATGAAGAGAGAACTGAGATCTGAGGTCTATTCTGTTGGTGCGATCGATTGGGACAGGAGGCTGTTCGATGAGCTCATACCTCTACCTGATGGAACGAGCTATAACGCCTATCTTGTCAGAGGCAGCGAAAAAACTGCGCTCATAGACACGGTAGATCCAGCGACGCGCTCGTGCAGATGATAGAGGGAGAGGCAGAGATAAAGATCTCCGGGGTAATCTTTATCCTGAAAGAGGGCGAGCTCCTGCTCATCCCGGCAGAAGCGCCGCATGAGCTTAAGGCTATAAAGAGATTCAAGATGATCCTGACGATGGTGAGATGATCGTTAAAGGATGATCAGACCCTTCTTATTACCCCGCATGCTATTCTCGCACCCGCGTTTCCCGCAGGGTTTGTCATGCGGTCATCCTTTCCCTCATGTATCACTATTGCGGTGCCTCCAGGCTTGAAAAGGGAATTTACTCCCTCCCCCAGAGTTACGGCCTTTGTTATGAATATGGCAGAACCGAGACCATTCTTATCCACCACGAAATCTGGGAGGTCACCGGCATGGTATCCTTTTGGATTGTTGAACCCGTGTTCCTTGCCATAAGGGTTGAAGTGACCGCCTGCTGATGTGAAATCTGGCGCATCACACGCGCCGTTCTCATGTATGTGTATGGCGTGCTCTCCTGGAGGCATGTTGTAGACGTATACGATTATGTTGACCCCATACTCATTCTCAACGAACGTAACAACCCCCACGGGCTTACCCTCGGTATTCACGAGCTCCGCCATGGCAGTCCCCCCCTCTGTTATAGCAGTGCTCACCTGAGCAACGCTCATCTGAAGACAGAGGGATATAGCTATCAGAAACGGAATAAATGTCTTCATAATGTGCTATGAGATAGCCCTTATATATACTTTTTTGGGAGCTCATACAGTGATCTGATTGCACTGGCAAAATTATAAAAAAAGGCTCTATAAAAAATTACACCACCGTCTTTACATGAAGGGCCTTACTCTCTCTGTAGCAGCACACATCTTTCTCTGAGGGTATGTGGTCCTGAGTTGAATATCAGGTGTAGTGCAGGAGGAAAACAACCCTGTTCTTTATCTCAACCCCTTTTATTATGATGGGCGAGAACAGCCTCTGAAAATTCAAAGATCTACCATGACAGACTGCCCTGAGATCTCAACCCGGTACGTCTCTAGATCGTACGTCTTTACATGCGCTATGAGCATGCTGGTGCGCTCCATCATCTTCACAAAGCTCTCAGGCAGATCTTTTGGCAGCGAGAACCCCTCCACAGGATCCTTCATCTTCTTTCCTGTTGTCACATCAAACTGCGCGCCGTGCATGGGACACGTCAGTATCTTTCCTTTGAGAGAGCCCATCTCTAGCGGCGCATTCATGTGGCTACAGCGCCTTGAAACCGCGTATACCTTGCCTTCATACATGCACAGAAGCACCTCTTTTCCTTCTACCTCAAAAAATTTCAGCTCTCCATCAGGTATTTCCTTCAATTCACAGATTTTTTTCAACATAGTCCTCACGTTTTTATGCAACTACCTTTATTTAACCTTTTCTGCCAGAGGGCCGCAATGCACAGTTCTGCTTCGTTTTCAGCCATTCGCTCTGATGGAGATCGTTACAAAGACTAAAAGTCAGAGCATTTTCCTATTTCAATCGTCCCCATCACTCTCGCCAGGATTCGGTGAGCAGATGGCACCAGAGCTTCATACTTCAGAGGATCTATCACGACGTCAACTATCGAGGGCTTATCACTGTCCAGAGCGCTTCTCAGAGCTCTGTTCAGATCCTGTGGTTCAACGACTCTTACGCCGAAACCTCCGTCCCCGGTGACACACGCAACCTGTTTATCAGGAAAGTCTATCTTTGCAGAAAGAGCGGCGGGCAGACCAAAGCCCATGCTGGCAGAGAGAAAGACTCGCTGTCTCTCGCGCACGACTCTTCCGTAGGTGGTCTCACCCTGATGAGAACCACTGAATTCTCAGATCAGCAGAGGCTCGATATTCGATGTTGCGCCATTGGGACTCTGGATACTTTTAAATAATATTGAAGATGGGTTTAAATCGAGATCTAGGGGATACAATTGAGGTCACAGGCTCTGGAGTGGTGTATGAGGGAAGCGAGGTGATGATAGCGCAGCAGATAAGAAAGGGCAGAGAGATGCTAAGGTATGCAAATGGATTTCCATACTGGAGCGGCTGGAGAAAATCTTTGCAGTGCAGATCCAGCGCACTCAGGTAATCGGGTTAAAATTAAAAAAGACAGAAGTTCCATTAGATATGGAGGTGATAAAAAAATGATAATGCAATATTATCCACACGGACCTTACCACGGCTATGGCTGGTATGGTTATGGGTGGGTGTACGCAGTGATAGGTGTAATAATCCTTCTGGCTATACTCTACCTGGTGTTCAGAAGACCAGAGACGCAGGAGAAGCGAGACGATAAAGCTCTGGAGATCCTGAAAGAGCGGTACGCTAAGGGAGAGATAACAAAGGAGGAGTTCGAAGAGATGAAGAAAAACATAAAGAAGTGAAGGAGTGAGCCAATACCCGCAGGCTTACAACCATATTGAGGCCTATATGGGATAGAGGAATGTTTATGTTGAAATATCGTAATCCGATATCATGGAGCAG
>WOYO01000022.1:52338-55973 GCA_011620765.1 Thermoplasmata archaeon
TATGGGATAGAGGAATGTTTATGTTGAAATATCGTAATCCGATATCATGGAGCAGATAATAAAAGAGCTCTTTCTGGGTTTCATGAGGATGCACATACTCCACCATGCATCCAAGGAAGAGATATATGGCGTATGGATGATGGAGAAGCTCAGAAAGCACGGCTACTCCGTGAGCTCTGGGGCTCTATATCCTGTGCTCAATTCACTCGAAAGAAAGGATATATGAAGAGCAGAAACGAGGTCGTAGATGGGAAGGCTAGAAAGCACTGCAGGATAACCGGAAAGGGCAGAGAAGCTTTGGATGAAGCGAGGGAAAAAATAAGGGAGCAGGGAGGTTGAGGAATGAGCGGTTTAACAGGTGTTGAGGCAAGGGAAAAACTGGAAGAGTTTGGACCAAATGAGTTATTCAGGAGGAAAAAGGTGAGCTTCCTCGAGACGTTCAGGCATGAAGTCACCGAGCCAATGATCCTCCTGCTGATATTCGTTGGTGTGGTTTACAGCGTATGGGGAGCTCTAGCGGATGCGATAACGATTTTTTCAATAATATTTGTTCTGGTTTTCGTTGAGGTGTACAATGAATACAGGGCCAAGAAGGCCATAAATTCCTTGGAGCAGATGGCAGCCCCCAGAGCGAGAGTCTGGAGGGATGAAAAAGAGGCAGAAGTTCCTTCTATAGAGATAGTTCCGGGGGATCTGCTCATCTTAACGACAGGCACGAAAGTAGCGGCGGATGCAAAGATCGTCAGATCGATAGGCCTCCAGCTTGATGAATCCCCGCTCACAGGCGAGTCCCTTCCAGTAGAAAAAAAAGGAGGAGACGAGACATATGCAGGAACAACTGTTCTGTCAGGCGAAGGCGAGGCAGAGGTCTACAACACAGGATCAAAGACAAAGTTCGGGCAGATAGCAAGAACGCTCGATGAGGTGAAGCCACCTAGAACACCGATGCAGATGGAGATGAGGTCGCTGTCCGGAAAGCTCGTCTACGTGGCGGTATTCTTCTCAGCCCTGATACCCATCATAGGAATAATCAGGGGGCAGGACATGAGGGTCATGATATTGACAGGTCTCTCCCTGGCATTTGCTACGATACCTGAAGAACTGCCGATAGTCATAACTATGGTCCTAGGCCTTGGATCCTACAATCTCGCTCGTAAGAACTTTCTTGTAAAAAAGCTCGAAGCCACAGAGACCTTAGGAGGCGCCACAGTCATAGTCACGGACAAGACAGGAACGATAACGGAGGGCAGGATGACAATTGCCTCTGTTTACCCTGAGGATGTCATTGAGAAGGCTGCCATGGCCATTTCTCTCTACTCCATCTCACCCATGGAAGAGGCGATAAAAGAGAGGTATGGAGCAAAAGATGAGCCAGAGATCTACAGAGAGAAGGGATTAGAGAATGGAAGGAGGATAAAGAGCATCATAAGAAAGAGCGCAAAAGGCTATGAACTCTTCGTCAGCGGCGCGCCTGAGGATGTATTAAAGATATCAGAGAAAAAGCCTGAAGGAATCGATGATGTCATAAAGGAAGAGACATCAGAGGGCAGGAGAATACTGGGCGTTGGTTATAAAGCGCTGGGTAAGGGCGCAGAGAACCTCTCTTTCGACGAGATCGAGAAAAATCTTGAGTTCGCCGGTCTCATAGGATTTGAGGATAAGCCGAGGGAGAATGTCAGGGAAACAATCGAACAGCTGAAAAACGCAAAGGTCCGCGTGATAATGGTCACAGGCGATCACCCACTGACAGCCAAACACATAGCTGAGGAGGTAGGAATCCCGCGCGATGACGTCATCGAGGGAGAGAGCATGGATGAGATGTCTGACGAAGAGCTCAGGGAAAAGGTGAAGAGCGCTTCGGTCTTTGCGAGAGCTTCACCGCAGCATAAGCACAGGATAGTTGAGGCGCTCCAGCAAAAGGGAGAGGTAGTCGCGGTTACGGGAGACGGGATAAACGATTCTATAGCATTGAAGAGCGCAGACGTGGGCATAGCCATGGGGATCAGAGGAACAGATGTCGCAAGAGAGGCTGCTGACGTTGTCTTAGCGGATGATAACTTCATAACGATAGCCCATGCGCTTTTTGAGGGAAGAAAGTTCTTCGATAATCTGAGGAAGGGGATAGAATACTATCTCTCTGTAAAGGTTGCGCTCATATTAATCTTCCTCCTGCCAGTGCTCGCAGGCATTCCAACGCCGTTTGCTCCGGTGCAGATAATCCTGCTTGAGCTGTTCATGGATCTTGCCGCATCCGCAGGCTTTGTGAGTGAGCCCGCTGAGAGAAACATATACGAGAGACCGCCGCGGAATCCTGAGGAAAAGGTTCTGAGCAGGAGAGTGGTTGCGGACATCCTTATAAAGGGGATCCTGCTATTCTCTGGCGTTACCGCAGTCTATCTCATATCAATGCACAGCGGCATAGGCTTTATGGAGAGCCAGACACTTGCCTTCTCCTCCTGGATCTTCGGACACGTATTCCTTGCATTTTTTTCACGCTCTGAGAAGGAGCCCCTCCTTTCAGCTGGTCTTCTATCAAACAGGATCATAGACCTCTGGGGCATTCTTGCCTTTCTATTCCTTGCAGCGGGGATATATGTAGAACCTCTGAGAAACAGCCTGGATCTGGCATTCATCGCTCCACAATTCCTTGTTCTGGTGTTTTTCTCCATGCTGGTCCTGATGAGTGTTCTAGAGCTGAGGAAGGTCACCGGGATGGGAGGGAAATTGTGAGCATGCTGAGCGACCGATTTATAGCGATGTCCGCTATGAAAGAATACTTAACTGAAGAGAGAGATGACCTTTTAGAGTATATGAGACAGGTCAATTGTCTCTTCTGGCGGTTTTGCATGGAGCTTCAGGAGTAAATGGAAGAAGATTTCAGCGAACTCATAAGATACACCGTCCCGGGATACGCGGGAGGACTCATACTGGGAGGAGTGCTTGACTATTTCGGCCTTCACATAAATCCCATAGGGCAGTGGGCTGTGCGCACTCTTTCAGGTGAAGGTGACTCCATATTTGAGGGCGTTTTTGCCATACGCCGGAGGCTTAGAGGCGCAGAGAGATCTATGGCTGAAGCATACAGCTGGGGCAAGGTTTTGGGCATGGTCTTCCCATGGATTATAGATGCGATCAGCAGAATGGCGGGTATAGATGTTTATGGCGTAGGCGGATTCTACATACCCTACCTTTATGCCATGAGCGATCAGATGGGAGCCAGCATTTCTGGTTTCTTATACATACACAGAGAGGAAAAGAGCTGGAGGAGAGCTTTAAGAAAATACTTTCACCATCCCGTAATGCTGGCAAGCCTGTCTGTGATAATTATAGTTCCTGTAGCGCTCCTCTCCGCCAGGCTTCTTGGCTTCAGCCCCACCACACAGGTCTATACGGCTATAGAAACGATAGCCGCAAACCTCTGCTGGGTCCCTCCTCTTGCTGGCTGGATACATGAGAGAAAAGAATCCAAAAACGCTTAAAGCAGGATAAGAGCCATAAGAGAAGAAACTATAAAAACCAGGTCCATTATATTGTGATGTGAGAGAGTTCAGAGAGGTGTATGAGTATGGATCACGATAAGATGGATCACGATAAGATGGATCACGATAAGATGGATCACGATAAGATGGATCACG
>WOYO01000022.1:56073-62843 GCA_011620765.1 Thermoplasmata archaeon
TGGATCACGATAAGATGGATCACGATAAGATGGATCACGAAAAGCATGGCGAGCACGAGCACAAAGAACACGAGCACAAAGAACACATGGACCATGGGAGCAGGGATCATGAGCATATGGAGCATCAGGGGCACCATGGATCGATGGTTAAGGACTTCCAGAGAAGGTTCATAGTATCTATTATCCTGACTATACCGGTTCTCATTCTCTCCCCGATGATCCAGGAATTCCTAGGCTTTTCATTAACTTTCTATGGAGCAGATTATGTCCTGTTCTTCGTGTCTTCGGCCATCTTCGTATACGGCGGATATCCATTCTTCAAGGGCTTTTATGGGGAGATAAGAAACAGAGCCCCTGGAATGATGACCCTGATAGCAGTGGCAATCACTGTTGCTTATGCTTACAGCGCCGCAGTGACATTTGGTCTGGAGGGCGCGGTGTTCTTCTGGGAGACAGCAACGCTCATAGATATAATGCTCCTCGGTCACTGGTTCGAGATGAGATCCGTTATGGGAGCATCAAGAGCTCTTGAAGAGCTCTCAAAACTTATGCCGGATATAGCGCACAGGGTGAAGAATGAAGAGATTGAAGACATTCCAGTAGAAGAGCTTGCTGTCGGGGATGCGGTTCTTATAAGACCTGGGGAAAGAATACCGGCTGACGGAGTTGTTATAAAAGGAAAGAGCTCTGTTGACGAATCCCTGCTCACCGGGGAATCCATGCCTGTGGAGAAAGCAGAGGGCTCTGAGGTCATTGGTGGCTCCGTGAACGGGGAAGGAGCTCTAACAATTGAGGTGAAGAAGAGCAAGGAGGATTCATTCATATCCCAGATGACAGAGCTTGTGAGAAAAGCTCAGGAGAGCAGGTCAAGAACGCAGGATCTAGCTGACAGAGCCGCATTCTTTCTCACGATAATAGCGCTCACAGCCGGGGCCCTGACCTTTGCCCTGTGGCTTCCTTCTATGGCTCTGGAATTTTCTCTGGAACGCTCTGTTACCGTTATGGTGATAACCTGTCCTCATGCTCTGGGTCTCGCGGTCCCTCTCGTGGTTGCCCACTCAACATCGCTCTCTGCGAGAAGAGGAATCCTGATAAGAAACAGGGCAGCATTTGAGAAAGCCAGAGCGCTGGATGTTGTGGTTTTTGACAAAACAGGCACTCTGACGGAGGGAAAATTCAGCGTCACTGATGTTGTAATGCTTGACGATAGATACAGCAAGAGTGAAGCGCTCAAATACGCAGCTTCCATTGAAGAAAACTCCGAACATCCAATCGCCAGAGCTATAGCTTCAGAGACAAAGGATAGGGAGAGCACAGATGACTTTAAAGCGCTCCCTGGTAAAGGGGTGGAGGCAACCGTGGCAGGAAGGAAGATGCGGGTGGTAAGCTCCCAGGGTTATGAAGTCCCAGATGAGCTTAAAGGAAAGACAACGGTCCTCCTCATTGTAGATGAGAAACCGGTAGCATTTATAGCGCTGGCAGATAAGGTAAGGAAAGAGTCCATAGAGGCTGTGCGAGAGCTTAAGGCCATGGGAATCAGAACTGTGATGCTCACAGGCGATCGTGAGGATGCGGCTAAAAGTGTGGCTGAAGCCTTAGCCATAGATGAATATTTTGCAGAGGTAATGCCTGATAGGAAGGCTGAAAAGATCAGGGAGCTCAAGGATAAGAATCTTAAGGTGGCAATGGTTGGTGATGGTATAAATGATGCTCCTGCTCTTGTTTCTGGTGATGTTGGCATAGCAATAGGTGCTGGTGCTGATGTTGCAATAGAGAGCGCTGACATAGTCCTGGTGAAGAATGATCCGATGGCGGTTGTTTCCGCGATAAAACTGGCTAAAGCAACCTACAGCAAGATGGTTCAGAACCTCTTCTGGGCTACAGGCTACAACGCTGTTGCCATACCTCTGGCGGCTGGTGTACTATACGGATATGGCGTGCTTCTCAGCCCTGCTGTTGGTGCTATACTAATGTCACTCAGCACAGTTATAGTTGCTGTAAACGCGGGTCTCCTGAGAGCCTGAGCGCTCGAGCTCAATTTCAGGAGCAAATACAGGTAATTTAATCAATAGAGAGAAATATAAGACGTTTATTAGAATAGTTAATTTACCGCTCTGATGCATCTCAACACATTCTCTTTGTATCGTAATCATCTTTTTCAAAGCGGTTGAGTCACAGGCTCTTCTATTCAGTTCTTCAAGAATGAGATGTGTCTATATGATGTAGTTGATGAGTACTATGCCTATAAAATCGTTAATCCCATGGGCGACAGAGGGCACTATTATGTTGTAATCCGATTTTATGTACATGTAGCCAAATACTGCTCCTAAAAAAGCCCTTGGCAGAAGACCCCACGGGTCCAGATGCACAGCGCCGAACAGCAGACTCGATATGAGCACCGCTATCCATTTCTTTGAAATCGATGTCTCAAAGCCTTTCTGTATTATCCCTCTGAAGAGGATCTCTTCGCAAAAGCCAATAAAGATAAAAATATGCAGAGTCCAGAGAACGGAGTCCAGCAGAGACCTCTGAAGGAAGATGGAGGAGGAGACCTCTACCATCTCCTGAGGGTATGGGAAAAAGAGAGTTATCATAACGCTGAGAGCCACCGCCAAGAGCCATGCAAGAATGCCGCCCAGAAGAGAGATTAATATCCATCTGGCGCTGGGCTTTCTGAAGCCAAGTTTCTGGATGAGGTCTCTCCACGGTAGTCCGGCCCTCCCGATCAGCAGCGCTATCAGAAGAAGCACGAGCTCCATAATGGTTGAAACCGTGAGTATCCCCGGGAAAAAGGATAGGCGTGCAATAGAAAGAAGCGCCAGGAGCGCAAGCAGAAAGGCTGCCATGGAGTGCTTCCAGTTTATCATACCGTTTATAACATTTCTTCTATTTGGTGCTTTCTAAAAAATCAGTGATTTTTAACTTTTTTGCCCGATGCAACACTCTTTTTTTGTATCAGAACCTTTCCGCCTTCTGAAGCGCTCCTCATCCTACAAGCTGTTCAGAGCGAAGCAAAGGAAAGAGATACCCGAAAGGTCATTTCTGGTATTAGACAATGAAAAAGACATAAACGCAGAGGGATGAAAGAAGATCCAGGGTTATCAGAAAAAGCACCTGTGATACCAATAAAGATGGCGAAAAACTGCGATCTAAAGAAGGGGCTTATTGATACAAGCATAGCAAAAATCTATTTTATCTGGATGCTCTATCTTTCTGTGCTGAACGTATGCAGATGTTTTGCTGAGCTTGCTGGTAATCTCAAGGAGGGCATAACCGTTGTTTACGGCCCTCAGGCGAGCGGAAAGAGCACATTCTGCATGATGGCCGCTCATGAATGCGCAAAAACCGGTAAAAAGGTAGCATACATAACAAAGGAGAGGGTCTCTTTTGAGAGGCTAAGGCAGATATGTAGGGAGGATTTTGAAGAAACAATAAAAGATATCAGCTTCTCATTTCCCAGAACGATAGATGGCCTTGAGCGGGCTGTGAAGAACTCAAGAAAGCTTCCGAATCTGGGTCTCCTAATAATAGATACTGTAAATGAGTACTACTGGATCGAAGATGAGAGGGAGGACTGTTTTATAAGGGTCCTCAGCAGCGCAGGCATGATGTGCAAAGAGCTACATATACCCGCGATTTTGACAGCGAGCGTTTATGAAAAGAAGGGAAGCTTTGAGCCGTTCGGTTTCAGAGATCTTAAGAGGAATGCCAAGCTCATGGTTGAGCTAATGCTTAAGGGAAAGAAGAGGGCGCTTGTCATAAAGGAGATGGATGGTAGAGAAAAGAATTTAAGAAGAGAATTTGTTATGTGTGACAGTGGTTTTGAATGAATGAGATGGTGGATTTTGCACTGGAGCTTGCTCTAAAAGGTGGAGCAAGATATGCTGAGGTGAGGGCTATAAAAAGCTCTGATAGTGGCTTTCTTTTGCGCAACGGGAACCTTGATGAGAGCGGCATGGAGGAGTCTTATGGCCTATCCGTGAGGGTGCTCAAGAAAGGCTTTGGCTTTGCCTCAACCAGCATCATGGAAAAAGGGGCTATTGAGAGGGCTGTGGAGATGGCTCTCAAGAGCTCTTCAGCTCAGAGAGATGAGATAGGTTTTCAAAATGTTGAGGGAGAAAAGTTTCGTGAGGAGAAGAGTGCTGATGTAGAGAACATGTTTGGCAGGTTAAAGGATTTTGACTCCGAGCTTGATTGCCCGATGAGGATAATGAGCTTCTCGCACACCATGGAGGAAAAGGTTTACAAAAACAGCGATGGCGCAGACATACAAACAAAGCTTCCGAGATCCTTTCTCTTTGTTTTTTTGACCGTGGGTGAGGAAAGCACGGGTTATGAGCAGTTCATGAATGAGTATGGCGGAGTTGGAGGGGAAGAGATCTTTAGAGGAATGGAAGAAGAGATAAAGAAAGAAAAAGAGGGCGTGCTCAGGTGTTTGAGGGAGAAGAATCCCCCACCGAAGGGAAAGATAGATTACATTGTCGGCCCAAAGATAAGCGGTCTGGCGGCCCATGAGAGCTGCGGGCACCCTTTCGAAGCGGATCGCATACTCGGTAGAGAGATGGCTCAGGCAGGGGGGAGCTTTCTGAAGGGTAAAGAGATAGGGGAGCGCATTGGTAGTGAGAGCGCGTCTGTGATAGATGATCCTACTATAGAGGGAAGCTTTGGGTACTACAGGTATGATGATGAAGGAGTCAGGGCAAGGAAGAGATATCTGATAAAAAATGGCATAGTAAATGAGTTCCTCCACAACAGAGAAACGGCATTCATAATGGATGCACAGAGCAATGGGAGCGCCAGGGCCAGCGCATACGATGTTGAGCCCCTGGTAAGAATGGCCAACACCTACATTGAGTCTGGTGATTATTCGCTTGAGGAGCTGATAGAGGGAGTGAAGGAAGGGATACTGATGGAGAACTATATGGAGTGGAACATAGATGATAAGAGGCTCAACCAGAAGTACACTGCCTGTGAAGCCTATCTTATAGAGAATGGAGAGATAAAGGGACCTCTTTATCAGCCAAAGTTAGAGGTTACAACGCAGGGATTTTACTCCGCGATAGACGGGTGCTCTAAAGATCTTAAATTCTCTGCTGCCACCTGCGGTAAAGGGGAGCCGATGCAGGGTATGCCTGTTTTTACCGGTGGTCCATATGTGCGGTTGAGGGAGGTTGAGAATGAATACTGAAGGAATAGATTCCAGAGACCCGGAGAGCATAATGAGATACGCTCTCTCTTTAGGCTTTGATGATGCCGTTGTTACGGTAGAGAGCGTTCACAGACAGCAGGTTAAGCTCGCTATGAATAGAGTAGAGAATGTTTTCGATTGGGACTCTCTCAGCACAGAGATATTTTTAGCATACAGAAAGAGGATCATCTCTCTGAGCATTGAGGGAAAAGGAGATGTCAAAAAATCTCTGGATATAACAAGAAAAAAGGTAGAGACCATAGAGCCAAATGAGGATTACAATGGCATTGCGGATAGGTCTTTTAAGGCAATCGGCGAGAAAAAGGCTAGAGACTTTGATCTGGTAAGTGAGGCTTATAAGGCGCTTGATCTCTCCGCAGGGTTCAATTGTTCTGGCATTGTTGAGGGGTTTGTCACCAACTCAGAGACTGCTACCAGCGCAAATGCTTTTTTCACGGATTCAAATGAGTTTTACAGAGCATGCATGAGGCTATACACCGATGTTGAGACCTCCGGGCAGAGTGTTGAGTGCTCTGAAAAGCTCGATATAGAGCGCTGCGTCAAGGAAGCAAGGGAGTTTGCTGAGAGAGCAAAGAGCCCCAGGCGTGCAGAGGCAGGGACTTATGAGATCCTTTATGCTCCATTGGCATTCTCAAACATGGTCGACAGTGCTCTGGGCTTCTCTTCCATCTATTCTGTTGAGTCAGGCATGTCTTTTCTGGCAGGTAAAGCGGGCAAAAAAGTGGCTGTTGAATCTTTCAGCCTATACGATGATGCTACTTTGCCTTCGATAAATAGAAGGGCTTTCGATGATGAGGGTGTAAAGACAGGAAGGCATGCAGTCATAGAGGATGGGATACTGAAGACATATCTATACAACACAACCTATGCGAGGAAGCACAATAGAGAGAGCACCGGAAATGCTGGAATAATATCCCCAGCGCCATGGTGCGGAGATGTCAGAGAGGGCAAAGAATCTGTGGAGGATCTCATAAGAGAGATGAAAAAGGGCATAGTTATAACAAACACATGGTACACAAGATTCCAGAACTACAGAACCGCAGAGTTCTCAACAATGCCAAGAGATTGCGCCCTGCTTGTTGAGAATGGAGAAATAAAGGGATCTCTGAAGTATCTTCGTGTGAATGATAGCCTTGAGAGGATGCTCGGGTCCATAAGGGCGATGAGCAGGGAGAGAGAGCACATATACTGGTGGGAGACCGAAGTGCCAGTTATATCGCCATGGGCTCTTGTTGATGGAGTAAGAATAACCACCTCTGCATGAGCTAAGAGATCAAAAGATCCCTGCTTCACTTTCCTCAACCGACAGGTGCGTAAAAAGTTTTAAATAGATAAAAAACTAAGTAATACATTATGCGAGGAAAAATCCTGGTTGCAACAATCGGTTGTATGGTTCTCTTTACCTCTGTCGCAGCAGCGCAGAGACCGCTGAGAGACCTCATAGACCGCATATTTGGGAGGGAGACGGAAGTTCAGGTGACAGAGATAAAGGATGTACTTGAGGATCCTGAAGAATACGAAAATGAAACTGTAACAGTTGAGGGAACCTTTGGCTCAAGGG
>WOYO01000085.1 GCA_011620765.1 Thermoplasmata archaeon
CTTTTTATGGTTGCGCCTTCTGTGGCTGAGTTCAGGTTTGGGATTGTTGCCTACCATGTTCCATTCGATTCTTATAAGTTAATGGAGGAGGATTTCGATCGAATAGCTGAGAATGGTATCACATGGATCTCCGTAGACTTTGCGTGGAGGGACATCGAAAGAGAAAGGGGTGTTTATAATTTCTCTTACTTCGATTTTGTGGTTGAAAATGCTGAGAAAAATGGCTTAAACATGCTTGCAAAGATAGGCAATGGCTATAATGGAGTTAGACCCGTTGTGCCAGAATGGACAAAGGGGATCAGCAATGATGAGTATAACAAAGCCCTGGGCGCTTACGCTGAAGCTGTTGCGGAAAGGTATGGGGAAAGAATAGAGTACTATGCTATTGAGAACGAGCCAAATGTCGCTAACATGCACAGGTTAACTGGCTGGAGGGTTGGCGACTGGAGTGAAGATAGGATATTAAGCATATTAAAAACATTAGAACACAGCATAAGGGAAGGAGATAAAGAATGCAAGATCGTGCTAAGTGTTTCTGTTGCCCCTGGCTGGACAGAATGGATAGAAGATGTCAGTAAAGAGGTCAATTTTGATGTCATAGGTCTGCAGCCGTATCCATGCATAATCTTTCCTGACCCACAAAATGCTTTTAACATAATGCCGGATATAGAAAAAGCAAAAAGCTTTGGAAAAGAGGTTATGGTGATAGAGACAGGATACCACACCTTTGAAAGGAGTGAAGAGGCTCAGGCACAATACATAGAAAACATTTGCATAGCAGCTGTGAAGGGAGGAGCCACAGGTGTCTTCTTCTATGAATATCTGGACAATAGTGAAGAATTTCCAGAGCAGGAAAAACATTTTGGCCTTCTGAAAGAGAATAGAGAAACAAAACTTGCCTGGGAGAGGTATGGAGAGATAATAGAGAGCGCTGAAGATCTTCAGAGCGAAGAGGTGAATGTGAGCTCTATGGGGACGCTATTTTCAGATCTCTACGCAAACAGGCTTATTGGCAGAGCATTCAACTTTATCATTGATGTTTTGTCAGGTTCCAAATTGCTCTCTCCAGTGTTGCGCAGGATCATAAACTCAGAGCTTGTCTATAGTATCATGGGTTCTCTTCCTCTGTAACTATAGGCTCATGAACAGGTAAGCCTATATATTGGAAAACCCTTTTCACAATTATGTTGGTTCAGAAGCCAGGCATCAGTGATGGCATAGAAAGCACAACGAGATCTCTGTGCCCTGTATGTAAAAAGATCATTGAAGCAAGAATTTTCGAAGAAGATGGTAAGGTTATGATCAGCAAGACATGCGAAGAGCATGGAGAATTTAAAGAGGTTTACTGGAGCGATGCTGATCTCTACCTGAAAGCCAAAAGATATGCCATAGATGGCGTTGGGGTGGAGAATCCTCTGATAAATGGAAAAAGCAAGGAGGATTGCCCGCTTGTCTGTGGCTTGTGCAATGTGCATAAGAGCCACACAGCCCTTGCAATAGTGGATCTCACAAACAGATGCAATCAGAATTGTGAGATATGCTTTGCCAATGCAAACGCAAGGGGCTACGTTTACGAGCCCTCTTTTGAAGAGGTAGAGAGCATGCTCAAAAACCTCAGAGCAGCAAAGCCAGTGCCATGTCCGGCTGTTCAATTCTCGGGCGGGGAGCCAACAATATATCCAAGGTTTATAGATGTTATAAAAATGGCAAAAGAACTTGGCTTTGCACAGATACAGGTTGCTACAAATGGTTTGAGGTTCGTTGATAAAAGCTTCCTGCAGGAAGCAATAAACGCAGGGTTGAACACAATGTATCTACATTTTGATGGAATGGATGAGAAGGTTTACGAAGGATCTGGTGGAAAAAGAGTGTTCGACGCTAAGTTTAAAGTCATAGAGAACTGTGGATCAACCGACCCGCATCTATCCACGGTTCTTGTGCCAACTATAGTAAGGGGGCAGAATGATGATCAGATATGGCCTACCCTGGAGTTTGCATTTGAGCACCTGAACCCTGTGCTCGGCGTTAACTTTCAGCCAGTTGCATTTGCTGGCAGGATAGATGATAGCGAAAGGGAGGCAAAGAGGTTTACTATACCGGATCTTATAAAGAGGATCGAAAAGGATAGTGAAGGGGTAATAGGCTCGAAAGACTTTTATCCTGTTCCTTCTGTAGCTTTTATATCAGAGCTCCTCTCGCTCTATGATGGCCTACCCAAGCTAACGTTAACAGTTCATCCGCACTGCGGTATGGCGACCTATGTTTTTAAAGGTAAAGATGGCTCAATGGTGCCTATAACGGAATTCCTTGATGTAGATGGTTTCCTTGAGAGAACACAGGAGATTGCTGTGGATCTTGAGAAGAGTAAGACAAAAAAACTGAAGCTAGCTGCTGCTATGCCTTCAATGTTCAAGTTCATAGACAGAAAAAAGGCGCCGTTGGATTTCAGTGGTCTCCTCACAGATCTTGTGAGATACAGGAGCAAAAAAGCATTAGCAGAGCTCCACTGGAAAGCTCTATTCATAGGAGCTATGCACTTCCAGGATATGTACAACTATGATATAGAGAGGGTTATGAGGTGCCAGATACACTATACTGCACCTGATGGGAGGATAATCCCATTCTGCGCATACAATGCTGGCCCTGAGTTCAGAGATGAAATTGAGAAAAAATTCTCTGTACCACTTGAAGAATGGAAGCAGAGACATGAAAACGGAAAAGACGAAATATGAACGAAAATATAAGCTGTAACCAGAGTAAATGCCTGTACTGTGGGGGATGCGTACCGATATGCCCCAGAAATTCGATAACACTCCGGGAAACAAGAATAGAGATAGATGACAGCTGCAATAGGTGTTTGCTCTGTCTACGCATCTGTCCTGTTGGTGCCCTTGAGGTTCTGGAGGCAAAAGCATGAGAGAGTATGATATCGTTGTTGTGGGTGCTGGACCAGCTGGCTCAATGGCTGCCATGGAGGCTGCAAAGCAGGGAGCAAGTGTGCTCATCATAGAGAAAAGACAGGAAGCTGGCAGTCCTGTGAGATGTGCCGAGGGTGTTGGTAAAGAAGGATTGTTAAAAACAGGAATAAAGATTGATAACAGATGGATTGCTAACGAGGTAAAGGGCGCAAAGCTCATAGCACCCAACAGGATAACCGTAGAGCTGAGTTCAGAGCATGCCGGTAATGAAGTGGGTTTCGTTCTTGAGAGAAAGATATTCGACAGGTATTTGCTCTGCGAGGCAGCAAGATGTGGTGCGGATGTCATGATGAAGAGCTCTGCACTTGGTGTTATAAAGGATGAAAATGGGATAAAAGGCATAGAGGTTGAGAGCTCAGATGGCGTGCATAGAATTGAAAGTAAAGTTGTTATAGCATGTGATGGAAGAGAATCAAAGGTTGCCAGAAGCGCTGGCATAGATACAAAGCTGAAGCTGAAGGATACGGAATCATGCGCTGAATATCTGATGGTGAACGTCGATTATGATAAAGATTTTACCCACTTCTACGTCGGACAATGCTATGCCCCAGGGGGCTATGTGTGGATATTCCCCAAAGGGGATGGCATAGCAAACGTAGGTATAGGGGTTCTGGGGAGCAAGATAGGAAAGAGAACAGGGTATCCGAAAGAGCTCCTTGATAGGTTTATAAAGAACAACAGAGAGTTTGAGGCTGCAAAGATCGTTGAGCATATGTCAGGGACAGTTCCCGTAGCCCTTCCACTAGAAAAGACATACATTGATGGGCTTTTGATAGCCGGTGATGCAGCCCATCTCACAGACCCTATAACGGGGGGAGGAATAATAAACGCCATGGTTAGCGGAAAGCTTGCAGGTAGTGTGGCTGCAAAGCACGTTTATGAGCATACAGAGCTCTCAGAGTATGAGAAGCTCTGGAAAAAGGAGCTTGAGAGTGCGCTTATAAGAGATTACATCATGAAGGAGCGCTTCGTTAACATGAGCGATAACACCCTTAACCTCATAGCGGACTCTCTCAAGGATTACAGATTCTCAGATCTGGGCATGGGTGGAATAATTGATGCGATAAAAGAGAAGCATCCAGAGCTTATGAGCGAGCTTGAGGGTTTGATCTAGGTGCTCAGATCCGTATATGAGCCCATTTACCTGAGAGAAACCATAACAGATTCAGCGTAGCATAAATGATGTACGGATAGACCAGAGCATACCAGAGACCATGAAGACCGAAGAAAGCAGGCATTGTGTAGGCTATAAGAACTCTTAGACCTATGAGTGATGCCAGAGAGAACATGAGAGGATGCATTGTGTCCCCGCTTCCGTTTATACATTGAACAAGAACGTTTCCCATAGCTAGAAAGAAGAGCCCCGGCATCCTTATGCGCATCATATCTATGCCCATTGCGAGCGTTAAAGGATCTTTTGTGAATGCAGATATTATGAGCTCCGGGTAGAAATAGTAAACAGATGCAACAGGCACCGCTATCAGCTGGCTTAGTGCTACTAATAGGAGACCACTATGCAGCGCTCTTCTATGTTTTTTGGCTCCAAGGTTCTGCCCCACTATGGCCGCACCAGCAACACCGAGACCCTGTGCAGGAACCGTAACGAGTGTGATCATTCGTGAGTCAATACCGTATACCGCGACAGCCTCTATGCCATATGGTGCCAGAAAGCTTACTACCGTCATTATTGATGTGTTTATAAGTATAGCATTGAGAGAGCTCGGAGCTCCTATTGTCAGTATCCTTTTTATGGATTTAAGATCTGGTTTTAAATATTTTTTTCTGAGAGAGACTACTGTTTTTCCTCTCAATAAAACAGATAGCATTATGATCACGGATATTCCCCTGGTCAGCACTGTTGCCCATGCTGAGCCTGCCACCCCCATCTTCGGGCAACCAAAAAGCCCGAGGATCATTACAGGGTCAAGAAAAAGATTTGCTAATGCGCCCATCGATAGAGCCACCATGGGTGTTTCCGCATCTCCAGCTCCTCTCAATATGGCTCCAATAAACTCGGAAAGAAATATTGTTATACTTCCGATAAAGATTATCTGGAGATATGAGGTTCCATCATCAATTACAGTGGCATCCGCCCCAAGAGCTACTATCATATCCCTGGAGAAAACGAAGCATGGAAGTGATGCTGCTGCCGCGAACAGCACTGCAAGGAGTATAGCCTGTACAGCATCATTCTCTGCTCTATCCACATTGCCCTCTCCTATGTGCCTAGAGATAACGGCGACTATGCCTGAGGAAAGCCCTGTAACACCGCCTATAAGTATGCTTGTTATAATACCGCCCATGGATACCGCGGCTATAGCACTTGGGCCAAGATAACCGACAAAATACATGTCTGTGAAGTTGAAAACTTCTTGCAATAACATGGTTATGAGAGAGGGTATCGCCAGAATCTTTATGGCTTGCCACAGAGTACCCTGTGTTATTACATTCGTGAGAATCTCATCATCCTCTCCCACGGGAGGTGATTCTGCTGTTTTTGCTTAAGTTTTTTACTACAGTATGAACGTTCTGAAAACCTCTGCGGGATACGTGCCTACATATTCCGGCGGATCTGGCAGAAAACCTCTCACATACCCTATCGAGGCTATTCTGCTTATTCTTGGTATTAACATAAGCAGAGCTTTCATTCTGAATACAGGGACTACCATGAGAAAAGAGAGACCGAACCTGAAGCAGGGGATGTATATGGGAAGATAGAATCCGTTAATCAAGGGCAGGGAATACTCTTCAGTGCTGCCAAAGATATCAAGAGCTCTGCCATCGCACCCTCTGGGCTCTCTCAGTCCCATAGCTTTTGTGACAGTTGGAGCTATATTCACTATGGAAACCGCTTCTTCGCTTCTGATATTCCTTATACCCGGCCCGCTGAATATGATGGGCACAACAGACTCTTCATACCCGAGATCACCATGCTGCCCGCTTGCCTCCCCGCCTATCGTTATCACTATATCAGGTGCATTGGGTGAGCAGAAAAGACCGAGGACGCGCTCTATGGCTTCAGGGTATTGTATTGGCGTAGGACCTTTATGGTTAAGATCCTCTGGCTGAAAACCGTAGAATGGACTGTAAGCCAGCTCATCACCGTAAGCAAATGGATCTTTGCCTTCTATAACTCTATATTCATACTCTGTTTCTGAGATCTTATTACCCCATTCTTTAAGTTCTATCTCTGAGATTCCATGGTCGCCGATGACTTTTATTGTATCATCTTCCATATACATGGTAAAATCAACACATTTATCTTCAACGATCTTTCTTGCCAGAGAATCTATCTCTTCATAGCTGGCATCTGGGAGATAAACACCGCGGTTTCCTGCAATATACTCTAGACCAGAGTCAACTATGGGATCATAGACTCCCAGCATGTCCCTGTATCCTATTCTCTCAAACAGCTTCTCGTTCATTCCTTTTATTCCATGGTTTCCTGCAATAACAAAAAGAGTTTCATCTTCCATGTGCAGAAGCTTAACAAGAGACATGACAAGACCTATCTTTGCATCCACTATCTGATATGAACGTAACATAGCTTCGCTTCTACCCCCCATCAGATGTCCTGCAGCATCTGTGCCGGAGATCCAGAGATAGATCAAAGAACTATCATAATCCTTTGATCTCACGATATCAAAAAGCAGTTGCACGAAGAGCAGGCTATCCATAACTCCTCCAAATAATATCCTTTTCGTCCAGTGAAGATCAAAGTAGCTCTCTATTTCTTCAGTGTCCGGAGTGTACAGCTCCACTTCCTCTCCTTTTGCAATCGTATCCAGTGAGCTTTGAGCAGGCCCTTCAGCTCTTTCATTCCCTGAAAAGATGGGTAGAAGAGAGGTTAAAGCTTTGAGAGTCTCAAATATGGAGTTATCAGCGCCCTTGGCCGCGTAGGTACCAATAGCGCTCGTATATGCATCGCCAGCGCTTTCAACAACCTCGAACATAGTTTCTGTTTTATCGCTCATCCAGTCTTTTGAGTCTATCATCTTCTGAAGCTCAACAGGATCCCATATCTTCGCTCCATCTATGGAATAGTACCTGCCCTCACTTCTGTTATACCACATCCATCCTAACATTCCATTTTTTCCGGGGTAAGAACCTGTTAATATAGAAAAGTCTGATGATAAAGAAACAGAAGGAAAAACAGAGACCCCATTTTCGTAGTATGCTCCATGGTCTATGAGCCACTTTATGTTTGGGCAATAGCCATTATCTATAGCATATCTGAAGGAGAGAGCATTGACAGAATCCATGGCGAAAACAATAGTTCTCTTTATCCTTGCTTCCTCTTCTGCTCTGGTAAAACCAGCAAAAGCCGAGAGAAAAAGAAAAAAGGCTATAGCAAACACAAAGCTGCGCATAATGCACATAGGGATAGTGTGATAAAACAATTTCCATAACTTTTTTATATGGAGAGATACCTTCCTTTATATGGATCTGTTTGCATTCTTTCTCGGGTTCGCAATTGCTGCGGTTATAACTTTTTTTGTGATCTACCTCTCTATGAGAGCAAAGGTTCCTGTAGAGAAAAGCGCAGAGTTAGTTAGCATGTGGAGCGCAAAAGAGCTCGGGTTAGAGGTAAAAGGAATAGTAGAAAGCGCAGGGGACATAGACATGCCTGCAGGATCGATGGTAGTGGTTAGAGATTCAAGCTACGTGCCGCAAAAGATACTGGATACCTGTGAGGTCAGAACAAATCCTGAGGTGAAGGGGAATATGCTTATAGGCAGAAACAGAGCGTTCATATTCTCTGGCATAATGTCAAAGAGCGCTCTTGTTGTTGTAACAGAGGATGATGATATGCTATTGAAGCTATCAAATCAGTTCAATGCTCTCTGGGCAGGGGCGGTGCCGTATGCTGAGGTTGTGAGCATAAAGGATCTCAGAGATAATGTTGGCAAATATGTTAAGATAAGTGGGCACGTAACGGATGCAAGGCCATTTAGAGGGAATTTGCCTTACTCGTGGATCATTAGAGTTATAAGCATGGGTGTTGGAGTTGACGTTCTGGCAGATAAAGAGTATAAAAATGACATAGAGGTTGTAGGAAAGGTGAGAGAGGAAAAAGGAGCAATAGCGGTGGACTCTCTCTTCATCAGAGAGCTGTCTTAGCCCTTGACTCAAGATAAGAGATCTCCTCTGCTGTCATATCATCATAAACCTCTCTTACAAATGCGGCCGTCGTTAGAGCTTCCCTGAACTCAGTTTTATCTGCGTGTTTTTCTAAAAACTCATTGAAGAGCGCTCTACCATTTTTTGTCATACGCAGCTGTCCATCCTTCTTGCTTTTCCTGTAAAACCTTCCGCCATCCACTTCAGGTAGCTCGGTTATGCTTGATAGCACAAAGCACTCTCTTTTCAGGTGGAGGTAAGATGGCATTGGCTTGTCAACAACCCCAAGAAGCATCAGAGCATAGACCTTTTCATTCCCCTGCACCATCATATTAATTTTGGATTTCAGAATTTAAAAACTTTTCTTATGCTATCACACCAGTTATCTTTGCTGCCTTCTCAGCAGCGCCTCTGCTTATGCCTTCCCCAAGGATCGTATATCTATCACTGCGCATTGTGTGTGCTTTAACTAAAGCTTCTATGATATCCTCATCTTTTACCCCCAGCTCTTTAGCTGTTACAGGCGCTTTTATCTTTTTTAACGCCTCTCTTATGATCTTCCAATCCTCCCCATGGAGATACAGTGCTATTATTGTTCCAACACCACACTCCTCTCCATGAAGAGCTTTGCCCGGAGCTATAGTATCTAAAGCATGAGCAAAGAGATGCTCCGCTCCGCTTGCTGGCCTTGAAGATCCAGCTATGGACATAGAAACACCGGAGAGGACCAGAGATTTGAGAACAATCCATGCGCTCTCTTCTAAACCCTCCTTTATCGCATCCGCATTCTCCAGTATAGTGTTGCACGCCAGCATAGCCAGTGCAGCGGCGAATGAGGAGAAAGGCTCATCCTTTAATCTGTTAGCAAGCTCCCAGTCCTTTACCGATGATCTCTTTGCTATGAGATCTGCGCACCCGCTGGCAAGAAGCCTGTATGGTGCCTTTGCAACTATGCCAGTATCCGCTATTATGGCAATGGGCGCTGAGGCCTCAACAGATAGAGAGCTGCCATTTTTCTTTATCGACGCTCTGGGGCTGGCTATGCCATCATGGGATGCGGTTGTGGGAATGCTTATGAAGGGTATGTCTGCTATATGCGCTCCCATCTTTGCCAGATCTATCTTGCTTCCCCCGCCAATGCCCATTATGAAATCAAAATCCTTTGCGACCTCACCAACGCGCTCTGCGCTCTCCTGCGTTGCTCTCCCTTCTATCATCAATTCACAGCTATAACCCTTATCAGAGAGCATGTCGGCTACGTTCTTTCCTGCTATATCTCTTGTTACCGTACCACAGATGATCAGGGCTCTGTTTCCAAGCTTCAGCCTGCTGCAAAGCTCATAAGCTCTAGAGATATATCCATTGCCTATGAGAACCTCTCTTGGAAAGATCATATCGCTCTCTTTTCTCTCACTCTGCGCCATCTCTGCCCTCCATATATAGTGCCGGTTTACCTTTTTTAGCTCTTTTTGCTCTTCCTTTCGGATCATGGCTTATGCGGTTCAATGGTTGAACAGAGACATCAGATGAAAACTCTTTTTTCAGAAAGTCTTCATCGATCATTCCTTCTTCACCCGGGATGCAGTATATGTAAATGGTCTCTGGCTCTAAAGGCAGGGCCTGGAGCGCAGCCTTTATATCATCGAAGAGTGTGATAAGATAGCTCTCTTCCTTCAGAGATCCTTCATCTATGCTTGGTGCCTCTAGGTAACAGGATATGGGCTCTCTGTGTCCCTGAAGCTCCCATAGCTCCTCGCACAGGTGGGGTATGAATGGATAGAGCATTGTTAACCAGCGCTCTAAAAGCTTATTGAGCACCTCTGGGTCATTGCCTCCTCTTCTGACATACCATCTGTAATCATTCATCAGGTCATAAAATGCTATCTGTAAAGCCGCTCTGGTTCTGAAGTTTTCCATGTTATCCATGTAAGCATCCATCTTTTTAGCCAGAGTGCTGAGCAGCCAAAGATCTATGTGCTCCTTTTCATTGCCCTCTTTTTCACCATTTTTCTTCATATCGATTATTTCTGTTGCTATATCATAGAAGTGCTGGAGCTGCCTGGCTATGCCTCTTGCTTCAGCGCCCCTCCAGTCAAAGTTTTGCCATGGCTCAACGGAATAAAGCAGATAGAAGCGTGTTACATCAGCGCCGAAATCATTTACTGACTGGGCAACAGGGTATATCACTCCACTGGAGCTGTGCATCATTTTACCTTCAAGGATTACCAGGCCCAGAGAGATTATTCCTTTAGGCCAGTGCTCTTTCTTAAAAAGCGCTGTATGGTGGAAGATCATGAACGTTAGATGATTAGGTATGAGCTCAAGTGCTGAGACTCTGTAGTCAAGAGGATACCAGTAGCTGAAAGCTGCTTTTGCCCTTTCTGCTATCTCATTCCCTTTCCATCTGTTATCTCTGGAGAGAAAGATATATTCAAAGAAATCATCATCCACCTCAATGCTTGCATTATTCATTACGTCTGCAATAGTGTAATAGCTCATATAGATCGTAGAATCAGAGAGGGACTCGATTATCCACTCTTTGGCCCATGGAACCTTTGTTCCCATGCCAACAAGCCTTGTAAAAGGCCAATCCCTTAACCAATCAATGACATTTGAGAAGTAATTTCTTGTCTCAGGAGGTATTAGTGACATATCCTTGAGCCATTCCCTCACGCTGCTCTTCCATTTTTCGTCAGAGTATCTTATGAACCATTGATCTGAGACGAGCTTGACCACGCACTCCGTACCGCACCTGCATACCACAGGTTTTTTCGTGAATTCATAGATCGTTGTTCCCCTATCCATGGCAACGAGCTCTTCCTCTATGGCCTTCTGTGCCCACTCAACGCTTTTACCATAGAAATCCCTGTATTCAATGATCATCTTCCCTTTCAGCCTTTCATCCCGGTAGAGCTTTCTTGTTGCTTCATCCAGCTTTTCTCTCTCCTCCTCTCCCTTTATTCCCATCTTTCTAACTATATCCCTGGCAGGCACTTCGCTGTAACCCTCAACCTCTATAACGCTTTTTGGGGCAATAGATCCCTTCAGCGCAACAAGATCATAGGGTGCGTGGGCTGGAACGGAACCAACAACCCCAGTTGCTACATCAGTTTGCACAAAATCAGCACAAATTATTGGAACGCTTTCTTTTGTTATCGGGTTTAAAACACTTTTTCCCTCAAGAGCACTGCTGTCTATCTCCCTTATGATCTCTATGCTCTTTTGATAGCTCAGGTTTCTGGCAGCTTCCTTGCTTAGAAGCCATTGCTTCCCGTCAACCTTTGCTATAACGTAAGTAGAGTTCTTTTTAAGCCAGAGGTTTGTCACACCGAATATCGTCTCCGGCCTGAGGGTTGCAGCCGGAAGGAAAATTGTTTCTTCTTCTATGGTGCACTCATACTCAATAACAAAGAATTCCTGGATATCAACGCCCTCTCCCTCTAAAAGGTCATGATCTGTGACCGGATTGTTGTCCTTCGGGCAGAATTTAACAGGGTGAGAACCAACGGTAACTAAATCCTTCTCAAGGAATTTGCGATACTGCCACTCCACCTCTTTGGAGTAGGTTGGCGTTATCGATGTGAACTCCTTGCTCCAATCTATCGAGAGCCCTAAAGATTCCATGCCTCTCTTATACCCGAGATCACTCTTATCTATGAAATATCTTGCATAGTCTATTGGCTCTTTTATGCTCTGTATATCTTCATCGCTCATTTCATAAACTTCTTTCACTAATCTAATAAATTTCTCATCCCCTCCCTTGAGTCTGCTAACAGCTCCAACTATGGGCGAGCCTGTGAGGTGCCATCCCATCGGAAAAAGCACGTTGTAGCCCTTTAATCTCTTATATCTCGCTATAACATCAGGAAATGTGTAAGTTCTGGCGTGTCCTACATGCATCGGTCCGCTTGGATATGGCCATGCCACTGTTATAAAAAATTTTTTTCGCTCATCCGGTTTTGCTTCATATCTCTTCTTTTCCTTCCATATCCTCTGCCATTTGAGCTCTACGGCTCTGAAATCATAACTCATGAGTGGAAAGGGTCTAAAGGGGATTTAAGCTTTTATTTTTTCATGGTCTTTTATCTATTCTGGGCATTTCCCAGGGGTGTGCAGGTGAATAAACCCTCAGTCCGGGATCCCCGTAGTAGACCACATTCTCGTATATATCCCACCACCAGCCATCGCTGAGGTAGCTTATGCCAACTTCACTTATTGCTTCATCATAAGCCTCTGCTATTGTTTTTCCCTCCGCTAGCCCTCTCGCTATCAACTCAAAGCCAAGGCTTGTGTACCAGGAGGTGAGCCATGGATCTATTATCTGGAAAGAGGATCCATGCCTTATGAGCGCTAACTGTAAATATGTGTGAGCTATCAAGCACGAGCCGCCCAGAAATCCAGCGCTGTGAAGGTTATCAAGATATCTATCAAGCATCATTCCATCAACCCCCTGTGTTGCGGGAGTCTGCTCCCATATGGCTATAACTATCCCATCACTACCCCTATTCGCATCCATACCAGAGAAGTTGCTCATAGCCATTGTGTCTGGCTCTTCTGTTGAGCCCATATATTCGTAAGCCCTCCATGGATTGCGCTCATCATTGTTCAAACTCCAGAAACCTACAGTGCCGTAGCCCCTATTTCCACCGTGCATTATCTCAGTCCATAAAAGGACGCCACGGTTCAGATTCTCCGCTGTTGCCCTCAGATTTGTTGAGAATACAGAGCTGTAGCCCATGCTTTCCATATACTCTGGCACAACCTCGCTTGGATCCATATCCGGATAATATAAGCCGCTTCTGCTTATATCTTCATCAATACTCTCATTGCTCTCATCCCAGTATGGGGTTATGCCGCTGGTGGTTGTGTAGTTCAGCCCCCAGTATTCGCTCGCTCTCTCATTGAACTTATAAGCATAGGAGACCCATGTCTGGAGCACAGGATACTTTGCGAAGATCTCTCCACCAGGATCTGAGATGGTTAGCACTCCATCTCTCCTTTCTGATGTGCTGCCATTTATGTAGTAGCTGCCATTCATCCCTGGGTTCTGGAAAACAAGGGAAGGATAAAAAGCATCCCTTGCAAACCAGCAGGAAGCATCAACGGGAGTGCCAAAGATCCTGCCTGGTATTCCTTTTCCTATGAATCCTCTATCCCATGTTGGTCCCAGCTCAAGGTCACCTGCTATCGTCAATATCCTCTCTTTGCCCTCCGCATCTCTTCCTGTGTTCTGTAAGAATGAGTAAACGCTTCTGCCACATATCACCATATCCCCAACAGAAGGAGGTGTTCTGGAGTCCATTGTTCTGAGCCAGCTTATAGAGTGCCAGTTGCTCTCAGCTGAAAGGTTGTTCTCAACAATTGTAAGGGGCACGCCATGGAAGGCTGCAGCATAGGCTGCAGGGGCAAAGAAGTATCCTCCCTCAATCACCCTTGTATCATTTTCTATTAAAGTGTAAGGCTTGGCTGTTGAGAAAACAACATCAGTGCTATTCGCTTTTATCTCCTCAAATCCTATGAATCTCTTACCTGGTGCTGGGCTATAAAGCAGGGCAGCATCATTCATTGCAGCAAATATGGCTTTATTTGAGAGCTCCTCTATTCCTTCAGCGTCCATATAGACCTTCTCTGCTGAATAGCTAACATCAAGCTTTGCAGGTCTTCCATCCAGAGATATGGCGCTTAGCTGTAGCTTCCCTTCACCTGAAGAATCAAGTTTTATCGGCTCTCTGTAAGGGACCTCTTTTGCAAGGACAGCTCCATTCTCATCTCTCACCACTATTCCGCCTTTGAAGTCTCCGGCATCGATGGTGATGCTGGTGCACAAGGTATCGCTATCAAAAAGGGTAAAGTCCTTGCCCGGGTATAGTGTAACGTTTATCAGGTATTCTGCCTCCAGGTTCGCTATCGCGCCAGCAGTGTTTGCATCCAGACTTTCGGTGGGCATGTATGTGACACCGATACCCCATTCTCCGGGATTGTAAACATAGGATGCTGCCTCCTCAAATGCGCCATCCAGCACGTTCCAGTTCTCTGAGGCAGCAACCTGCCCCAGGCTCCAGTCATAGAGCTGCATATCCGGATCCTTGCCCTTAAATCCGCCCCAGCTCATGTACGCATCCACAAATTTATATCCTTCTGGCACAGTGAAGTTATGATAGGTGGGCAGGATCTCCGGAGCTTTGCTTCCGTTAAATGCTATCTTCTCTATCCTGCCTCCCTCTATGCTCAGTGCCTCTTTTCCATTGATCTCTGCTTTTTTTGTTTCTCCAGGATAACTGACAAGGACGGCCTTGCTCCTGTTCTTTGCTAACTGCTCTGCAACTCTGGTTGCGTTGCCATTTATCCTCTCAAAGCTCTTGAAACCCATCCCATTAAGCTCTTCGATGTCGCTCTCATTGAGATTTATCGACACAACCTTTGTGCTGGGGCTGTAAGAATACCAGTCCTTCAAAAAGTAGGTTATGCCATCTTTTGCATTCAGATAGGGATTATCGCTTTCTCCTCCATAAAAGAGAAGCGGTGCTGCATACAGCTCCCCCTTATCTACAGAAAGGGCTCTGGGGATACAGGCAAGGTACGCCAGATCATCTTCTATAGATGTGTTATCATATTTGACAAGATAGAGTTCATCAACCACTCTTGTCGGGAGGAAACTGAAGAAAGGATTCTCTATCGCCTTAGAAGCTACTTCCTTTCCAACTTCAGTTTGCTCCACACATCCTGCAAGTAGGAATATAACTCCTATTATCAGTGCTGCCCCTTTCATGAAAAGAAATGCTTTTACTTCTATCTATACCTTTCTGTTG
>WOYO01000003.1 GCA_011620765.1 Thermoplasmata archaeon
GAGCTCTACAGCGAATATGTCTCTCTCAAAGATCTTGCTATCTGCGTTCCTGTATGCGCAGCCTGCGCCTTCCTTCTCTATTTTTTCTCTCCTGTACCAACCATGCGAATAACATTCGGGCTTGTTGGAGCTTTCATAGGCTTTGGAGTTTCAGCGCTCATCACCAAGCCAAAAAGAGAGGTGAAGGAGTGAGTGAGATTTTACTCATGCTTTTACTCATAATATTCTCTGCGGTCTTTTACATGTTCATTGGTTTCTTACCAGGAACTGATGAAACCGCAACGATGGCGCCTATAGCGATGATCCTTTTGATCTCTGGCATAGATCCTGTTCTGGTTTTTGCATGGTTCATAGGTGCAATAGTCGCTTTCAAGACATCAGATTCCGTGCCTGTAGCTCTCATGGGAATACCTGGTGGCGTTATGGCAGTGCCTCAGGTGCCAGACGCTATTGTTGCAAAGAAAAATGGATTAGCAGATGTGATACTGAGAAAGGGCATAGTTTCGAGCGTCATAGGCACCTATGTTGCAATAGCTGTTGCTTTTTCCCTCTCATACTTTCTCATGCCCTTTACCGACTGGCTTGGGGCTGAAAACCTTATAGCTGGTGTGGGCGTGCCAAGATGGTTCTGGATACTGTTTGCAGGGCTTATTATAATTGCTATATCCTCAAAGAATAAGATGCTGGCTTTCCTCATAATCCCCTCATTCGCCCTTCTTGTTGAGGGGCTTCGTGGCATATATGGAAAACCCGTTTCAATAAGTTTCTTCTTAGGTATAACAATAGGTCCAATGATGCTCGAGCTTTTCTCCTCTTTTATGAAGGATTACAGAAAAAGCATCGAAAGAGAAGGAAAGCTGGAGGTGAGACTTCACCCCATAGGTAAAATATCGCTTAATCCTTTTAAACATATCACAAAGGAAGAAACTGTATATACGACAATATTCGGTGCATTAAGCACCTTTTTAGCCACAGTGATATCTCCCGTAGGACTGACCATCCTTTTCGGAGATCTTTTGAAAACCACAAAGAAGGATGAAGTAGAAGCTTCTGTGCTGGCATATACCGTCAGGGATGGAATAAAAAATGCTGCCTACATTGGAGGGATAGTTATACCTATGGTTGTGATAGGCGCAGCAACAGGACCCATGAGCGCTGGACCTGCTGGCCCCTTCTTTCTTGATCTGGGCAGGGGCATTAGCGCCAGTAGCTATCTGGTCACCAACTATTCCTTGGGGTATCTGGCGATCATCACTCTCATTGCTGCAACGACCTCTTTTCTCATAGTCTATCCTGTGCTTCTGAGATACTCCCGTAAAATAGCGCTCTTCCTCTTCAAACATGTGTCTGCGGAAGCCCTTTATGCGCTTTTCATAGCAATTGTTCTACTTCTGGCTTACGATGATGCAGGCATAGCAGGCATCTTTGGGGTTCTGCTTGTTAGCATAATCTCCGGAGCTCTGGTAAAGGCTGGAGTTTCCCTCGGGCTCCTGTTTATGATACTTGTTGCTGCGCCCATTGTAACACAGATCCTTCTGGCGCTCTGAGAATGATCAATAGATAGAGCCCCAGTTAAGAGCCCTATGCTCTTCACAGATCTCAACCACCTTATCAACAGGTATTGCCTCTACAGTTCCTTTAAATCCTTTAACGGTTGTTGCCTTTAATAGAGAGTTGATTATAGCCTCCTCGGTAGCTTCAACAACAGCACAGAAGAGTGGTGAAAGATAATCGCTGTTCATTACTTCTTCCTCCCTTATGCTGCCAGCAGGGCTATCCTCTATCCTGTTTGCGGTAGAGAATGCTATCACGTAATCCCCACTTCCATTTGAGCCAAAGCCTCCTGTGCGTGCCAATCCATACAGAGCTCTGCTTGCCAGCCTTTCTAGATCCTTAGCAGTAAGCGGCGCATCAGTTGCAACAACGATCATGCATGACCCCTCTGGCTGCTCCTTTGCGTACATAAAGTTTCCCAGCTCTCTGCCGACAGGAGCGCCATTTACGCTGAGTATGCCTCCAAAGTTTGTCTGAACAAGAACACCAACGGTGTAACCCCCCATCTCCTTTGGAAGGACCCTTGAGCTCGTCCCTATGCCACCCTTCCAGCCCAAGCACATAGTGCCTGCACCTGCACCAACAGACCCTTCCTCTACAGGTCCACTTTTTGCACTTTTTATGGCATCAAACACATCATATTTTGTTACAGCTCTAGCCCGTATATCATTCAGATAACCGTCATTTGTTTCCCCAACCACAGGATTTATAGATCTGACATTCTCATTCCCACCAAGCGAGAGCATATACTCTATGACTGCATCCGCTACCTGGGGTACACTGAGCGTATTTGTGAGCAGAATAGGGGTTTCGATGGTTCCAAGCTCCTTGACCTGTGTATAGCCCATCAGTTTACCAAAGCCATTGCCGCAGAATATTGCTCCCTGAACCTTGTTTTTAAAGAGATCGCCTTGATGAGGGAGAATGGCAGTAACGCCAGTCCTTATGTTCTTTCCCCTGATTATTGTCTTTTGCCCTACGAGCACTCCTGCAACATCTGTTATTGCATTAAACTCCCCTGGAGCAAAGATCCCTATGTCTATTCCCACATCTCTCGCTCTGGGCCTGTTTTCCTGCCCGCCAGAGAACATAGCTCCAAGCACAACCATATGCACCAACAAAACCATAGCTCTGGTCAATACCATGAATAGAGAAGAGCGTCTCTATATTTCCTTTTTTGTTTCTTCCTTCTTTTTGTTCTTATTCAGATAGCTCTGTCTATGTTTGCTCTCTAAAAAAACAGGGCAGTGCATGCATGGATCTGTTGTTATGTCTACAGCCTCAGGACAGTCTGGATATGTGCTTGTGCATTCGGGAAACTCCTTGGTTGCTTTCTCAAAGACCCTCACGCTCTCTGGCTTTCTTTTATATTTTACTACCTGCTTACGTCTTTTCCTTCCCACAATAGAAAAAGGATTTGTCAATATATATAAGTTATGGGCCGAGGCCGGGACTCGAACCCGGACTGGAGGCTCCACAGGCCTCAAGGCTACCTTTACCCCACCCCGGCCATA
>WOYO01000074.1 GCA_011620765.1 Thermoplasmata archaeon
TTGTTAACATAGTGGGCAAAGACTTCGTTCTTCAAAGAAATATAGAGGGTTATCTACAGGATGAGAGCGCCAAGGGAGTTATAACAAAGCCAAGTGAAGAGGTTGTAGTGGTAAAGCCAGCAAACAATGAGGAGATCTCAGGCATAATGAAGATAGCATATGAGAACAGAGTGCCTGTATACCCCAGAGGTGGTGGCACAGGATTAGTTGGAGGGGCTGTGCCTGCAAAAAAGGGCATTGTTTTATCTTTAGAGAGAATGAAGGGGATAGAGATAGATGAAGAGAACCTCATGTGCAGTGTAGAGGCTGGTGTGACCCTGGGGGAGCTTATCAGCGAGTGTGAAAAGCATAACCTGTTTTTCCCTCCGCATCCCGGGGATGAAGGAGCCCAGGTTGGTGGGCTTATTGCATGCAATGCAGGAGGCTCCAGAGCAGTGAAGTATGGTGTTATGCGCAACTATGTAAAAGGGTTAGAGGTTGTTCTGGCTGATGGTGCTGTATTAAACCTGGGAGGAAAATTGTTGAAGAACAATACAGGCTATGATCTCATGGATCTATTCATAGGTAGTGAAGGGACTCTTGGCATAATAACCAGAGCTGTATTGAAGCTGTATCCCAGGCCTGGATCCAGCGTGACTCTCATAATTCCGTTTGACAGCGAGATTGAGGCCATAAGCGCTGTCTCAAAGATCCTGCTCAAAGTAACAATACCTCTGGCTCTGGAGTATGTTGAGAAAGAGTGGGTCCATGCTTCCGCCGAACATTTAGGGCTGAGATGGCCATGTGATGAGGGGCGGGCGCAACTGATGATAATAATCGCTGAAAGCAATGAGGATGCGACATATGCAGAGTGTGAGAGAGTAAACGAAATGTTTAGCGGAAAGAACATAGTGATAGCTGAAAGGAAGCAGGATCAGGATGATGTGCTTAAGATAAGGAGCAATATATACACAGCGCTGAAAGAGCACATACTGGATACGCTCGATGTTTCCGTTCCTCCCAGCGCAATGGGGGAGCTCATAGAATTCGTGCATGAAGTAGAAAGGGATTATAAAACAACGATGCCAGTATACGGGCATGCAGCTGATGGTAATCTGCATGTGCATGTTATGGATGATGTAACCGAAAAATTCAAAGAAATAAAGAAGAGGATATATGAAAAAGCAGCTCAACTCGGAGGCAAGATCACAGCAGAGCACGGGATAGGAAAAGCAAGAGTGGAGGATATGAAACGCTTCATGGATAAAGAGGAGCTAAGACTTATGCAAGAAATCAAAGGGATCTTTGATCCTTACAATATACTGAACCCGGAGACATTATTTGGTGAGGGGCTATGAGGCTGAAAGGTATAGGCGTTTCTGGTGGCATCGCTATCGGAAGGGCTTTTGTATTTGAAGAGTTTGAAATTAAAGAGGAGAAGAGCTCTGACGGGAAGAATAAAGGGGCAGAGAAGAACAGGCTATCAAATGCTGTGGAGCGCTGTGAAAAAGAGCTTGAAGAGCTGGGGGAAAAGCTCGCTGATAGAAAAGAAAGAGGCATACTTGAGGCACAAAAACTCATGCTGAGAGATCCTGCACTCTTTGATAGAGCTATGGAGTTGATAGATGAAGGCTATACTGCAGAATATGCAATGAATGCTGCAGCAGAGGAGAGCGCAAGAACGCTTGAGAGTGTTGAAGATCCCTACATAAGAGAGAGAGCCTCAGATATAAGGGACATTGCGCAAAGGGTCATAAGAGCTCTGCAGGGCAAGAGGTTTGAGGCTAAGGAAAACGCTATAGCGATAGGAAAAGAGTTGAACGCCTCAGATGTTCTGGCTCTAAATGCTAAAGGCATAGCTACGGAAAAGGGGAGCCCAACATCCCATATGAGCATAATCGCTGGTGCTTTAGGTATCCCTGCGGTAGTTGGGGTCAAAGGGCTGGATAGAATAAAGGAAGGCATGCTTGTTGCGATTGATGGAGACAATGGGTATGTGCTCATAGAGCCGGATGAGAAGGAGATAAATAGAGAGATTGAGGAGAGAAGAAGAGAAAGGGAAGAGATGGAAAGACTGAAGGCTTTGCCAGCTGTAACAAAGAGCGGAAGAAGGGTTAATATAAGGGCAAACATAGGAGGGTTAGGTGATGCAAAAAAAGCTTCTGGAGCTGACGGTGTTGGTCTCTTTCGCACAGAATTTTTCCTTCTTGATAGAAGCGATGAGCCCTCTGAAGAAGAGCAGTTCTCCGTGTATAAAGAGGTTGCAGAGCTATTCAGGGAGAGACCAGTAATAATAAGAACTTTTGACATTGGTGGAGATAAAGAGGTCAGCTATCTCGGAATAAAGAAGGAATCAAATCCATTTCTTGGTGTGAGGGGTATAAGGCTTTGCCTGAAAAGAAGGGAGCTATTTAAGACACAGCTGAGAGCGATACTGAGAGCAAGCGTTTATGGAAATCTGAAGATAATGTATCCTATGGTTGCCCTCGAGGATGAGGTTGAGGAAGCAAACGTGATCCTTGAAGAGGCAAAAAATGAGTTGAGGGCAGAGGGAAAGGAGTTCAAAGACATTCCTGTTGGCATGATGGTTGAAACGCCAGCCGCAGCGTTATATGCCGAGCTGTTTGATGTTGATTTCTTCAGCATAGGCTCGAACGATCTAATACAGTACACGATGGCTGCAGATAGAACAAACGATGATCTGTCTTATCTCTATAGAGCTGACAGGATAATGAAACTGATCGCGCATGTTGTGGAGGTAGCTAAGGAGAAAGGGATAGAGGTTGGTGTTTGCGGAGAGATAGCGGGGGATCCGGGGCTAATACCACAGCTCGTGAGAATGGGAATAGATGAGCTCAGCATGTCTCCCTCAAAGATAGCAAATGCAAAGAGGATTGTAAGAGAGATGGATTAGCATATCCCTGTATATTAACAGGGTCCTTCTCTATATAAAAAATACGTTCTGTAGTTTACCTCAGTTTTTTGCCCGTGTATGTCAGGACATCCCACAGCAAGTAGAGAGAAGCTATGGGAAGAGCAAAATAAACTAAAGCATAGAAAAACTGCCATGCCCACA
>WOYO01000099.1:0-2872 GCA_011620765.1 Thermoplasmata archaeon
GTTGTTATTGAAGGTAGAGAAACCCACACGAGGACAGGCTATCTGGAGATCAAGGAAAACGCAATAAAGGTTCCTGTGACCCATGCCAAGATCTTTGGGTGGTATGACAATGAGTTCGGGAGCTATGTCTATTGCCTGGGGAATCTGGCGTATTACATCACCCAGAGGATGTAGCCTTCCATATCTTATCCCCAACCCAATGGATGTTTTTTATTACCTTCCCTTTTCTCTCCTCTTTTTTTCCTTCGAGCATCTTTTCTGCATCAACCAGAGCCCTGCCTACCGCAATAACCCTTCTGTTTTTTTCATCTGCGATATAAACTATTTCCCCTGCTCTTATGCTCATATCAGCCTCAACGATCCCGGGAGCCATCACATCAGCACCATTTGATACATACCTTACTGCTCCAGCATCAACCACAACGAGCTTCTTTGTTGGGTTATACTGCATAGCTCCTTTTATTGTGAGATAGGGCTTCCCATCTATGAAAAAGGCAAAGATATCTCCGTTTGCTAGAAATCTATCATCCACGATCTCTACTCTTTCTTCCTTTATTTCTGTGCCAGAATAGGAATTTAGGTGCTCTATGATCTCTGTGCTCTCCTTTTTTCTCAGGGCATGCTTTCTCATATGATAAAGTAGAGAGGAGAGATCATAAAAATGTTTTGAAAAGAGATATTAACCAATATGCATAATACGCTCTATGTTCGATCTGCATACGCACTCTATTTTCAGCGATGGTGAGCTCATCCCGAGCGAAATGGCAAGGAGGATGGCATGTGCTGGTAATAAGGGCTTTGCGATAACCGATCATGCAGATTTTTCAAACATCTCTTTCATTCTCTCAAATCTCAGAAAGCTGGAGCTGGATATCGATTTCCTGATAGGAGTTGAGATAACGCATGTTCCACCAAAGCTTATAGGAAAGGCGTGCAAACTTGCATGGGCGGAAGGGGCTGAGATCGTCATTGTTCATGGGGAGACGATAGCAGAGCCGGTTGCAGAGGGAACAAACTCAGCAGCGCTTGATTCAGATATAAACATACTTGCTCATCCCGGGCTTATAGGTGAAAAAGAGGCAGAAAAAGCAAAGGATAATGGGATCTTTCTGGAGATCTCCGCAAAAAAAGGGCACTCTCTGGCTAATGGACATGTTGCAAGGATCTCCGATGCTGTTGGCTGCGCACTTGTTATAGACACAGACGCGCATCTACCTTCAGATATAATGAATGACGAAATGGCATCAAGGATCCTTATGGGTGCAGGGCTTAAGGATTGGAGAAAGGTTCTGAAGAATAATGAAAGCTTATTCAGAAAACTAAAGAGGTGAGCAGCGTTATGCTGAGACAAGCATAACAATTTAGATATATGAGAATAGACATAATACTCTTATGGCACAGGATAGGCAGGTGTGGGTAAATATAGTGCTGGCGGTTGTACTGGTTTGTGTGATAGTCGGCGGAGTGCTGCTGTACAACGATCTATCCTCTTTTGAGAGCAGGGTTGATAATTTAGAAACTAAAAGCAGGGCTCTGGACATCAGACTTCAATCGCTTGAAACTAATGTAGAAGATATGAAGAGTGAGAGCTCAGATGGTATTATTCAAAGGACAATCAACCTTTTAATGGGAATTTTAAGACCGGTAATAGATTTCTTTAAGAGCATATTTAATGCGATCTGTGGAATATGTGGTATAACAATATCGGTTTAAACCTATGAGCTACAGAAGTAACCCCAAGGTTATCCATGCTATTGTCGTAGCTCTGGTGATCCTGATAGCAGTGCTTGGAGGATCTTTTTATTATGTTTCACGCATGGATCCTGCATATGTGCCTGAAGGCGTGTTGCCCGCTGGATGGTATCTTGATAGCACGGAGCACGGATCTGCCAGATTCGGGCTCGATCAGCAGAGCAGGTACACGTATGTGAAAAATGCAGAGTTCCCGGCGGTGCTCTCCATTTTTACCTTTCATAACGCTCTACCCCAATCAAATGATACTATTGTTAAAAGCACTATGAACGCGCTTATGGTTGACCTTGCAGAGGAGCAGGAGATCTCCATAACCAGCAACAGCTCTGGCGTTAGGGGCAATTCTTTTTATGTAGAGCTTGAAGGAGAGAGAAGTTTAAGCACATTTGAAAAAGAGCACCTGAACATCTATGGAGAGTTCTGGAAGGATGGATATGGAACATACCTCATGTGCATAGGCTTTGCCAAGGTTGGAGAGAGCTCTCTGCTATCCCGCAGAATGGATACCAGAGGCTATGAAGAAATAAAGAACGCGCTTATCCCTGCTGTCAGGCAGTAATATGAGGTGGGATGTTATTTTTAACCTCTTAGGCTTGGAAGAGCATTGGGACAAAGAGCACAGCCATGAGTATTATCAGCACTATGATCATTATATAATTGCTCCTCTTTCTTCTCTTCATTATGCCGTTATACTCATCTCTACATTTGTCAGAACAAAAATCTTTATCAACGGATATCGATTTTCCGCAGATCATGCAATGCTTGTGCTCAGGAGTCTCTTTTGGAATCTCAACCATATACCTGATTGGAAAGCTCTTATTTAAAACTTTGGTTTTAACAGCTCTATCTGAAAATCAGTGATTTTTAATTTTTTTGTTCGGTGCATCACTCTTTTTTGCATGCCGTGTTGATCAAAATAGCACATTCACATTTCAGATTTCCTGGCGTCTCTCTTCAAATAAGCAAAATCCAGAAGGCAGTCCATTTTTCAACAAAAGAGAGATAGCTACCACTGTGCACTGGGCAATATAAACCAGCAAAAAAACAGATTTAAACCAGGATTCAGGAAAGGAATAAACTTTAAAAAGATCTCAAGCAGCGTTTTCTGAGGTCTGTCCAT
>WOYO01000099.1:2972-14078 GCA_011620765.1 Thermoplasmata archaeon
GGAAAGGAATAAACTTTAAAAAGATCTCAAGCAGCGTTTTCTGAGGTCTGTCCATTCAGACTTGTAGAGTAGTAATTCTCTATCGAATTGTTAATGACTGGAGCGCTGTCCATAAAATAAAAAGCCGTAAACTATCATTTTCACTCTCTTTCTTGCTGCGTTATAAAGAAGCGGATGTTATCCAGTAGATCACTAAATGCCCCCTCTTCATATGATCTCTGCTCCAGACTCTTCTTTTCATGTCTTCTCTTCTTCCATCAGCGCACTCAAGAATTCTATCTCTTTGTTTCTGTTATAGAATATGTTCAACTGTACCTGATCAACCCCTGTTCAGTCGTTGTCTTTATTTATATTATTCTTTATATTTTATTTCTTAGATCTCTGAGTGTCTCTAATTTTCGATAGATAGAATTAAATCTCCTAATGGCATATGTATTATATATGAAAAGAATAGCAATCTGCATATCTTTAATTTTTTTAGCCCAAATAGCTTCTGGATTCGATTCTAAAGCGGTTGAGTACAATTCTATCGGAAAGAAGCTCTACGAATCCCAGGAGTATGATAGGGCTATTGAGTACTTCCTTGCAGCGATAGAACTGGAGCCTGACTATGCAGAGGCGCACTCAAACCTGGGTTTGGTGTACTATCATTTAGAGATGTATAAAGAGTCATTGGATGAGTTCAAAATTGCGGTTTCCATAGAACCGACCACTCCTGAATATCACATATGTCTCGCAGCTGCGTATGAAAGAAATGGTATGGTTGAAGAAGCAATTGATGAGCTTGAGATATATCTGGAATTGACGGCCACCAGAGATAGCGAAGAAGCTGATGAAGTCGGGGAGGTTATAGATAAACTGAGAGGTTATGAAGCGGCTTTTACCCCTGAGCACTATCAGGAAGTATCAGGAGTGGAGCAACCTATCTTCAGTTTCATAGTAATATCTGATGTTCACATGGGTGAAAACTTTGATGGTGGAAAGCAGGACAGCGATTATCTCTACTGGATTCTGAACGATGCATACAACGCTATAAAGCCCGCATTCATAGTTGTTACTGGAGACATCACAGATTCGACAAATGGAGGTCTCATGGCAATAGGAGGTCCATACCAAAAGGAGTGGGATGAATACAGGAGTATAGTTGATGACTCTAGCGTTAGCTACAATAACTATTATGATATTCCGGGAAACCATGATCACTACAGTGATAGAGACTTTTCCTATTATCTTAAAAACTCCATTCAGGGTAGTGTAACAGGAAGCACACAGCACGCATGGTTCTTAGAGGATGAGGGGAAAAAGTATCAGTTTATTGGTGTATGCACAGCTGGAAATGATGGAAGGCCATGGCCCATGGACAATGCAGGCTTAGATCAAAGCGAGCTAGGATGGATAAACCGCGCTATAGATAAGAGCGCTGACATGATATTCTTCTTTGGACACCATCCTCTTGAGGAGTTAGAATACGGGGGTGAAGAGTTTAAATCTATCCTTTTGCAATATCCAAGCGTTTACATTTATGGTCATACACATGACTATGGCATAAGTTATTATGAAGACTGTATGCTGGTTAATGTAGATTCACTTGGGAAATCTTCTGTGAATCATTACCTTTATGGTGAAGTGGGAGCAAACAACGAAATCTCTGTAGCCCCTTATAATGCATACGAGCTTCCCGGATGAGCAAAAAGAAAATTGGAGAACCGGGTATGCGTGAAAGAAAAAAATTAATGAGCACCTTTGTCTCTCCTGCCCACTATTCAATCCAGCTGCAGGAGTTTTTCAGATGGTTTGATGAGCTCTGACAAGTTTGCAAATCCATATCTTGAGCTCTTTTTTACGCACTTATCTAGTTCTGTGTTCCAAAGCTGTAGCGTGCTTTGTTCAGCTATCGATGGAATCTATAGTAGTCTTTACCTTTCACATTCAAATTCTGAAGTTGCATGCTTCTTTACCCGGTAAAATGTGCCTCATGGAGGTAGTAACCTTCATGCTGATAGGCATAATCCCTTATCTTGCTGAGAGGTATTTCCCATAGAGTGCTTTAGCTGTGATCTCCTTTGGGCATGTCATCTCTTCCATCATGTAAAATAAGGGATATCCGGTGATGAAAATCTATAAATACGGGTATTAAAATACAAGATTATGAAATGTGGCTCTATTTTTCTGGCCGTTGTGCTCTTGCTTTCTGTTTGCGCTGTTGTTGATGCACAGAAGAAATACTCAATAGGTCTTGTTTTTGATGTCGGCGGCAGGGGGGATAAGAGCTTCAACGATGCAGCATATAGAGGTTTAGAGTGGGCTTCACAGAGACTTGAGGTTGATGTCAGTTATGCTGAGCCTGGGCCTGGGGGTGCAGACAGAGAAAATTTACTCCGCAGGATGGCAAGAAGTGGTAAAGACCTTGTCATAGGTGTTGGTTTTCTTTTCACGCAGCCGGTAGTCGCTGCAGCCAGGGATTTTCCTGATGTAAAATTCGCATGTGTTGATATGGATGTAGGGAGCGCTGGAGAATTGCCCCCAAATGTTGTCGCTCTTACGTTTAGAGAGCATGAAGGCTCCTTTATTGTCGGCGCAATAGCGGGAATGAAAACGCAGACAAATAAGGTAGGTTTCGTTGGTGGAATGACTGGTCCGCTCATAGAGAAATTTGAGGCAGGTTATACAGCGGGAGTAAAGTATGCAAATCCAGAGTGCACAGTGCTGCGCGTTTATGCGGGCGATAGCCCTGTAGCTTTCGCAGATCCTGCCAGGGGTTATGAACTTGCGGTTCAACTAAATTCCCAGGGCTGTGATATAATCTATCATGCAGCAGGCAACACTGGAAATGGTGTGTTCAGGGCCGCAATAGAGAGAGGTTTTTATGTTATTGGTGTCGACAGTAACCAGAACTACTTAGGCTATGATAGTGCAGCGGGTAAAAACTGGTCTCTAACGAGCATGTTGAAGAGGGTTGATGTTGCGGTCTACCTTGTGATAGAGGATCTTGTAAACAACAGGCTTGAGGGTGGTGTTAGAGAGTATGGTCTTAAGGATTTTGTGAAGATTGGAAATGAGACCTATAGAGCTTTAGATTTTGCAATTGATGATTATAATAGGGCAAATCTCGATGAGGAGACAGTAAAGAAAGCGAATGAAATTATTGAGAAGATTGTTAAAGGAGAGATAAAGGTTCCAAAGAGTATGAAAGAGCTATGACTGTCAATGATAATGGTATAACCAGCACCAGCATTAATGGTAATGCTATAGAGTTTCAAAGCATATGCAAGAGGTTTGGTAGCACTCTGGCAAATGATAAAGTCTCATTCGCTGTTAAAGCTGGAGAGGTTCATGCAATTGTTGGTGAAAATGGAGCGGGAAAGACGACCCTGATGCGCATACTCTATGGTCTTCATAAGCCGGATAGTGGAACTATTTATGTGAGGGGTAAAGAGGCACGCATTGAAAGCCCTAAAGATGCTATAGCATTAGGCATAGGAATGGTTCAGCAGCATTTCGCTCTGATAAAGAGATTTACAGTTGCTGAAAACATCATTCTTGGACAGGAGGGCTCCAAATTTTACATAAGCAGAGAAAAAGGCAATAAGTTGATAGCAGAACTATCAAGATCTTTTGATCTGTCAGTGGATCCGGAAGCAAGGATAGAAGAGCTCTCCGTGGGAGAGCAGCAGAGGGTAGAGCTGCTTAAGGTTCTTTACAGAAAGGCAGACATCATCATACTTGATGAGCCGACAGCCGTTCTAACGCCTCAGGAGATAGAGTCTCTCTACGCTACGATTGAGAGAATGAAGGCTAGCGGAAAAACAATAATCTTTATAACCCATAAGCTCAAGGAGGTATTCAGGGTTGCAGACACCATAACTGTTATGAGAGGTGGGAGGAGCATTGCAACAATGAGCGTTGCAGAAGTAACTCCTCAGGAATTAAGTGAGCTCATAATAGGGAAAGAGCTCAGGGTTAGAGGTGAGCAGAGAGTAGAGCCAAAAAATACAGAAGCTCTGGTGGTGGAGAATCTTGTTGTGCTGGGAGAGAGGGGAAATGAGGTTCTTAAAGGTCTAAATTTAGTCCTCAAAGAGAATGAGCTTCTTGGCATTGCTGGTGTTGAGGGAAATGGACAGACAGAGCTTGTTGAAGCGCTCTGCGGTTTGAGAAGAGCTGTAAATGGTAGAATAATGCTCTTTGGGCATGAGCTTACAGGGACTCCCCCATGGCTTTTGAGATCGAAAGGAATAGCTCACATACCTGAGGATAGACTATCCAGTGGTATGATAGATGAGTTCACAGTCTATGAGAATTTAATTTTAGGATATCAGACTGAGTTTTCACGCGCCGGTCTGCTGCAGAAGAATGAGATAATGAACGAAACAGCGAAGCTCATGGATGAATATGATATAAGGCCAAGGGATTTAGAAGTAAAAATGAAGAACCTCTCCGGAGGCAATCAACAGAAGGTTGTTATTGCGAGAGAGTTGAGGAAGAATCCAAAGGTTCTCATAGCAAACCAGCCCACCAGAGGATTAGATGTTGGTGCAGCGCTCTTTGTTCATAATAAGCTTCTTGAGGCAAAGAGCAAGGGTAGTGTGCTTCTGATATCGAGTGATCTGGATGAGATAATGGAGCTCAGTGACAGGATAGCTGTCATTTATGAGGGCAGAATTGTGGGGGAATTTGATAAAAAAGATAAGGTTGAGGACATAGGTTCTGCTATGCTCGGAGGTAAAGGTGAATATGCCTGAGCTTGATAGAGAGGAGGCTAAAAGAGCCGCAGCGCCCATAGTGTCATTAGCGATAGCCTTTATTATTGGGGGTATTATTGTTGCCCTGATAGGAAAAAATCCTCTGGATGCCTATATTTCAATATTCAGAGGTGCTTTTGAAGACTGGGGCTTCACCCTATTCTGGGCTACATCCCTCATATTCTCTGCGCTTGCAGTAGCCATAGCTTTTCATTGTGGTCTTTTCAATATAGGTGCCAACGGGCAGTTAATGATGGGAGCTTTAGCCGCAACCTATTTCTCACTCCGTTTCTCTGGAGTGCCCGGGGCTATTCTCATGCCTACGGTTGTTTTTGCTGCCCTCTGTGCAGGAGCTTTCTGGGGTTTTATTCCTGGGGTTTTAAAGGCAAAGAGGGGCACGAATGAGGTTGTTGTTACAATAATGATGAACTATATTGCTATCAGCGCGGTGAGCTATGCTCTGACATATCCCATGAAGGATCCTGGAAGCTGGATAGCGCAGAGCGCTCCTTTACCTGAAAGCTTACTGTTTCCGCGCATTGGAAACACACTTGGTACTGATCCTATGGTGTTCGTTGCAATTCTTATGGCAGTGCTCTCTTATATATTCCTATGGAGGAGCAGGATGGGTTATGAGCTCAGAGCCGTCGGCTTTAACCAGTTAGCTTCAGCTCACTCGGGGATAAGAGTAAACAGGATCATAACTCTTACCATGTGTTTGAGTGGCGCAATAGCAGCTCTGTCCTATTTTAACTATCTCTTTGCATATCAATACCGTGCGATAAGCGATGTTTTGGTGGGCACCAATGTCGGTTTTGATGCAATCACAGCAGCGCTCCTTGCTAACAACAATCCGGTAATGGTTTTGCTTTCGTCACTTCTGCTGGCTATCCTATATTCAGGCGGTCTGACAGCGCAGTTCGAGCTCGGAGTGCCAAGCTCTTTTTACCTCTTTTTAGAGGGCATAATAATATTCTCAATGGTTGTATTCTCTGTCATTCTTGGAGGTAAAAATGATTGACATTTCAATCATAATTTTATCAACGCTGAGGCGCTCAACGCCCCTTATATTTGCTTCTTTAGGGGCGGTCTACTCTGAGCGCTCCGGTGTTGTTAACATAGGTTTAGAAGGCATAATGCTCGTAGGCGCATTTGTATCCGTTATAGCATCAAACGCTTTCGGTCTTTTACCTGGCATCCTTCTTGCTGTTGTTGCGGGCATGGCTGTTGCAGCGCTGCATGGTATGGCAACTATAACATTCAAGGCCAATCAGATTGTAAGCGGGGTTGCCATAAACCTCTTTGGAATGGGAATAACAGCATTCATACCTGAAGCGCTCATGGGGATGACAGATATAAGGGCTTTGAATTCTGCACCCCTCCTGGCTGGTTTGACTCCTTTAGTTTACGTTGCTATAGCTTTGATTCCTGTTTCCCATTTTCTCCTATTCCATACTGTCCTGGGTTTAAGGCTCAGATCTGTAGGGGAGAATCCGGCAAGCGCAGATTCTCTGGGCATAAATGTTAGCACTATGCGATACCTGGGTGTAGTGCTCAGCGGAGCGCTCGCAGCTCTTGGCGGGGCGTACCTTGCCCTTGAGCAGGGAGGAGGTTTTACAAAGAATATGGTTGCTGGCAGAGGCTTCATCGCTCTTGCAGCAATGATATTTGGCAACTGGACGCCATTTGGGGCTCTTGGGGCATCATTACTCTTTGGCTTTTCTGACTCCATTCAGACAGTGATCCAGACGATGGGTTATACGATACCATCTCAGGCCATACAGGCGCTTCCATACATCCTGACGATAATTGTCCTTGTCGTGGCTGTGAAAAGGGTAAGAATGCCAGAGGCTGATGGTAAACCTTACCTACGGTAGAATGAAGCTAAAACCCATATTTACCGCGCATGGGAACAAACACAACTTCTCCATGAGCGCTCTTCTCAAAAGAGCTCTTTCGCTTTATGAACCTGTAGAGCGTTTGAATGTAGAGTGAGCCTACAGGTATAACTATTCTTCCCCCTTCCTTAACCTGTGTTTTTAGAGTCTCTGGCAGTGCCGGGGCGGCGCATGTGACGCATATGGTATCATATGGTGCTTTTTCCTCATAGCCAAGTGAGCCATCTCCCACAATAACATTAACGTTTTTAAAATCGCTGAGGTTTTTCTTTGCGATCTCAGCAAGTTCAGGTATGCTTTCAACTGTATAGACCTCTTTTGCCATCGTGGCCATAAGTGCTGCATTGTAGCCACTCCCTGTTCCTATCTCAAGAACCCTATCTTTTTCCCCAATCTCCAGTAGCTCGAGCATTATAGCAACCATGTGTGGAGCGCTTATCGTCTGTCCGTAACCTATCTCGAGAGGGTGATCGTTATAAGCATATGTCTTTGCGCCCTCTGGCACGAAAAGTGCTCTATCCACTTTGAGCATTGCTTTCTCAACAGCTGCGCTTCTTATGTAACCGTATCTTTTAAGCCTTGAAACCAGAGAGTCCACAACCCTTTTCTTTTTGGTGCTTTAATAATTTTGTCTTCTGACATCTCGGTTGCTCAAGAAATGTGGAGGGAGTAAAGCTACCAGGAGCGGTAGGTCTCACCGCAGCCCTTTATTCTTTAGGATTCCCCCCAAACTCCTTGCTCTTCCTTCTCTGGGCGGTTCTGAACTCCTGACGATAAAAAAGTTTTATGTAAAGTTTGATGTGGATCTTGGAGATGCTCTGAGATGATATAATGAGAACACGCCCCTTTTAAATGATAAGGAGAAAAAGTGGATCATTTCGATTCTGAGGTAGATGAGAAACACAGAAGGGCAACAGACAAAACAAGTGAGGATCTCAGGGTCGATAACGAGCTCTGTGATGTGGTTTTGAGAGCAGCGACATAAGATCTTTCCCTGGCTAGAAAAGCGGTAGAAAATTTTAGAAAAATGCTTAAATAACGAAGATAATAAGAGCTATGCTCGAAGAGTTGCCTGATCAGATAACAGAGCAAACATCGTTTCTCACCCCTCAATTCTGGGGCACTCTTGTCTCCGGAATAATACTCGCCGTTGTGGCAACTTTCGTTATAAGGTGGTTATTCAGAAAGTATGTTAAAGCGTATATGTCTAAGTGGTTCAGCGAGCACTCTATTACAGTAGGGGAGAGATTGATACTTGCTTTTATATATCTCTCTATTACCCTATGGATCTTTTTGGAGATGGAGCCTTTTAGAAGCGCTGTTGATTACTTCTTTGGTATATTCCCGCGTGATCTCTTTTTAACAATAGTTGTTTTGATAGTCACATTCCTTATTGTGACTATATTTAGAATATTTTTCGAGAACTATCTTAAAGCAAGAACGCCAGACCAGAAAACCGTTGTCAGGGTGATAGAGCAGATAGTTATAGCTCTGGTCATTCTCTTGGCACTGCTGGTAATCGTTGGGATATTTGGACTTGGTGGCGCTGTAACAGCGATAATAGCAGGTGCTGGTTTTGCAGGCATAGTTGTTGGTCTCGCAGCTCAAGGTGTGTTAGGCAACATCTTCTCAGGCATATCTATAATGTTCTCAAGGCCTTACAGATTGGGCGATGCTATGCTCTATCACAACGATTTCGCCTTCGTTGAGGATATAAATCTAATGCACACCGTGCTTAGGACATGGGATAATAGAAGGATAATCGTGCCGAATAGCATTATAGATAAGGAGCCTTTGATAAACTATACCATAAAGGATGCTACAATGATAGCTCCAATATTTGTGGATGTTGCGTATGAGAGCGATATGGACAAAGCATACGAGCTTATGAAGGAGGAGGCAAGGAAACACCCACTCTGCAGGCTGGACCTTATGGAGCCGAAGGTGCATATGACGAATTTCAAAGACTCTGGTGTGCAGTTAAGGTTAATAGTTATGGCTACTACGCAGGGTGATGCTTTCCAGCTCTCATGCGATCTTAGAAAGGCTATACTGGAGCGCTTCAGGAAAGAGGGCATAGAGATACCATACCCGAGAAGGTATGTTATAATGGATAGCGATGATGAACACAACTGATACTAACTCTAAGGTTAAAGTCAGGGTACCAGCAACTTCAGCAAACCTCGGTGCGGGTTTTGACGTCTTTGGCCTGGCTTTAGATTGTCTTTATGATGAAGTTTACATGGAGCTTACCACAGGGAAAAGCATAGAGATCCTTGGCGTAGAGGGCTATGATGTGCCCGAAGAGCCATCAGAGAATTGTGCAGCTGTCGCGGCATCAAAGGTTTTTGAGATGAAGGGCTATGCGCATGGGGCAAAGATGTGGATGAGAAAGTGCATAAGACCTAAGAGTGGCCTGGGTTCTTCTGCAGCATCATCTGTTGGTGGAGCGCTTGCAGCCTCAAAGCTTCTCGGGGGCTTGAGCTACGAAGATATCCTGCTCTGCGCTGGCGAGGGTGAAAGAGTTTCATCAATGAGTGCCCATCTGGATAATGTTGCTCCGGCCCTTTTGGGAGGCTTTACCATCATAAGATCTTATAGCCCTTTAGACATAGTGCGGTTGGAAGCTTTCTCATCTATGGGCATAGTGGTTGTTTTGCCAGAGGTTGAGGTCAGCACAAAGGAGGCAAGGGCGATATTGCCCGAGAGCGCTCCTGTGAAGGATGTTGTTAGAAATGCAGGAAATGCAAGCGCATTTGTTGCTGGCTTTATTAGAGAGGATATAGCTCTGATGGGCAGAGCTATGGTTGATGCGATCTTTGAGAAGGCCAGGGAGCCTTTGATGCCATGGCTTAGCGATATAAGAAAGGTTGCTATAGGCGCAGGTGCATCCGGTTTATCGCTCAGCGGATCTGGGCCGAGCGTTATCGCTCTTTTTGATAAGAGAGAGCACAGGGGCAAGGAGATCTCAAAGGCAATAACGGAAGCTTTCCTGGAAAATGGAATAGACAGCGAGGGCTTTATCTGTTCTGTGGGTAGAGGAGCTATGGAGATCAGCGAAGGAGCTGTGATATAATGGATATCAGGCTGAAATGCATGGAGTGCGGAAGAGAGTATGAGGAAGCTTACAGATGCTCTTGCGGTGGTTTGCTGGATGTCGTTTATGAAGGAAAAAGAAGCGTAGAGCTGAAGGGTAAAGGAGTGTGGAGATATTCAAGCTTCCTGCCAGATTTTAAAAAGAGGATCTCGCTGCAGGAGGGGGGGACCCCGTTATATAGATGCGACAGGCTTTCAGAGCGCTTTGGAGTAGAGATGCACGTGAAGTTTGAGGGCGCGAACCCCACAGGTTCTTTTAAAGACAGAGGCATGACCGTTGGCATCAGCAGAGCCTTTGAGCTCGGGAAAAAGAGGGTTGTGTGTGCTTCTACTGGCAATACCTCAGCATCCATGGCCGCTTATGCAGCAAAGGCGGGCATGCGCGCGCTTGTTGTACTACCGAAAGGTAAGATAGCGATGGGCAAACTCGCTCAATCTCTATTTTATGGGGCAGAGGTCTTTGAGATCGATGGAAGCTTTGATGATGCTATGCGTATTGTTGAGCGCTATGCTGATGAGGGCTATGCTTACATGCTCAACTCTCTGAATCCTTTTCGTCCAGAGGGACAGAAAACAATAGGCTTTGAGATAGCAGAGGCTATTAAAGGAATAGATAGGGTCTTTGTGCCTGTGGGCAATGCCGCGAACATATGGGCCATATATAAGGGGTTTAAAGAGTTCTTAGAGGAAGGGCTTATGGATAACATGCCGAGAATGATAGGGGTTCAGGCTAAAGGCGCTATGCCTGTTGTGCGGGCTTACGAGAGCGGTATTTTCAGAGCTTTTGATAACCCTGAAACTGTGGCAACAGCCATAAGGATAGGAAATCCTGTGAACGCAAAGAAGGCTCTTACTGCTATAAAGGAGTCTGATGGCTCTGCTATTGCCGTGAGTGATGAGGAGATACTTGAAGCGCAGAGAGATCTTGCGGTTATGGAGGGCATAGGTGTAGAGCCTGCATCTGCTGCCAGTTTTGCCGGGGTGAAAAAGCTTTTGGCTGAAGGGTCTATAGGAAAGAGTGAGCGCATTGTGTGTGTTACTACAGGGCACCTTCTCAAGGATCCTGATTCTGTGATGAGGGTAAGCGCTCAACCAAAAAGCATAAAGAGTTATGAAGAGCTTTTAGAGTATGAGCATCAGGATCAATGCGGATCTCCAGCTTAATGACGTTCCCGGTCAGCTGTTAAGAGCCCTTACACCCATCGCTGAGGTTGGCGGAAATATTGTTGGCATAGTTCATGAGAGAAGCAATGTCATAAATGGAAGGATAGTTGTGAAGGTCGTGTTTGATATAGAGAGTGAAGATCTCTCTATAGTTCTGGAGAAGCTGAGAAAGAGCGAAGTCGAAGTGATGCGTATTGGTGAGCTCAAGA